>JAXEXE010000020.1:0-18660 GCA_034113565.1 Faecousia sp.
CTAATGACAAAAAGATATATGAATATCAGCCTAAAAGTGAAAATGCGAATATCATTTATACGATAATAAATGAATCTACAGAAGCTATAAATATTTTAACAAATAAATATGATTTTGAATTTAAGGTATGTGATACAGTAAAAAATTCAGACGAAGAATACTGGTTTGAGGTTGGTAAGATTTTGGAGATGGATGATCTCGGGGATGTTGCGACTTATGTAACGGATAATATCAGCTTTTCTGAAGATTTTAGCTACACGAAGCAACAGGCGAAGTTTGCAACTAATACGCTGTCACAGTTGCATAAAGTGATCCATACATCACTCACACTCAGCTACTACAAGGAAAAAACTGATGAACTGGATAAAGTTTTGAACATTTTTATCCGTGTAAATAGTGGGGGAACTGTGCTTACATATTCAGACCTTTTGCTTTCTATCGCATCCGCACAGTGGGAAAATCATGATGCGAGGGAAGAGATAACAGACTTTGTAGATGATGTAAATTCAATAGGTGGTGGATTCAGAATAAATAAGGATTTTGTATTGAAGACCGCTCTGGTTTTATCTGATTTCCCAGACATCGCATTCAAAGTTGATAATTTTAATAAACCCAACATGATGAAGATCGAGGCAAACTGGGATAAGATCAAGAGGGCTATAAAGCAGTCGGTAAATCTTGCATCTTCATTTGGATATACGGGCGAGACTTTGAGCTCGAATAATGCGCTTATTCCAATCGCATATTATCTCATGACGATAGGAATGCCGGACAATTTTGTGGATTCCAGCAACACTAAAGACAACAGGACAAAGATAAAAAAATGGCTTATTATGGCCTTGCTCAAGAAGGCATTTAGCGGACAGCCAGATAATGTTATACGTCCGATACGTGATATCCTCAGGGAAAACGGAACAAACGACTTCCCGATAGAGGCAATCATTGATAAATTCAAAGGAACCAATAAGTCGATTCAGTTCAGTGAGGATGATATTGATGAATATCTGCTTAAGTTGAGATATGGTGCAAGAGAAACCTTGTCAACGCTTATGCTCCTTTATCCGTCGCTTGATTTTAGCAATAAGTTCCATGAGGATCACATGTATCCGAAGAGCAAATTCAGGAAGAGTTACTTGAGAAAACAAGGTGTGCCGGAAGATAAGCTGGATCTGTATATCGAAACAGTGAACGATATTGGTAATCTGCAGTTGCTGGCTGCACAGCTTAATGAAGAGAAGCTGACCACTGATTTCGATGTATGGTTTGTAGAACAATATAAGACGGATGCAGAAAAAATCCAGTACAGGACAATCAATATGCTTCCGGATATGGAGTATTCGTATGCTAATTTCCTCCAGTTTGTAGAGCAGAGGAAAGCTAAATTAAAGGCTGAGCTTATGAAAATATTGCTTTGATGGGAGGGTTTTGAAAAAAACTTGAAAAAATTTGTATCACAGGGTTGACACGAGCGGGCAGCGGCAAGACCCGCTTTTTCGTAAAGCCCAACCTTATGCAAATGCACAGTTCTTATGTTGTTACCGACCCGAAAGGCACCGTCTTAATCGAGTGCGGGAAGCTCTTACAGCGGGGCGGGTACAAAATCAAAGTGCTGAATACGATTAACTTCAAAAAATCCATGAAATACAATCCCTTTGCCTATCTGCGGAGCGAAAAGGATATTTTGAAGTTAGTCAATACCATTATCGCCAACACCAAAGGCGACGGGGAGAAATCCGGCGAGGATTTTTGGGTAAAAGCTGAAAAGCTCTACTATACCGCGCTTATCGGCTATATCTGGTACGAAGCCCCCGACGAGGAAAAGAACTTTACGACGCTGCTTGAAATGATAAATGCGTCGGAAGCCCGCGAGGACGACGAGGACTTTAAGAACCCGGTAGACCTCATGTTTGAACGTCTGGAAGAAAAAGACCCGGAACATTTTGCGGTCAAGCAGTACAAGAAGTACAAACTGGCTGCGGGAGATGTATGCTCTAAGTGACTTCTTAATCATGGTTTATGTCATGGTTAGTGAAGCAGTCACTTAGAGCATTTTCATTTCAGGAGGTACAGCCATGAGAAACGAGAAAATCACCCCACTGTACGAACGATTGAGCCGCGATGACGAGTTACAGGGTGAGAGCAATTCCATAAGTCATCAAAAGCAGATGTTAGAGGAGTTTGCCCGTCGGAATAACCTGCCCAATCCCCGGCATTTTACCGATGACGGTGTATCGGGAACCCGTTTTGATCGCCCCGGATTCCTGGCGATGATGGAGGAAGTTGAGGCGGGGCGTGTAGAGGCCATTGTCATCAAGGACATGAGCCGCCTGGGGCGTGACTATCTGAAGGTCGGTCAGGTCATGGAGATTTTACGGCAGCGCGGCGTCCGGCTGATCGCCATTAACGACGGTGTGGACAGCCTGAAAGGCGACGATGATTTTACCCCCTTCCGCAACATTATGAACGAGTTTTACGCCCGCGACACCAGCCGGAAAATCCGCTCCGTGTTCAAGTCCAAAGGTATGAGCGGCAAGCATCTGACCGGCACCGTCATTTATGGCTACCTGTGGGACGAAAAGCGGGAACACTGGCTTGTGGACGAAGAAGCCGCTGAGGTGGTACGCCGTATCTTTTCTCTGACGATGGAGGGCTACGGTCCCTATCAAATCTCCAAGCTGCTGTCCGAAGCAAAGGTTGAAATTCCCGCTGTCCATCTGGCACGCTTTGACGAAGGAGTAAACAGGACGAAGCCAGTCAAAGACCCCTACGGCTGGGGTTCGTCCACCATTGTGAGCATTTTGAAAAAGCGTGAGTATTTAGGTCATACGGTTAATTTCAAGACCCGCAAGCACTTCAAGGACAAGAAAAGCCACTATGTTGACGAAAGCGAATGGACAATTTTCGAGAATACCCATGAGGCCATCATCGACCAGGAAACCTTTGACAATGTGCAGCGCGTCCGGGGAAACGCCAGACGCTACCCGGACGGCTTTGGGGAGGCATATCCCCTGACTGGCCTAATGTACTGCGCCGACTGCGGCGGCAAGATGTATGTTCACCGCACCTATAACGGTAAGCGTGTTCCTCAGTACACTTGCGGCCAGTATGGCAAATACCCTATCGGCTCCCTTTGCCCCACACAGCACCGCATCAAGGCCGAAGCTGTTCTGACCCTGATTGCCGATATGCTCCGGACCATCGCGGAGTATTCCAGGAATGACCGGGCCGAGTTTATCCGCACTGTCCAGGAAACGCAGGCCGCCCAGCAGACCGCCGACATCTCTAAAAAGCGGAAACGGCTGGCTGCCGCCCAAAAGCGGGCCGGAGAACTGGAACGGCTGATTTGCAAAATCTATGAGGACAACGCCTTGGGCAAGCTGCCGGACGCCCGATATGAGGCCCTGGACGCACAGTACGCCAAAGAGCAAGACGCCCTCAATGCGGAAATCACAGAGTTGGAAAAAGCCGTTACCGGCTATGAGCAGAGCCGGAAATCTGCGGAGAAGTTTATTGCCCTGATTGACAAGTATGAGAACTTCGACACGCTTACGAATATCATGCTCAACGAGTTTGTCGAGAAAATCCTTGTCCATGAGCGCGCCCGGAAAGGCAGTCAGGACACCACGCAGGAGGTTGAAATCTACTTCAACTTTGTGGGCCGGTATATCCCGCCCGCCTTGCAGCCTGTTCCCCTGACCCCGGAGGAACAGGAAGAACTGCGGAAGAAAGAGGAACGCAAGGACAGGCTTCACCAGAACTACTTACGCCGCAAAGCAAACGGCAAGCAGAAGGAATGGGAAGAACGCTACAACGCAAAGCGCAAAGCGCAACGGGAGGCGGCAAAGGCCGCAATCCGTGCTGAGGACATGGAAAAAGGCATTTTTATCCCCGTCAGTCAGTTACCCAGGCAGGAGCCCCGCAAGGCAACCGTATCGGCCAGCACCGCCGTTTAACAATTACAATGCAAAGGAGGACGAACATGAACGAGTTGACTTACACCCGCTGCGGGGATTACTACATCCCCGACCTGAAACTTTCCGAGCAGCCGGAGGCCCCCATCGGCAAGTATGGCCGTATGCGGCAACGCTACCTGAAGGAACACCGGTCCGGCCTTTACAGCAGCTTGATTTTAAGCGAAAAGCTGTACCCGCACCTGTTGGAGATTGACCGGGCGGCGCATGAACGGATGGACGCTATGCTGCCCCGCATGATGGAGGCGGTGGGCGTCACCGAGGAACTGAAAGCCCGTGACCCCATGCGCTGGGTGGGGCTGATGAATACACTGAAAGCGCAGGTGTAGGAAATTATTCTTACAGAGCTGATTTATCAGTAGTTTTTGCAAGCGGAGGCTGCTACTTGCAGCCTCTGTTTGTTTTACACTTCCGTCATATCTTCTGCCTTGTATTTTTCGAGCTAATGAAATATAATGAAAGAAGTTGTCGGAGGTGTGAACATGGACTACATGACACTCAGAGAGGCAAGTGAAAAATGGGGCGTTTCGTCCCGTCAAATCAATTATTACTGCGTCGAGGGCCGTATTCCCGGCGCTGTGAAGATGGCCGGTGTTTGGCTGCTCCCTAAAGCGGCAGATAAACCGGCGGATAAGCGTCGAAAGCAAAACAAAGGCGGTGAGAAATTGTAAAATGGGCAAGGTGCTATTAGTAGAAGATAATACAAATGCTGTAAAGAAAATTGTGCGTTATATTGACAATATATCTGCCGATCTTGAGGTACATTCTGTTTCCGAGGCCGGAGAAGCCTTGCAATACGCAAAAGCGAACGATGTTTCCCTTTTTATCCTTGATATTCAGTTAGAGGACTATAAAGGAACCAGCTTAGCAAAGCAGCTCCGCGAATTGCCGGAATATAAATATACGCCGATCATTTTTGAAACGGCATTGGCAGGAGAAGAACTTTCAGCTTATCGAGATGTGAAGTGTTACAGTTTTCTTGTAAAGCCATTTGGCGAAGAAGAATTTGTAACGGCATTTCGTGACGCGTTGGGATTGTCTAAACAGATGAGCCAACAAGCAAAAACCATTCAGATTGAGCAAAAGCAATTTATCTTAGAATATGTTACACAGGATATTGCCTATATCGAAGCCTTTGGAAAAAAACTTGTGATCCATACCAGTAGCCGTCTGTCCGGCATCAAAGAAGATACGATTTCCGGGTACACTTTGTCTGGTTTATTGGCGTTGCTTGATGATCCAGCATTTGTTCAGTGCCATAAGAGTTATGTCGTGAACAAATCCCATATTGAGAAAATTGACAAATCCGAGCGGAAGATTTTTCTGAAAGGATTTACAGATACAATCCCCATCGGAAATAAATATCAGGCCGAATTATGGGGGTAAACATGAACTTTCTAATGAATCTGATACAGTTAGGATTGGATGTGGGAATACTGGCTCTCTGCTGTGAAGCCGTTTTCCGGCAAAAATCAGAAATAAAGGCAAAAGATTTTTTCATTTTTCCCATTCTTCTTGTTCTTTGTGTTGTACCGAGAGTGGATTTTTCTGTCGGAGCAAATATGACGGCATCTTTCCGCAGTGAAGGCTTTGAAATACTACCAGCAGACAATATTGTTGGATTGCTGTTTTTGATTTTTGCAGTATTGTTGTTGAGCAGTATTTTCTTCGGCTCCAAATCCAGCGGAACGGTTTTCTGCGGCACAATGGCGGCCTTCTCCATTTTCCTGTTCGTCAAATGCCTGTGCGCGGTTCTTTTTGCTGTCTGCGGAGCTACGGATATTTTACTCCTGTTGGGCAGCCGTATAGCGGCGTTGTGCCTTATAGTCGTACTGGAGTTCACGCCACTTTTCGGCTTGATCCATCAGCTCGTCCAAAGAAGCGATTTCACAGTTCTGATCGTATCTGCCAATATCGCTGTCCTTCTCATGGCAGTGCTTTCTATCCTCTCTTTTGATGTGGATAGAATTCTTTCCCATCTGTGGGTGATTATAATTCTGATCCTTGCGGTGTTGCTGCTGGACAGTATATTGCTGTTCCTACATCAGCGTCGGACGCAGGAGCAAAAGCGAATCCACATGATTGAGCAGTATGTGCCTATTGTAGAAGAATTGATCTCACAGGTTAGGGCAAGGCAGCACGAATTTAATAACCGGATGATGGCGATTGAAGCTGCCGTTGCCTCTGCTGATACTTTAGAAGAAGCCCGGAAAGAAGTAGCAGGTCTTACAGGAAGTATTGGAATCAGTCTTAATGATCGGGAACTGCTCTCATGCGACAGCAAAATGATTGCCGGGATGCTGTTTGGAAAAATAAAGCAGGCAGAAGTGGCAAATCTTCACATAGAATTATCCTTACACGGTCTTTTCAAGAAAACCGTCACCCCGGAAACAGAATGGATCGAGGCCATTGGAATTTTATTGGATAATGCAATCGAAGCTTCACCGAAAGGAAGTACAATTTTTTTATCCAGTAAGAAACAGGGCGACTTTCTGGAATTGACAGTTTCCAATCCAGCTCCGCCGCTGTCAAATACTGAATTTATGGCCTTGTTTGGAAAAGGCGTAACAACAAAGGCAAGTCGGGACGGCCACGGATTTGGCCTGTATAATATCCTGCGCATGACGGAACGGTATCATGGGAAAATCCTGACCCGCAATGAATCCATTTTGAATGAAAATTATGTTGTCTTTGGCATACTCATGCCATGAGAAAAGGGTATGAACGAGGGTTTTAAGGGAACGAAATTTATCTTGTTCCCTTAAAACCCTCTCTTGTTTCCGGCCTATTGAAGCGCCCGAAAGAGTTCGATATACTGGGAAAAACAAAGAAAGGGATGAATGAAATATGATAGGCCTTGTGAGAAATGAGTGGAAAAAAGTTTTTCTGCCGGTGCTATTGACAACGGTTCTTCTGGCAATCGCCATGAGTGTGTTGTCCTGCACAATTTACCAAAATTATGTACTGCACTACGATTTAGAGGCATGGGAAGTTGGAACAGAACTGTTTTCTCTGCTTTATCCGCTATTTGTTGTGGTGCCGCTATGCTGGAATTTGTATTATGAGCGCAAAAATAACTTCCTGCTCTATGTCATGCCGCGAGTGAAAATTAAGAAGTACCTGACTGCCAAATGGATTGCATATGCGCTGGGAACTCTTTGTATTATTGTGATTCCCTATATACTATCGGCGGTGTTTGCCATCTATGTGAAACCGCCAGTGGTTCCTTTCGTTGAAAATCCGTTTAGCCATATATTTGAAAACGCATTTATAAAGGCCCCGCTGTTATATGCAGTTGCCCTATCCCTTTGGAGGGGCATAGTCAGCCTTTTTGTAATGACCTTCGGATTTGTCCTCGCTTTATACTGCAAGAACATTTTTGTAATCCTTACCGGACCGTTTATGTATTCCATTTTAGAAAATTTTGTCCTGGCTATTCTCCGCTTGGAGAGGCTGCGACTGGTCGTAGCTTTTGATCCCGCAACAGTCGATCCAAAGGTCGTATCGATCTCCTCTTTCCTCTTTGGCCCGATTGTTTTAAGCATTGTGATTGGCCTGACAGCGTTTCTTCTTTCTAAGAAAAATGCTGTCGTAACCATTTAGGAATCCGTTATGATTACACTTATCAGAAAAAATCTCCGCTTGTGGGGATATGGAAAGTCGCTTGCCCTATTTGCCGGATGTATACTTTTTTCCATCAGCGGGAGGTTAAACGGAGGTATTGCATACGAGCGGCACATCTTGTCGGCGGTATCAGACCATTACTATCTGACCTATTTTGTGCTGCCGATTGTACTGTTAAGCTGCTTTTCCTTTATTGATGACGACGGAGAGCCAGTAATCTTACGGTTTCAAAGTTACCATTCTTATTTTCTGAAAAAATGGATTGGGGTCGGTTTGATTGCAGTCATTCTGACGGCTGTTCAAACTGGGGCAATTCTTCTGTCTGGTATAGGATTACCTTTAGGCAACGAATGGAACCTTGCTGCGGGTGCAACGGAAGCCGAGTTATTTTCCACTCTGGAACAGCTTTTTGCCAGTCCCTTGCAGGCGTTTGTCTGTTTTACCCTCTATCAGCTTATTGGAAGTTGGCTGATATTTGGAATCTGTATGTGGATTGGACATTTCACTGGGAGAAAGTGGACGATTCGAATTGTAATCGTTCTTTATGTCCTCTCGGCTGTGTGGATCAAGCTTCCGGCAATTCAAAATATTCCGCTGACGAGTTTTAATCATTTGCTGATTTTACACCACAATTTGGGCGTGCCCCATCGTTTAGAGATAACTGCCTTTACTTTGCTGCTCATTGTTTTGATAATTGCTATATCTATTCGGTTTGCGTGGCGGGGACAGTTGCCGCATATACAGTTATCCCACCGTGGTATAGCTGGCTACTATTTCCATGCGCTCATGATCCCTCGTAATCTGCTGATTCTTTTAGGTGTTGTGTTGGGAGTTTCGATTTACAAAGGCTTAGGCAATGGCACCGCCCTATCAGGATTGGAATGGATTTATGCCCTGTTTGCAGGACATGGAACCGGATATTTTCAAGTTTTACCTTTTCTTGAACTGCTGATTACCGGCGGTGTGCCCCTTTACCTGCTTGCCGCTTTTGTGGAGCAAACAGTGAACGGGCAATCTATATTTGTTTCTGTGCGCTCGAAGGGCCGCAGGCATTTGATGAAGAGCATTTTATTGGTCAGCATAAAGTTTCTCATGGTATATGCAATCTTTTGGCTTATGGCTGGCCTTATAGGGGCATCCCTATTCAGCACTGGATTAACAATCGTTTCTTTCAGGCTTATGCTCTATGCGGTTTTAATGAAGTGCCTTGATATATTGGTGCAATATCTGATTATGCTCGGCATCTACATTGCCACAAGACAGGTTACAATCGGTTTCCTTGTGTTAGTGGCGGGAAATCTGCTCTGTATCATTCCGGGGAATTGGGTAGCTTATTCGCCCTTTGGCCTTTCCAGCCTGACAAGAATTTCTGTTGTGGAACCGGGAATTGGAATTTCCGCTGTGTCCGCCTTTGGTATAGAGGCCGCTATTTTAACGCTGATGATTGCAGGAATCCTTATGTGGGGCTACAAGAAAATATTGAATTAGGAGGACAAAATATGAGTTCATATATTGAAGTAAGAAATGTATCAAAAAGTTTTAGCGGCAGGGCAATTCTTCAGAATATTTCCCTGTCTGTAGAACAGGGAACAACTGTTGGTTTGGTTGGCGCTAACGGCAGCGGAAAGTCGGTGCTGTTCAAGATTATATGCGGCTTTGAGAAGCCAGATCAGGGCAGCGTATATGTGCGTGGCAGGCAGATTGGCAAAAATGGTCGTGACTTCCCCGCAGACATGGGTGTATTTATCAATTCCCCTGGCTTTATCGGTATTTACAGTGGCTTTCAAAACCTGAAATTCCTTGCGGACATTCAAGGGAAAATTGGAGAGAAAGAAATTCGGCAGACCATGACCAAAGTGGGGCTTGACCCCGATAACAAAGCGAAAGTAGACAATTATTCTCTTGGCATGAAGCAGAAATTAGGGCTTGCACAGGCGATTATGGAAGGGCAAGATATTCTGATTTTGGATGAGCCTTTTAACGCGCTGGACTACAAAACCTATGAGGATGTAAAGACAATCATCCGTATGCTGAAAGCGGAAGGCAAGACCATTTTTCTGACTTCACACCATTTCAAAGACATTGAACAACTATGCGATCAGGTGTACTCGATTGAAGATTGCAGACTAATTCCGATTACGGAGGAAATTGCTTCTCGCTATAGAGAGATGGAATAACCCGTTAAAAGCAATAAGAAAGGTAGCTGCCGGACGGCGGCAAAGAAAAAAAGTCGTCGTCCAGCAGTCCTATCAACACGCCTATAAGAAACGGCGGCTTTGAATTTCAGAGCCGCCGTTTCTTATGCCCTCGACAAAGGAGTGACGCCTATACGCTGACACGGCGGATTTAGGAGGGAGTCGCCATGAAGCACACTGACCGCCGACAAATTCAGACGATATTTGCACTATCGTCAAAAAAGCCCGGCCACCGGACAGGCCCCGTCTGGCAGCCAGTGCGAAAATTGTCACAATGTAACTGAATACCGTATTTTTTGCGCTCGAATCGCTTCATGCTGTCCGGGCGATTTTTTGTCCCTATGGAGCCGGAACATCGGGTCAGCATGGCCCGAACTTTATCCCCGGTGCCGTTCTCCGCCGCCCCATTCAGATTTTCCCGAAAAAATCTGAATGGAGGAAAGGCAGATGGAAGTTACCATCAATTATAACGGACAAGCTGTGGCCGTGGAGGTCACGCTGGAAGTCTATGAATTTCTTGACCGGGCCGATCACAAAACGGAGAACCTGTTCCATGAACAGCGGCGGCATTGGGATGGCCGGGAGTTTGACGAGTACATCATTACCACCGAGGGCGTAGGAGCCTACGGCGAAACGCCGGAAGAATACCTTTGCCGCATGGAAACGCTTCATGAGCTGATGGCTGTTCTGGGCACCTGTACCGAGGCCCAGCGCCGCCGCTTCCTGCTCTATGCGCTTGACGGGCTGAGCCTTGCAGAGATCGGTGTGCTGTGCGGCTGCTCCAAAGTGGCTGTGTATCAAAGTGTGGAGGCGGTCAGAAAAAAATTTATAAATTTCTTTGAGAACAGGCTTAACGAATGACCTGTTTTCTGGCTACCAAGTGAAAGGGATCATTTCCCTTATCTCAGCGAGGGGCGGACAGCGGACGAGCTGCCCGCCTCTCCGATTTTCAGGAGGTAAGCCTATGAAAACAATCAATCTGCGGTGGATGTATCCCCACTACCGGCATGACGAGTTTGTGGATGTTACAGACGAGGTATGGGCAGCGATGTATCAGGCCCAGCGGGAGATGGAGAACTATGAGCGCCGGAAAGTCTACCACCGCGCCTACTACTCTCTGGACGCATACAGCTGGCTGGAAAATTACGCACTGGAACACAGCAGATCGCCGGAAGATATTTTGCTGGAACGAGAAGAAATGACCACCCGCCTGCACCTGATAGCAGCTCTGCCGGTGGCTCTGGCTCATGCCACTCCGACACAGGCCCGCCGTGTTCACGCCTACTATATTGACGGTATCAAGCAGCCGGAAATCTCCCGGAGAGAGGGTATCCATAGCAGTAAGGTCAGCGTTGCCATCCACCGGGGGCTGCGGAATATGCGCCGTTGCTATGATGACCTTTTTCAAACAGAGTGAGGGCGTGCCTATGCAGACCATCAATCTCAAACAATATTATCCATTTTGCAAAGAGGACATTTTTGTGGAGGTGTCCGATGAGATCGTCGAAGCGTTTCTTCTGGATAAGAGAGCCGAGGCCGCCAGAGAACGCAAGATGTTCCGGTATAAGGCGTTTTACTCCCTCGATTGTAACGACGGAATCGAAAATGCCGCAATCGGCTGGGCGCAGCCATCGCCGGAGGATTATCTGATAGAAAAAGAAGAATTAGCCGAATACGAAGAACTGATACGGCGATTGTACGAAGCCATTTCTTCCCTGCCACCTATGCAGGCCCGCCGTGTCCATGCCCGCTATATGCTGGGTATGAAAGTGAAAGATATTGCCGCAATGGAGGGTATCACACCATCACAGGCGGGAAAATCCATCCACGCCGCACTGCGGAGGCTGCGCCGGTACTTTGCGCGTCAGAAATGGACGGTCAATCTATGAGCGTTTCCAAAGAAAAGAGGTGCATGACATGGACGAAAAAATTACAGCTCACTCCTCAAAAGAAGAACGGGAGAAAGTCCTGAAGGAGATCCGACAGCTTGAAAACCGCAAGAAGATTTTGGAGAACAAGCAGCGGAACGAAGAACACAGGGTTCGCACCCGCCGCCTGATTGAGCGCGGAGCCATTTTGGAGGGTATTTTTCCGCTGGCTCCCGACCTTTCCGGTGCAGAGGTCAAAGCATTTTTGATTGCCCTGTCCCATCTTCCGGGGGCTGTGGAATTGACTGCAAACCTGCCAAAATCCGGGGACACGCCATAAGTCCCTTGTTTACAAGGGCGCACTTATACACCGTTGCCGGTGCTGTGCGCCCTGCCGGGGGCGTTGCGTACTTCGTCCGCGATGGGAAGCTACGCTCCCCAAACCCCTTGTGCGCTCTGCGCAGTCGTCGGACACCCGCTTTGCGTTTGTCCGGCTTCACAGAGCCTGCTATCCCCCTCACTGAAAGGAGGTGTTCCCCATAGATTTCTGTCATATCCCCGTCAGTATCATCAAGCGCAGCGCAGGCCGTTCTGCCGTTGCCGCAGCTGCTTACCGCAGCGGAACCAAGCTGACAAATGAATGGGATGGAATGACCCACGACTACACCCGGAAAGGCGGCATTGTCCATGCGGAGATCATGCTGCCTGCCCACGCCCCGCCAGAATTTGCAGACCGTTCTATCCTCTGGAACAGCGTGGAGCAAATCGAGAAAGCAAGGGACAGCCAGCTTGCCCGTGAGATCGAGGCAGCCCTGCCCCGTGAACTGTCCGGCGAACAACAGCTTGCCCTTGTGCGTGCCTATGTGAAGGACAACTTTGTAGACAAAGGAATGTGTGCCGACTTTGCTATCCATGACAAGGGAACCGGCAACCCTCATGTCCATATCATGCTGACGCTCCGGCCTCTGAAAGAAAATGGACAGTGGGGCGCAAAGTGCCGCAAGGCATACGATCTGGACGAGAATGGACAGCGTATCCCGGATGGGAAAGGCGGCTGGAAAAATCATCGGGAGGATACAACCGACTGGAACGATAAAGGAAATGTGGAGATTTGGAGGGCAGCGTGGGCAGCCTACACCAACCGGGCGCTGGAATCTGCCGGTAGACCGGAGCGCATTGACCACCGCAGCTACAAGCGGCAGGGCATTGATAAAATCCCCTCTGTCCATCTGGGGCCAGCTGCCAGCCAAATGGAAAAGCGCGGTATCCGCACCGACAAGGGAGAGGTAAACCGGCAGATCGCCGCCGACAACAAACTGCTGAAAGAAATTAAAGCCCGCATTACCCGTCTTTATCGCTGGTCAAAAGCCGAAGCGGAAAAACCACAAACGCAGCAAAGCAGCTTGACCGCCTTGTGGGAAGCCCAGCAGCAGTTGAACGCTCCCCGCACCCGCACCGGCAAAATCCGGGCCTTGCAGGAAAGCGCTGCACTATTCAGCTTTTTACAGGCAAACGGCATCCAGTCTATGCAGCAGCTTCATGAAAAAATTGCTGATATGAACAGCCGTTACTATGACCTTCGCGGAAAGATTGTCAAGGCTGAGCGCCGGATCGCCATTCTTACCGAACGCGGGGAGATGTGGGAACAGTACAACCAGTACAAGCCCATCCACAAACAGCTTGCCAAAGTAAAGCCGGAAAAGCGGGAACAGTTTGAGCAGCGCCACAGCCGGGAACTGATCCTGTATGACGCAGCAGCCCGGTATCTGAAAGAACTGAAAGACAGCGGCGAGGGGATCACCCCGAAGGCATGGCAGCGGGAGATCGACCAGCTGACCGCCGGAAAGCAGACGGACACGCTTGCCATGAAATCCATGAGGGAGGATTTGAAAGCAGTGGAACGGCTCCGCAAAACCGCCGAGCAGCTGTCCCGACAGGAAAGGGACAAGTCTCACGACCGTGGGCCGGAGCGGTAAAGGCTACCGCGTTTTGGCGTACCCCTGTCAAGTGTGTCGCGTTTCACGACATACCTTTGCATACAGAAAAACCGCCGTACAGGTTTCCCCATACGGCGGCAGACTGTTTATTTGCCGAACAAGTCGCTGTGTGTGCCGGTGCGGGCCAGCGTCAGCACCAGAACATCATCCTCTATGCGATAGATAAGCAGCCAGTCCGGGAGAATATGACATTCCCGATGACCTGCCCAATCGCCGGACAGGTCATGGTCGCGGTTCTTATCCGGCAGCGGTTCGCCCATTGCCAGCAATGCTACGACCTGCTCCAGCAGCTCGATCTTCAAGCCACGCTTGATGGCTCGTTTGTAGTCTTTTTTGAAACTGGTCGTGTACTTGACGGTATATTTGGTTTCTTTCATCTTTTCAGGTCAGCAAACAACTCGTCAAGGTCATTATAGCCCTTTACAGACGGGTCTTTTGCAATCCTTTCCGCTTCCAGCATGGCAGCAACCGTTTCTTTGTTCGGCTGTTCCAGCTTTACTTCAAAGGGAATGCCGCCTTCACGAAGCGACTGGCGCACAAAGATGTTAAACGCCGTAGTCAGGTTCATGCCAAGCTCAGTAAACAGTGCGTCCGCCTGCGCTTTCAAATCTGCGTCCATGCGGATACTGATGTTTGTGGTATTTCCAGCCATACGATCAACCCCTTTCTGCTGGCAATTATAGTATATGCCATTTGCACGAAGAAAACAATACTTTGCACGAATTTTTAACAATAAATTCATTTAAGGAGGTTACACGCTTTATGAAAGAAATCATTTATGAAGAACAACAAGACTGAACCTATCCCTGTCATGGATTACCGCCAGTATCGCAGAGCGCGGAGGCTGGTGCATGAGTGCTGCAACTACATCGACGGAAACTGTATCGCTCTGGACGATGGGGAGGAATGTGTCTGTGTCCAGTCTATTTCCTACTCCCTGTTGTGCAGGTGGTTTCGGGCGGCGGTATTACCGCAGGATAAGGAACTGGAAACGGCGCTGTTCCACCGGATGAATGCGAAGAGGTGCGCCGTATGTAGGGCGCTGTTTACCCCCGGTTCCAACCGGGCCAAATACTGCCCGGAATGTGCCGCACGCATGAAGCGGGTCAACGCCGCAAAGCGCAAGCGAAAACAACGGGAGAAATGTCACGCTTTAGGGGATGAAAAACCCTTGTAAATCAAGGCTTTTTTCGAGGGTGTCAAAGGCAGGCTGATAGATTTATCTTCCGACCCCTAAAACGGCCTTAAAATGCGTATAGAATCCCCAGAGAACCCCCAAGGAGGAACCCTATGTCAGACAACCGAAAATATTATTACCTGAAACTCAAAGAAAGCTATTTTGACGATGACTCCATCGTGCTGCTGGAAAGTATGCCGGACGGTGTGCTGTACTCCAACATCCTGCTCAAGCTGTATCTGAAATCCCTGAAACACGGCGGGCGGCTCCAGCTTGACGAGAATATCCCCTACACGGCGCAGATGATCGCCACCATCACCCGCCAGCAGATCGGCACTGTGGAGAGGGCCTTGCAAATCTTCCTGAAGCTGGGCCTTGTGGAAGTGCTGGACAGCGGCACCTTCTACATGAGCAATATTGAACTGCTGATCGGCCAGTCCTCCACCGAGGCCGAGCGAAAGCGGGCGGCGAGGCTCCAAAACAAGGCTCTTTCCACGCCCCGGACAAACGGCGGACATTTGTCCGACATTCGTCCACCAGAGATAGAGATAGAGTTAGAGAAAGAGATAGAGATAAAGAGAGAGATAGAGAAGGGACGCTCCGCCCGCGCCTATGGCCGTTACCAGAATGTTTTCCTGACGGACGAGGAAATGGCAGACTTGCAGGCCAGCTTTCCTGCTGTATGGGAACAGTACATCGAAAAGCTGTCCGAGTACATGGCTTCTACCGGCAAGCGGTATCAGAGCCATGCAGCAACCATCCGGCGCTGGGCCGGTGAGGACGCGAAGAAAGTAGCCCCGCCCACCCGCAACCGGGATTACAGCGTAAAGGAGGATGAAACCGTATGATTGAGATTACCGCAGAAATCCGGGCGCTGATCGACAAGGCAGCCGCCGGTGTGGAACTGGCCGGGGACGAGTACATAGACCCGGCAGACGGCCTTATTCACTGTAAGAAGTGCGGCGGCCAGAGGCAGACCGTTGTGCCATGCTTTGGGAAATCCGGCTACTTTATGCCGCGCTGCATCTGCCAGTGCCAGCGGGAGGCTGAGGAGCAGCGCAAGGCTGCTGAAGAACGGCAGCGCCGCATGGAGCGTATCAAACGCCGAAAGGCACAGGGCTTGCAAGACCGTTATCTGTATGACTACACATTTTCCAATGATAACGGGCAAAACCCATTGATGGACAAGGCTCATGCCTATGTGGAGAACTGGAAAGAAGCATATAAAAACAACACCGGCCTGCTGTTGTTCGGGGATGTAGGAACCGGCAAGTCCTTTTTCGCCGGTTGTATTGCCAACGCCCTGCTTGACCGGGATGTGCCGGTGCTGATGACGAACTTCCCCACCATCCTGAACCGCCTGACGGGGATGTTCTCTGAGGACAGGTCGGAGTTTATTGCCAGCTTTGACGAGTATGACCTGCTTATCATTGACGATCTGGGAGTAGAGCGCAGTACCGAATATGCTATGGAGCAGATGTTTTTCGTCATCGACAGCCGCTACCGCAGCCGCAGGCCCATGATTATCACAACAAACTTGAAACTGTCCGAGCTGAAAAACCCGCCTGATCTGGCCCACGCCCGTATCTATGACCGTATTCTGGAACGGTGTGCGCCGATCCTCTTTGACGGGAAGAACTTTCGGGAGGAAAACGCCGGAGCCACCAGGCGGGCGGCCAAAGACCTTGTGAACCGTAAGCATGAGTAATTTTTTGCCGGGCGGCACAGACCCGTTCGGAGAAAGGAGCGCCATGAACAAAGAACCCCGTACTATGCAGGTGGCAGACGCCGCTACTGCGTCCAGAGCGCCGGAAAACACGCCAGCGATGGTAAAGAAAATCGGCAAGACAACCTACAAGGTTCATGTCCATTTCAGCAATACCAGCACAGAAACCATGAGCGATAAAATCAAGCGTATGCTCAAAAATGAAATTCAGCAGATGTGAAAGACTGATAAACGAAGCCGCCTTGTGCTAAACTGATGATGGTACACGCCAAAACTTTTAGCCAAGGAGGACATGAAAATGCTGTACACAGAAAAAGAGAAAAATGAGATTGAGCGCGTCCGTAAAGTGTTCGAGAAACACATCCAACAAATGACTGCTTATGATTTGGTTTGGTCGGACAAGGTCGGCTATGTGTGGCTGGCAATATCTATCGACCCAGTCTATATTGATACCGGCAACTGGATAGAGTCCGCTGCTGGCCTTTGTTATGAGTGCTTGAATGATATAGCACTGGATGTTTTTGGAATAACCGGAAACGACCATGATTTCGAGGACGCCGATCCGCTGGAACTGGCCGAGATTAAGCGGCGCTGGAAACCCTATATCGGCCAACTGCCGGAATATGCGTACCTTTGCGACGAACTGTTAAGCAGGAGCAAATAACCCATCCGCAAAAGTGTCAGGAGCTAAAATCTGCTTCTGGCACTTTTTTGTGGCTTTTTTGTGAATTTGATTAAAAAGTCCTTGACAATTTGTCTCTGGCAAAACGGCAAAATCAATCCTTATTTCCTGCGGCGCAAGGTTAGCCCCCTTTGACATACGGGAACTGCGCGAACTCATGGAAACCGACGAAATGGAGCTTGACACTTTGGGAGATAGAAAAACGGCATTGTTCGTTATCATCTCCGACACCGACGACACTTTCAATTTTGTTGTTTCCATTCTCTACACGCAGCTTTTCAACTTGTTATGCGACAAAGCCGACGATGTTTACGGCGGGCGGCTGCCTGTTCATGTGCGCTGCCTGTTAGATGAATTTGCGAATATCGGTCAAATCCCGAAGTTTGAAAAGCTCATAGCGACCATACGAAGCCGCGAAATATCGGCTTCTATTATTTTACAATCACAGTCGCAGCTAAAGGCAATCTACAAGGATAACGCCGACACGATTGTAGGCAACTGCGACACGACCCTTTTCTTGGGCGGCAAGGAAAAAACGACGCTCAAAGAAATATCGGAAATCTTAGGCAAAGAAACGATTGACAGCTTCAACACTTCCGAAACCAGAGGGCGGGAGCTTTCGCATGGGCTGAACTATCAGAAGTTAGGCAAAGAGCTTATGACGCAGGACGAAATCGCGGTCATGGACGGCGGGAAATGTATCTTGCAGCTTAGAGGTGTGCGCCCGTTCTTCTCTGATAAGTACGACATCACGAAGCACCCGAAATACAAGTACCTGTCCGACGCAGACCCGAAAAACGCCTTTGACATGGAAAAGCATATCAAACGCCGCCCCGCTATCGTAAAGCCGGACGAAGTATTTGACTACTACGAAATCGACGTACAGGAGGACGCAGCACCGTAAAGGGAGGTGGTAATCTATCCGAACTGTAAACACGGGCTATATGGTACGCGCCCCTACTTGGAGCGTGGCAGGAAGCCGCAGCGTATCAACCCTTACAAAAATGACAACTGAATACCGCCGCGCCGCAGCAGTTTAAGCAGCGCGAGGACGCAGCCGCCGAACACAGGCGGCTTTTTCATACCCAAAACCAAAAACAAACAATTTTTATCGCCGCAAAGCGGCAGAAAGTGAGGAAATTATATGGCATTTTTCAACAGCGCAGTAAACGTATTGCAGACCCTTGTTATCGCTCTTGGAGCAGGCTTAGGCATTTGGGGCGTTATCAATCTTCTGGAGGGATATGGTAACGACAATCCGGGTGCGAAATCCCAGGGCATGAAGCAGTTCATGGCTAATTAAAGGGAACAAAAAGAAAGGAAAAGCCAATCCAGACGGTATCAGCGGCAGGCTACAAGAATAAATTGTGATTTCACAAGATTGGTGCTATAATAAGAGAAAAGTTCCTGCCGGGGCAGC
>JAXEXE010000021.1:0-41060 GCA_034113565.1 Faecousia sp.
ATTTGCAGTCCACTGCCTTACCACTTGGCTATGGCGCCACAGAATAAAATTGGAGCGGGCGACGAGGCTCGAACTCGCTACCTCCACCTTGGCAAGGTGGCGCTCTACCGGATGAGCTACACCCGCATAATGTGGTGCCTCCGGTCGGAGTTGAACCAACGACACGCGGATTTTCAGTCCGCTGCTCTACCTACTGAGCTACAGAGGCATATGAGGAAGAAAATCTTCCTCAATGCACCAAGATGCATTTTTAATGGCGACCCGGAACGGACTCGAACCGTCGACCTCCAGCGTGACAGGCTGGCGTGCTAACCGACTGCACCACCGGGCCAGATTGGTGGTGGGAACAACAGGGCTCGAACCTGTGACCTCCTGCTTGTAAGGCAGATGCTCTCCCAGCTGAGCTATGCTCCCGAACGCGCATTCGGTGTTGTTCACCTCAGCGACGTGGTTCATTATACATAAAACCCACCAATTTGTCAAGTATTTTTTTCTGTTTTTTTCGTTGGATTCTGTCTGTCAGTTTTCCGGGGAATCTGGCAAAAAACAGGATAAAATCATATCTTTTTCAGAAGTTCCGCCACATCCTCCGGTGTGAAGGTATACACCGTGTCGCAGAACTGGCACTCCACCGGGAAGGGCTTGCCCTCCTCCATGATCTGGGTCAGCTCCCCCCGGCCAAGGCTGATCAGGACACTTTCCACCCGCTCCCGGGAGCAATAGCACTTGTAGCTGACCTCTGCGGTTTCCATGAACACCACGCCCAGGCTGCCGCAGACCTGACCCAGAATATCCTCCGGCATCATACCCGCTTCCAGCATGGGGGTTACCGCACCAGCGCGCTGAATGCCTGCTTCCAGAGCGGAAACGGTCTCCTCCGGCGCGCCGGGCAGCAGCTGCAGGATATAGCCGCCCGCTACCTTCACGCTGGTATCCCGGTCCACCAGCACGCCCAGAGCGCAGGCCGTGGGAATCTGCTCGCTCTGAGCAAAATAGGCGGTCACGTCATCGCCAATCTCGCCGGACACCAGCTCCGTTGAGCCGATGTAGGGTTCCTTCATCTGCAAGTCCCGAATGACCGTGATGGTTCCGTTGGTGCCCACTGTCGCGCCAACATCCAGCTTGCCGGGATACTTCTCCACCAGCGGCACCCGTGGCTCCGTCACATAGCCCCGGACGTTGCCTTCCGCGTCAGACACCACGGTAATGGTGCCGATGGGGCCGCCGCCACGGATTTGCAGGGTCATGGAGCCGTTTTCCACCTTCTGCATATTGCCCATCATGGAAGCCGCCGTCAGCGCCCGCCCGAAAGCCGCTGTGGCATTGGGCGTGGTCTTCTGAATCTCCGCGCCACGGCGGACAAGCTCTGTCGAGCGGATGGCCACCACCTTCACGAAGCCGTCCATGCTCATTCCCCGAACCAGATAATCCTTCATCGTATTCTTCCCTTTCTCGCTTTGAAATAAATCCGCTGTTCCCCTGACCGGGGCGGCTCCAGCCTGCGGTCGCCGTAGACCCGGATGCTCGTAAAGCCCTCGCCCTTTAAGTACCCGGTCAGCTGTTCCGCAGAGTAGGCATATTCCCGATGTTCCTCAAAGGAGCGCCGCCAGAGCCTGCCCTGCCGCTGAAACAAATCCATACCATAGGAGCAGATATTCGTTCTTTCGTCAAATTCTCCCCGCCAGACGCAGTATACGTCTTCATCCTCGTCCAGAAACACCTGACCGTCCATGGCCCGGAGCTTTTCCGGGGTGTTCACGTCAAAAATTAAAATGCCGCCGGGGTTCAGTGCCCGGTAGACTCGCCGGATGGCTTCGGCACAGTCATTTGGGTCGGTGATGTAGTCCAGACTGTCCAGCGCGCACACCGCCAGGTCCACACCCCGGGGCAAAACCAGCTTTTGCAGGTGCTGGCACACAAAGCGGGGCGGGTTGTCCATATCGCCCGCCTTCTGCTGGGCCACGGTCAGCATTTCCTCGGACTTATCCACGCCGATCACCCGCAGGCCCTGCTGCGCCAGCAGGATGCTGACCGTTCCCGTGCCGCAGGCCAGGTCAACGGCGGTTCTGGGGCGCAGGCCCTCCTGCGCAAGAATCTCCCGGTAGAAGGCCACCGTGGCCCCGTAATCCACATCGTTTGTCAGGCGGTCATAGCTTGCCGCCAACGCTTCGTAGGCACCCATGGGATTCCTCCTTTACAGAAAACATCCCGACCCGCTTGGGGTCGGGATGCTCAAAATGTCTTACCGCTTGAAAATGCTGAAAATCTCGTCGATGTCGCTCATATCGGCAGGCTTGGTAGGCTGCTTGGAAGCGGCTACTGGGGTGTCGATGTCCTCGGGCACGAAGCTGGGCGTGGAGGGCTTGCCCTTGGGAGCAGTACCAGCAGCGTTTCTGGGGGCAAAGGCAGGTGCCTCGGGCTTCATTTCAAAGCCGGTAGCAATGACGGTAACCCGCATCTCGTCCTGGAAATCATCGGCGATGGTGGCGCCGAAGATGATATTGGCCTCAGGGTTGGCGGCCTCCTGCACGATGCCGGCAGCGGTCTCCACGTCGTCCAGAGTCATTTCGGAGGAACCGGTGACGTTTACCAGCACGCCGGTAGCGCCGTTGATGGAGGTCTCCAGCAGCGGGCTGGAAACGGCGGCGGTAGCGGCCTGCTCGGCCTTCTCCCTGCCGGAGGCGGTGCCCACGCCCATATGGGCCCGGCCCGCGTCCTTCATAACGGCGGAGACGTCCGCAAAGTCCAGATTGATGATGACGTTCTTGCAGAAGCCAACCAGCTCAGAAATGGAGGTCACAGCCTGCTTGAGCACATCATCCGCGATGCCGAAAGCGTTGGCGAAGGTAATCTTCTGATCGGTGACGTATTTCAGCCGGTCGTTGGGAATGATAATCAGGGAATCCACCTTGCCGTTCAGGTCGGCGATGCCCTGCTCCGCCTGCCGCATCCGGTTGGCACCCTCAAACTTGAAGGGCTTGGTCACGACACCCACGGTCAGGATGCCGGCTTCGTGGGCCAGATCCGCCACAATGGGAGCCGCGCCGGTGCCGGTGCCGCCGCCCATACCGGCGGTGATGAAGACCATGTCGGTGCCCTCCAGAGCCTTGGAAATGGCAGCCCGGGATTCCTCTGCGGACTTCTTGCCGATTTCCGGCTTGGAGCCTGCGCCCATGCCGCCGGTGAGCTTCTCACCGATCTGGAGCTTATTCTTGCAAACGGATTTGTTGAGATCCTGCTTATCGGTGTTCACGACTACGAAATCCACGCCGCCCACACCGGCATCGATCATCCGGTTGATAACATTATTACCGGCGCCGCCTACGCCGATGACTTTAATTTTTACCACGCGATCGGGCATATTCTCGGACATATTACTCTTCCTCCTATGTATCTGTTCGCTGCTGCGGGGATTCCGCTTACGACTATTTTTACTCATGCTCCCTCTATTCTATCCTTAATTTTCTATTTGGTCAATAGAAAATGTGCTCGACGGAAAAAATATTTACAGAATTATTACATCTATTCCTATGAGAACGGCGTGTATCCCACCTGATTGGGCCAGATGGTAAAGCTGCAGTCCAGCACGCCGGACTGATATTCACTCATTTGGGCAATCACCGCGTTCATGCAGGCGATTTTGTGGTCAAGGCCGGAATTGTCGCCCAGATTCACCTGATAGCGGGTGCCGTACCAGAGGATAATGTCGTCAATGCGGCTGACATCCACGCTGGCGGCGCTGCCCACGATGTCATTATTCTCCAGCGCTTTGAGGATTTGCAGAGCCGCCTCCAGCCGCTGGGCACCGGTGGTAGTCACAGGAACGGACGAGGGAACCGTCTCGCCCTGGGCCGCTGTTTCGGCGGTGGCATCCTCGACGGCAGGCGCGCTTTCCAGCGCCACGCCACGTTCATCCGGCACGGGATCCTGCAGCGCCACGCCCAGCACCTGGGTATGGTTGGCGACCTTGGCGTTGTTGCCCTGCTCCACCACCCGTCCATCGGAATTCATCAGCCACCACTGGCCGGTCTGATCCTTGATGGCGTAGACCACGTCGTCTTCTTCGATGATAATATTGACAGTATCCGGCAACTTTATACCGAAACGAACCTCCCGGACATAGGGGCGGTTGGCCCGGATCAGGGCGGCGGCACGGGCGTGGCTGAAGGTCAGAAGATTGTCTCCCTTATTAATGCCGCAGACCTCGGTGATGGAGCTTTCGCTGTACACCTCCGCGCCGGACACATAAATGTGACCGACCTTGAAGAACACCGACAGTCCTATGACCAGCGCCAGCACCACAGCGGTGACCGTGACCAGCTGAATGACCAGACGGTTGCGGTTGAAGACGGCAGGTTGGGTGTAGATGACGGCGGGGGTCGGCCGCTTGGGGCGGTTCTTCTTTGTTTTCTTCCGCTTTTCCGCGCTCTTTTTCGCCGACTGCTCAATGCTGTCCATCAGGGCAACCACGGCAGACTTCTTTTTGGGCTTGCTTCTTCCGTAAGCCCGCTTTTTGTTGGAAATATCGTCGGGATCCGCAGCCGGGCGGCGCTTTCCGGCTTCCTTGCGGGGCGGCTTTTTCTCCTCCGCCCGCTTCCGGGGTGCGGCAGCCTTCTGTGCCGGACGTCTGGGCTTTTCGGCGGTTTCTGCCGGGCGTTTCGGCCTCTCGGCATTTTCCGCCGGGCGTTTCGGCCTTTCGGCTTTTTCTGCCGGCGGCTGACGGCGCTCCTGTGCGGGACGTGCATGGCGCTGCTCGTCGGAGACGGGTTTCTCCCGCCGTTCGCCTGCCGGGCGGGCAGGCCGCTGGGCATCGTTCGTCCCCTTGGGGCGGGTGCGCTTGGGCGTCCCCTCTGCTGACGGCGGGCGGCGGTTCGGCGTCTCCTGCCGTGGCTTTTGTGTTGTATCCATAAGTTTCCTCCGATTACCGCCTGGTCAGTTCCTCCACGATGGCGCAGATGCGGTCCGTGGCGTCCAGCTTCATCTGGGCGTGGAGCTTCCGGGACATCTCTGCCCGGCGGGTGTCATCCGCCAAAAGCTCCCGGATCAGACTGTACAGCTTCTCCGGGGTGCAGTCCTTTTCCAGCAGCACCACCGCGCCGCCGCCCGCTTCCAGTACCCGGGCATTCTTCTCCTGATGATTGTTGGTCACGTTGGGAGAAGGAATGAGAATGCAGGGGGTTCCAGCAGCGGCAATCTCATTGCAGGTTGCAGAGCCTGCACGACCGATGACCACATCGGCGGCGGTCAGTACGTTGGGCATATCGTAAATATACTCCCGGATGTCCAGCGCGGAGCAATGCGCATAGTCCACCCCATTGTCCTTCACCCGTCTGGGCATCCATTCCTTACCGAAGCTGCCCGTGGCGTGAATGTGATGAAAGGGGAAGCCGTCGGCCTGCTCCAGCGGCATCATATCGGCAATGGTTTCGTTCATGACCTTGGCGCCCTGAGAGCCAAAGGCGGAGACCACCACCTGACCGGAAAGGCCCAGAGCCTGACGAGCCTGCTCTCTGGTGGTGAACAGGAACTCCTTGCGCACCGGCATTCCAACGACCTCCACCCTTTCCGGGTGCTTATAGTACTGGACGCTTTCTTCAAAAGCCACCAGCACCCGGGTGGCCCGGCTGGCTGCCAGCTTGGTGGTCACGCCGGGAACCGCGTTACTCTCGTGGACACAGGTGGGGATGCCCATGGACTGGGCGGCGTACAGTGCCGGAAAGCTGGCATAGCCGCCGGTGCCGATGACCGCGTCAGGCTGAAAGTCCCGGATGATCTTTTTGCACTGGCCCACCGCGCCCAGAACGCACTTCACGGCGTGGATATTCTGTTTCAGGCCCGCCAGATTCAGCTTCCGACTCAGGCCGGAGCCGGGCAGGCATTTGACCTCATACCCTTCCTGTGGTACTAATCTTTCCTCCATATGGCCTTCCGCGCCGATGAAGAGAATTTTGCAGTCCGGGTATTTCTCCCGCAGCTGGTTCGCCACGGCGATGGCAGGGTTAATATGGCCCGCGGTGCCGCCGCAGGTAAAAATCAGGTTCATAGGGGTTCCTCCTGAAGCTTTCTATGGTTTCTGTATCGGGATATTTGTAAAACGATGCCCATTTCCCCCAAATTCACCGCCAGCGCCGTGCCGCCGTAGGAAAAGAACGGCAGGGAGATACCGGTGGAGGGAAGCAGGTTTGTGACTACGCAAAGGTTTAAAATGGTCTGGACAGCGATCAGCGTCACAAGACCCGAGGCCAGGACGGTGGAGAACCGGTCCCGGGCGTGCAGGGCAATCCAGTAGCCCCGCAAAATGGTCACGGCGAACAGGGCGACAATGGCCAGCGCCCCCACCAGACCCAGCTCCTCGCAGCAGATGGCGAAGATATAGTCGTTATACTGAAAGGGCAGATACAGGTATTTCTGCCGGGACTTGCCGAAGCCCAGCCCGAACAGCCCGCCGGAGCCGATGGCGTAGAGGGACTGCAAAATCTGATAGCCCGTGTCTCCCGGGTCCTGCTCGGGGTGAAGCCACGCCGAGACCCGGTCACCGGCATAGCCCATGAATTGGATATAGACCAGCACAAACACCACCGCCGCGGCGGCGCCTGCCATCAGCCACTTGGGGCTGGTGCCCGCAACGAACATCATCACCACCGCCACCATGCCCATCAGCAGGATGGCCGACAGGTGCTTTTCCAGCGCCAACGGGAGGAGAATTCCCATCAGCGCCATGCCGAAGCCCAGAACCCCGTAGCGGAACCGCTTCGCATCCTGCCCGTAGCGGCGGGTCAGCCGGGCGAACAGGAGAATCATGGTAAATTTCGCCACCTCGGAGGGTTGGAACTGGATGCCCGCAAGGTTAATCCAGCGCTTCGCCCCGTTGACCTCCTGCCCGATGACCAGCACGGACAGCAGGAGCACAATGCTGACGCCGTACAGGGGCCAGGCCAGCCGGTACCAGAATCTCACCGGAATCCGGCTGAAAAAGAACATGGCCGCCAACCCGATCAGGGCGCAGGCCCCCTGCTTTTGCAGGTATTTGGTAGAAATGGCATAGCCGGTGTCGTACTCGCTCTGGGCGTAGCTGGCAGAATACAGCATGGTCAGCCCCACCGTCAGCAGAAGCAGCACCAGAAACAAGAACGGGTAGTCCACCGCATCTTCCCTCCGCCCGAATAACAGGCGGCGTTCCTCTTTGGCATGGAGAGCCTTCCCCATTGCCAAACCTCCAATCAGGGGTTATCCGACCAGACCGGAAATGCCGAACCAGGCCAGAATGCACATGATTGCAGACACACCGGCAAAACTGAGAACGATTTTTTCTTCCTTCCAGCCGCACATCTCAAAGTGGTGGTGGATGGGGGCCATCTTGAACAGGCGCTTGCCGTGGGTCAGCTTGAAGTAGGTAATCTGCAAAATATCCGACATGGTCTCGCAGATATAGACAAAGCCCACCAGAATCAGGATCAGGGGCATTTCCAGTGCGAAGGCCATGGCGCAGACTACGCCGCCCAGAAACAGGGAGCCGGTGTCGCCCATGAACACCTTGGCAGGATGCCAGTTGTAGGTCAGGTAGGCAATCAGCCCGCCAACCAGCGAGGCCGGCAGCAGGGCCAGATCGTACTTGCCCAGGGCAATGGACGCCGCCGTGAAAAATACCATCACCGGCAGTGTCACCGAGCTGGACAGGCCGTCCACGCCGTCGGTCAGGTTCACCGAGTTGACGCAGCCCACCATGACGAACATGGCAAAGAAGATGTAGACGATGGGATGCAGATAGAAGGTCTTATTCCAGAAAGGAATGTACAGGTGGGTGTCCATAGCTCCGGCCTTATACATGGCGTACAGGAACACGGCGGATACCGCCATCTGAAGCATGGCCTTCTGCATGGAGGTCAAGCCCAGATTCCGGTGGTGGCGCACCTTGGTAAAATCGTCCAGAAAGCCGATGAAGCCAAAGCACAGGGCCAGTACCAGCACAAAAAACACGGAATAATCCGTCATGGAGGGCAGATTGCCCACAAGGCACAGAATGGACGCGAAAATGAACATCAGGCCGCCCATAATGGGAGTGCCGGTCTTATTGTTGTGCCAGGTGGGGCCGATCTCCCGGATGGAGGCGCCGGCCTTCAGGGCATGGAGCACCGGCAGCAGAAAATGTCCCAGTGCCCAGCTCAGGGCGCAGCCCACCACGCCGGTAATCAGAATACGTGTCATATTGAATATCCTCCGTTTATTTCTCTTCCTTCAGGAACGCTTCCAGCACCTTTTCCAGATGCATTCCATGGCTTCCCTTGAACAGGATCACATCTCCGGGCTTCACCGCCCGCCGCAGGGCGGTAATCAGATCCTCCCGGCTGTCAAAGGCCCGGCCCATATTTTCCGGCATACCGCCGGTGATGGTGCCGTCCAGCACCCGCCCGGCGTGGGGGCCAAAGGCAAAGACCATGTCCGCCTTTTCCGCCGCAATCCGCCCAATCTTGTAGTGCTCCGCCTGGGCGCAGTCCCCCAGTTCCAGCATATCCCCCAGCACGGCGATGTGCCGTCCGGGTCGATTGCCCAGCACGTTCAGCGCTGCCGCCATGGACTCAGGGCCGGCGTTGTAGCAGTCGTTGATGATGGTGCAGCCCTTTGCTTCGAAAATCTCCTGCCGCCCGGACATATTCTGAAAAGTGTCCAGCTGCTGCCTGATTTTGTCCGGGTGAACCCCCAGCTTCAGGCCCACTGTCACCGCTGCCAACGCGTCCGCCACATAGTGTTCGCCCTCCAGCTTCATTTCCACCGGGAAGGTAAGGCGCCCGGCTTCCACGGTAAAGCGGAGCACGCCGCCCTTCTGGCTTACGTCCAGCGCCCGGACATCACAGCCCTCGCTTGCACCGAAATAGGTAATGCGCTGCTTGGGCGTCACATCCAGACACCGCAGCATGGTATCGTCGCCGTTGAGCAGCAGCATGCCCTGAGGGGTCATGCCCTCTAAGATTTCCAACTTTGCCTGCCGGATGCCCTGCTGGGTGCCTAAGAATTCGATGTGCGCGGTTCCTACATTGATAATCACCGCCACGTCCGGGTGGGCGATACAGGACAGATAAGCAATCTCCCGGAAGTGGTTCATGCCCATTTCCAGCACCGCCACCTCCGTGTCCTCCGGCATGTCCAGAACCGCCATGGGCATTCCGATGTCGTTATTGTGGTTGGCAGGAGTCTTGCTGACCCGGAAGGTGCCGGAAAGCACCGCGGCAATCATTTCCTTGGTGGTGCTCTTGCCTACGGAGCCGGTGACCGCCACCACCTTCGCGCCGATCCGTTTCAGCGCCTCCCGGGCGATGTCGCCCAGAGCGGTGCGGGGGTCTTTCACAAGGATGGCAGGATAGTCCCCCACCTTCCGGCTGCACAGCACCGCCGCCGCGCCTTTGGCAATGGCGGCGGGGATGTAGTCATGTCCGTCCCGAACACCCTGCAGAGCAATGAACAGCTGTCCCGGCTGAAGGCTGCGGGTGTCGTTGCCCGCACCGTCAAAGACCACGTCCTCATATTTCTCTTCCACCGTTCCGCCGCACCACTGAGCGGCGTCCCGAAGTGTAATTCTTGCCATATTACATCCTCAATTCCTTCAAGTGGGCGGCAACCTCTTCCCGCTCATCCAGGTGGTGCTTCTGCCCGCCGATGTCCTGATAGGTTTCGTGTCCCTTACCCGCAAGGACAATTATATCATTTTTTTCCGCAATGTCCATAGCGTATCTGATGGCCTTGCGGCGGTCTTCGATAACAATATATTCCCCATATTCCGGTTTTACCCCTTTCAGGATGTCCTCGATGATTGCCATGGGGGGTTCCGTGCGGGGATTGTCGGAGGTAATCACGGCGATATCCGACAGTTCCACGCCGATTTTTCCCATAATGGGGCGCTTCATGGGGTCCCGGTCGCCGCCGCAGCCGAATACGGAAATCAGGCGGCCTTTACAGAAATCCCGGACGGAGCGCAGAACATTTTCCAGTCCGTCGGGGGTATGGGCGTAGTCGATAAGCACGCTGTAAGGCGTTCCCGGGGTGGGAACCACCTCCACCCGGCCCTTGACGCCCTCGGCGGTTTTCAGCGCCTCGGCGCAGTCGTGGAGGGAAATGCCCAGCTGATGGGCAACCCCCAGCACCGTCAGAGCGTTGTACACCGTGAACCTGCCTGGAATGGGCAGGGTCACCCGGGCCCGCTCCCCTTCATACACCGCCGTAAAGGAAATGCCCTCGGCGTGCAGCTCCACGTTTTCCGCGTGCAGGCCCGCTTCTGTCGCCACGGAGGTAGTCAGCACCGGACAAGCAGCGGCGGACAGAATGCGGCCCGCGTAGCTGTCGTCGGCGTTGATAACCGCCTTGTCACAGCGGCGGAACAGCTCGGCTTTCGCGTCGCAGTAGGCATCCATGGTTTTATGGAAGTCCAGATGGTCCTCCGTCAGGTTGGTAAAAGCGGCAACAGCAAAGTGAATACCGCCCACACGCTCCAATGTCAAGGCATGGCTGGAAACCTCCATCACCACATGGGTGCAGTCACCCTCCCGCATCCGGGCGAACAGGGCCTGCAAATCAAGGCTTTCCGGGGTAGTGCGCTCGGTGGGAATCACTTCCTGCCCAATCATGTTCGCCATGGTGCCGACCAGCCCCACCTTGGCCCCCAGCGTCTTTTCCAGCACCTGCTTGAGAAGCAGGGTCGAAGACGTCTTGCCGTTGGTGCCGGTAATGCCGATCATGGTCATGGAAGCGGCCGGATTGCCGTAGAAATTGCAGCCCAGCAGGGCCAGCGCCAGCCGGTCGGATGCCACCAGAATGTGAGGAACCGCCCCTTCCGGCGCTTTCGCGGTGACTACCGCCACGGCACCTTTTTCCAGCGCCATGGAAATAAAGCGGTTACCGTCGGCGGCAAAGCCGGACACCGCCACGAACAGGCAGCCCGGCTCCGCCTTCCGGGAGTCATAGCAAATTGCGGTAATGTCCCGCTCCAAATCTGCCGTGCACGCCAAAACCTCAATATCCTTTAATAATTCTCTCAGTTTCATATTCTCATCCTTCCCGGCCCGGTTTTAGTCCCGGGCCGCCGTGTCGGTGAATTCCAAAGTAATTGTGGTGCCAACGGGAACCTTGGTTCCCTTGGGTACGCTCTGGGCCGTCGCCGTGACCTGCATGGAAATCTCGTCGTTGCCCGTGACCAGGATGTACAGCCCCAGCTTTCCGGCGGCGTCGCTGGCCTGCTGGCGGTTCAGTCCCGTAAAGTCCGGTACCTCCACCGCTTTCTGCTCCGGCGTCTGCCCCAGATACAGCAGCACCTGGCTGCCGCCGGGCACCGTCTGCCCCGGTTCGGGAATCTGGGCTGTCACGGTTTCTCCGCTTCCGACAAATTGTGCGGTCAAACCCATTCTTTTTAGTTTACTCTCTGCTTCCTTTCCTGTCAAGTCGATAAATTCCTCCAAAACGATTTCTTTTCCCTGTGCTTCCTCCGGGGAAAAGTGCCGCTCCACCCCAAGATAGGGCAGAATGTCCGCCATCACCGCGCCCACGGTAGGCGCTGCCATGACGCCGCCGGAGATATAGATGCCCGTCTGCCGGGAGGGGGTGTCCAGCGCCACCAACACGATGTGCTCCGGGTCGTTCATGGGGGCGATGCCCACGAAGGAGACAATCTTATCCAGCACCCGCTGGCCGTTCTCGTCAAACACGTCGATTTTCTCGCTGGTGCCGGTTTTGCCGCCGATGGAGAAGCCCGCCACCTTGGCGTTCTTCGCCGTGCCTTCGGCGACCACGGACTCAATGAGGGTACGCATGGTGTCGGAGGTTTCCTTGGAAATGGTCTGCCGCACAACGGTGGGTTCCGCCTGCATGACGGTGTTGCCGTCGGCGTCGATAATTTCGGAGACGATGTAGGGTTCCAGCAGATTGCCGCCGTTGACCACGGAAGCGATGGCCCGCACCAGCTGCAAGGGGGTCAGCTTAAAGGTCTGCCCGAAGGAGCCGGAGGTCAGAGAGGCGGTGCCCCACTTGTCGGTATCGGTCACCAGCGCCTTGTCAAAGAACACGCCCTTGCTCTCCCCCGCCAGATCGATGCCGGTTTTTTCCAGAATCCCAAATTTCTCAATATATTCATAGAACCGCTGGCCTCCCAGCTTCAGGGCAATGTGGGCAAAGGCGATATTGCAGGAATTTTGCAGGGCTTGGGGTGTCTTTTCCGCCCCGTGCCCCGCGGAACGCCAGCAGTGCAGCCGCTGGGCACGTCCGGGAATCTGTTCGGAGCCGGAGCAGTGGAAGGAGGTATTTAAGTCAATGGCCCCGCAGTCCAGCGCCGCCGCCATGGTCAGCACCTTGAAGGTCGACCCCGGCTCGTAGCCATCGGACAGTACCCGGTTGCGCCACTGCTTGAGCCGGGCGGCAGACAGGGCATCGGTGTAAGCCTTCTGCCCTTGAAGGTATTCCTCGCTGTCCGGCCGGCAGGACAGGTAACGCAGACGCATTTCCTCAAGCTGCGCCGCCACATCCGGGTCGGCTACCTCCAGATAATTATTGGGGTCGTAGCTGCCCAGCGTGGCCATGGCGAGGATTTCCCCGGTCTTGCAGTTCATCACCAGCCCGAAGGCCCCATTCTGCACGTCATAGCGCCCGATAGCAGCCTTCATCTGCTTTTCCAGGCAGGCCTGCACCGTGGCGTCCAGTGTCAGAATCACGCTGTCGCCCTGCTGGGCGGACACGTAGTTTTCATAGGAAAAGGGCATATCCATCTCATTATTGCCCTTGGTGGTGATGACCCGCCCGGCCCTGCCGGAGAGGTAGCTGTCATAGGCCGCCTCCACCCCCTCACAGCCGTCGCCGGAGGAATTGGTGAAGCCGATGACCTGGGCCGCCAGACTGCCGCTGGGATACACCCGCCGGGTGGCAGGCTCCAGATGGATGCCGGAAATGTTCTTCGTATTGATGTAGTCCCGGATTTTGGCGGCGGTTTCCTCGCTGACAAAGGCACCCACCTGCTTATAGCGCTTCCGGGTGTCTCCGGCCTGTTCCGTGATCCACGCCGGGTCTTTTTCCAGAATTTCCCCCAGCGTCTGAGCCAGATCCCCAATGTCCGCCTTGGACTGCTTCAGCTCGTGGGGGTCTAAGTATACATTTTCCACTGTCACCGAGGATGCCAGCAGATTCATGTTCCGGTCAAAGATTTCGCCCCGCTGGGCCATCACGGAGGTGGTGCGGGTCTGATTGCGCAGGGCAAGGTTTGCGTAGTATTCGTAGTCCCGAATCATCAGGCCGTACAGCCGGGCGCCTACGGGCAGGAATGCCGCCAAGCCCAACAGCAGCGCCGCCGCCATTACCCGCCTGTGCTGGCCCGAATTCAGCCGCAGGCGGTCATACTGTGTTCCCATGGTCCGCCCCCTTCCTGACATTGCCAACAATGGGCAGCAAGGGAAACCCTCGCCGCCCATTGCAGCTTATATCACCATTGTATGGGGCCAATGACCGTTTATGCAAACAGGCCGCTTAGGAACCACTGGATTTCCTCCAGCCATGTTCTTTCCGGCTCAGGCTGCGGAATGGTAACGTACACCGTCCGCACCTCCAGCTGTGACTTGGGCACCATGCCCAGAGCCTCGGCCTTGACGCGGATGTCCTCCAGATCATACTGGGAACGGTAGTCGGCCTTCAGCTCCGCGTTCTCGCTGTTCAGCCGGGAAACATAATTCGACATGGTCTGGTAATCCTTCCAGTCGTCCCGAATCTGAAGGACGCCCACCGTCATCACCGCCAGCAGCACCAGCGCGGTGACAATGCCGAAAATTGCCACGGGGTCCAGATAAATAACCTCAACCTTGCGCAGCCGCTCCAGTGGGAGCTTGCTTTTGGCATGCTTCTTTTTTTCCTGAAGCTCCAGCTGGCGGGCTTCACTGCCATGAATGTAAAACTGACCCACATATTGGATTTTCGGTTTCTGATTCATGGAAATGCTTCCTTTCCTGACTTACAGTTTTTCACAAATGCGAAGCTTCGCGCTTCTGGCCCGGGGATTCCGTTCCAGTTCTTCCTCGCCGGAGACGATGGGTTTTCTGGTGATGAGCTTCACCCGGGGCTTCTTGCCGCAGACGCACACCGGGAACTCCGGCGGGCAGGTGCAGCCCTTCGCCGCCTCCGCCATGGCCTGCTTGACAATTCGGTCTTCCAGCGAATGAAAGGTAATGACCGCCAGCCGTCCGCCGGGGTTCAGACAGGGAATGGCCTTCTGCATGACCCGCTCCACGCTGCCCAGCTCGTCGTTGACGGCGATACGGATGGCCTGAAAGCTGCGCTTCGCCGGATGCTGCTTCTCCCGCAGAGCGGAAGCAGGCATGGCACCGCGAATAATGTCCACCAGCTCCAGCGTGGTTTCGATTTCCCTTTCCTCCCGCCGCTTGCAGATGGCAGCGGCAATCCGGGGGGCGAAGCGTTCCTCGCCGTAATCGTAGAGAATCCGTTTTAATTCTTCATAAGACCAGTGATTCACGATCTGCTTGGCGTCCAGCGAATCCTGCCCGTTCATGCGCATATCCAGCGGCGCGTCCACCATGTAGGAAAAGCCCCGCTGCCCATCGTCCAGCTGGGGGGACGATACCCCCAAATCCAGCAGAATGCCGTCCACGCCGGTGATTCCCAGATCGTCCAGAGCTTTGTCCAGCTCGCAGAAATTGCTGTGCACCAGCCGCACCCGGTCACCAAAAGGCGCCAGCCGCTCCCCTGCCGCGGTCAACGCCACCGGGTCCCGGTCGATGCCGATGAGCCGCCCGGTGGTGAGCTTTTCCGCGATGCGGCTGGAATGGCCCGCGCCGCCCAGGGTGCCGTCCACATAAATACCGTCGGGCTTGATGTTCAGCCCCTCAATGCACTCCTCCAGCAATACGGAGACATGATGAAATTCGCTCATAGTCCGATTGCCTCCAGAGATGCCAGCAGCTTTTCGGGGGTCAGATTCTCCGCCTCAAAGGCAGCGAATTCCTTCGCGTCCCAGATCTCCGCCTGACCGGCCCGGCCCACGATCATGACCTCCCGGTCAATGCCCGCGTAGTCCAGCAGAAACTGAGTCAGGCTGAAGCGGAACTGCTTATCCGGGGTGCACTCCGCCGCGTTCATGAAGATCAGGCTGGTGGCCCCCGCCCGCTGGGAAATGCTCAGGGCGTTGAAGTTGTCGGAAAGGCGCTTCCACTCTTCACTGGTGTAGATTGTCAGGCAGCGGTGACCGCAGTTGACGCCCAGCGTCACAAAGAACGTATCGCCCAGCTCGCTTCTCAGCTTCGCGGGCACGAAAAGACGGCTCTTTTCGTCCAGCTTCGCGCTGTACTTACCGATCATCCGCTTCCCTCCTTCCCTTTTACTCCACTTTACTACCCTTTTGCTCCATTTACGGACAGTATACTACCCCGCTGTGGAAAAATCAATCTTTTTCTTCTTTTCTTTCCGTTTTTCCAGAAATTTCCCTATATTTTCAAACACTCGTTCGATAAAATCAGGTGCAAAAGGAAATCTCGCCCCCCTCCAGACGGAGCTTTACCCGGCTTGGCTTGCGGGAGCAGCGCAGCAGGAAGCTGGCCAAGGGGCCCTCCACCTCGCTCTGCACCAGACGGCGCAGCTGCCGCGCCCCGTCTTTCCCCGGACACTTCTCCAGCAGGTAACCGGTCAGTTCCGGGGGCAGCTGAAGCTGGGTGCCCATGGCGGCGGTGCGCTCCTGAAGCTGGCGCAGATACTTCTGGACAATGGCCTCCATGGCCCCTTTTCCAAGGGCGTCAAAATGCACCGTCTGGTCGATACGCCCCAGAAATTCCGGGGAAAAGGCCTGCCGCAGGGCTTCGCCGACCTCTGCCGACCGACCCCCCGCGCAGAAGCCCAGCCCTTCGCCCCGAATCTGACCGCCTACGTTGGAGGTCATGACCACGATGGTATTGCGGAAGCTGACCCGCCGTCCGGTGGAGTCCGTGAGCACGCCCTCCTCCATGATTTGCAGCAAAATGCCCAGCACCTCCGGGTGGGCCTTTTCCAGCTCGTCAAACAGCACCAGACTGTAGGGGCGGCGGCGCACCGCCTCCGTCAGCTTGCCGCCCTCCTCGTAGCCCACATAGCCGGGGGGCGCGCCGATCAGCCGGGAAACACTCTGCTTTTCCGTGTACTCCGTCATGTCAAGCCTTAGCATAGCCTCCCGGGACCCGAAGACCTCCTGTGCCAGCGCCCGGCACAGCTCTGTTTTTCCCACGCCGGTGGGGCCGGTAAACAGAAGACTGGCAATGGGCCGGCCCGCGTCCCGAATACCGGAATAGCCCCGGCGCACCGCTTCGGCAACGGCGGACACCGCCTTTTCCTGTCCCATAACCTGTGCGGACAACAGGCCCTCCAGTTCCAGCAGCCGCTCCCGTTCCCCGGCAGTCAGCCGCCCCACCGGAATCCCGGTTCGCTGGGACACCACCCAGGCGATGTCCGCCCCGCTGACGCTGCGGCTTCGTACCGTAGGCTTTTGCAGGTGCTGCATTTTGTCCCGCAGCTCTGCCGCCCGCTCGAACTGCCGCTCCCGGACGGCCCCCTGCAATTCTTCCTCCAGTTCCTTCCGAGCCGCGCCGCCCCGGCCCGCCTGCATTTCCTCCATCCGCGCCCGGGAGGCTCCCTCGTCCAGCAGATCGATGGCCTTATCCGGCAGGTACAGATCTGGAAGGTATCGGCTTGACAGCCGCACCGCCTCCTTCAGGGCGTCATCGGAAATCCGCAGATGGTGGTGCCGCTCCAGACCGGGCCGCAGGGCCTTCAGAATTGCCATGGTGGTCTCCTGAGAGGGCTCCTCCACCGCAACGGGACGGAACCGCCGTTCCAGCGCCGCGTCCTTTTCAATATACTTCCGGTATTCCTCCCGGGTGGTAGCCCCCAGCATTTGCAGCTCCCCCCGGCCCAGAGCGGGCTTGAAGATATTCGCCGCATCAATGGCTCCCTCGGCGGCGCCCGCGCCTACGATGGTGTGCATTTCGTCCACAAAGAGAATCACATCCCCGCATCGCCGGATCTCCGACAGCACATCCCGCAGCCGTTCCTCAAATTCCCCCCGGTATTTGGTGCCCGCCACCAGTGACGCCATGTTCAGGCTCACCAGCCGCTTCTCTTTTAACTGGGGCGGCACGTTGCCCATGGCCATTCGCTGGGCCAGCCCCTCGGCGATGGCGGTCTTGCCAACGCCCGGCTCCCCCACCAGCGCCGGGTTATTTTTGCACTTGCGGCACAGGATGCCGATCACCATATCGATCTCCTTGTCCCGGCCAATCACGGGGTCCATATTTCCGGCCTTCGCGACCAGATCTTCGCTGAACTGCTCCAGCAGTCTCAAATTGACCGCCTCCTTTTTTCCTTTGGTGAGCGTCTGCCGCTCCCACTGCAAATAGTCCACGGTATGTGTGAATAAGGCGTCCGGGCTGACGCCGCTGGCCCGAAGCAATTCCCCCGCGCCGCAGTTTTCCCGCCGGGCCATGGCCAGCACCAGATGCTGGGGCTGAATCTCCCGGCACTTGCACTGCCTCGCCTCCCGGGCCGCGTCCCGAAGCAGCGCTCGGGCTTCCTCCGTCAGGCCCTGGGGCAGGGGCAGGTCCGGCGTGCCCGCCCCGTAAAGGAGCTGTGCCAGCGCCTCCGTCAGCTCCGGCTCCACCCCCAGCTGCCGCAGCACCAGCCCCATGCCCCCGGCTTCAGAGGTCAGGGCCAGCAGCAGATGGGCAGAGCCTACATAGCTGTGGCCCAGGTCTCTGGCCTTCCGGGCCGCCGTCTGAATCAGTGCTTCCGTCGATGCGTGGTAACGCATAGCATTCCCCCCGTCCTTTTCCTGTTTCGGAAAAGCATCGCCAGCACAGGGAAAAATTATTCCGAAAAAATTTGCAAAAAGGAATTGCTTTTTCAGAAATCCATGCTACAATGAGGGTGCGTTACTACATATGTAGAACAGAAAAACTTATCGGAGGTAATTATCATGGCATACGTTATTACTGACGCTTGTGTCTCCTGTGGTTCCTGCGCTGAGCAGTGCCCCGTTGAGGCCATTTCCGAGGGCGACGGCAAGTACGTCATCGACGCTGATGTCTGCGTTTCCTGCGGCTCCTGCGCCGAGCAGTGCCCCAACGAAGCGATCGAGGAAGGCTAATTTTTCTTCATACGCTTGTAATTGGCCTGCGCAGCTTTTTGCGCAGGCCAATTTTCTTTGAATCTTATGGAATTTTTACCGAATGGTTATACCCTGAACATTCCCGAAGGAGCGTTCCCCTTAAGCACCGATTCCATGGTGCTGATTCCTTTCGTCCGCCTGCCAAAAAGCGCCCGGATTCTCGACCTCGGCTCCGGCTGCGGCACGCTGGGGATGCTCCTGTGCGCCCAGAATGAAGGCTGCACCATCACCGGACTGGAAATCGACGAAACGGCCCATCTTGCCGCTCTGGAGAACATTCGCCGCAACGCGCTTTCCCTCCGCATGGAAAGTATATGCGCAGACCTGCGGTCGGTATCTGAGAGGTTTTCTCCCGGCGCTTTTGATTTGTGCGTCTCCAACCCGCCCTATTTTTCCGGCGGCCCGGCAAGCAAGAACACCCCCCTTGCCCGGCGGGAGGATCTGTGCTCTGTTCGGGAGCTGATGTGCTCGGCTTCCTACGCGCTGAAATTCGGCGGCGACTTCTTTCTGGTGCACCGCCCGGAACGGCTGGCGGAGCTGATCGCCGCCGGGGCGGAATTTGCTCTGGAAGCCAAACGGCTTCAGCTGGTGCGGCACCGGCAGGACGGCCCCGTCAGTCTGATTCTGCTGCAATTCCGGAAGGGCGCCAAGCCGGGCCTTCATTGGGAAGAGCTTGTCCTTCACAATCCCGACGGCTCGCCTACCCCGGCTTACCGGGAAATTTATCACATTTAGGAGGCCATTATGTCCGCAATGCTGTATCTTGTCCCCACCCCCATCGGCAATCTGGGGGACATTTCCCTCCGCTGCCGGGAAACGCTGGAAAACGCGGATTTCATTGCCGCAGAGGACACCCGGGTCACGCTGAAGCTCCTCAATCATCTGGGCATTAAGAAAAATCTTGTCAGCTACTATGAGCACAACAAAGCTACGCAGGGGAGCCGGATCGTGGAGCGGATTCTCGCCGGAGAAACCTGCGCGCTGGTGTCCGACGCGGGCAGCCCTGCCATCTCCGATCCCGGCGAGGACTTAGTCAAACAGTGCGCCGCCGCGGGGATTCCCGTGTGCGCCATTCCCGGCCCCTGCGCCGCCATCACCGCCCTGAGCATTTCCGGGCAGGCCACCGGGCGGTTCTGCTTTGAGGGCTTCCTGTCCACCGCGAAAAAAAGCCGCCGGGAGCATCTGGACGCCCTGAAAAAAGAGCAGCGCACCATGATTTTTTATGAAGCGCCCCACAAGCTGCTGACCACCCTGACCGATCTCAGGGAGGTTTTCGGCGGCGATCGCCCCATCAGTCTGTGCCGGGAGCTGACCAAGCTGCATGAGGAAGTCGTCCGCACCACCCTTGCCGAAGCCGTGACCCGCTACACCGAAACACCTCCCAAGGGAGAGTTTGTCCTGATTGTCGCCGGCGCACCCGCCGAACAGCAGGAAGCCCCCTCCGAAACCGACGCCGCCGCCCGGGTCAGCCAGCTGATGGCAGAGGGCGTCAGCCGGAAGGACGCGGTGAAACAGGCCGCAAAAGAGCTTGGCCTGCCAAAAAATGTGGTTTACGACATCGCCCTGAAGGGCTTTGATGCAGAGGATAATTGAAATTCGACAAATTTTTGTTGATTTTGACACCAGCTTTGCGGTATGCTTTCTTCGACAGTACACCCCCATAGCAATGCGACCAACTGTCAAGGGCCGCACCGGTTCTCCCCCGGTGCGGCCCTAATCTATTTACAGCACAGGAATCAGCAGCAGCTGTCCAGGCGCCGGTTCGCTTTGCAGGCCGTTGGCCTCCCGGATGGAGCCGACGGTGGAATGGGTCGCCTTGGCAATCTGCCACAGACTGTCCGTCCCGGCCCGGCGCAGAATCAGGCAGGGCCGCCCGGGGTCCGGTTTCCGCTCCTCTCCCAGCGCCAGCCCGGTGACCACCGGAAGCTGCTGTGTGGCCATGGCGGTCAGCTCCAGCGGCAGCTCCGCCTTCATGGAAAGCTTGCCGCTGCCAAGGCTGGACTGGGGAATCGCCGGTGCGGGAACCGCTGTCAGCCGGGTATTCTCATCCGCGTTCAGATTCAGCGTGCCGTCCCAGCGGGCGCTGCCGGCATTCAGCATCCCGTCATCCCCGTAATACAGCGTCTGGAACACCCCGGGCAATTCCAGCTCCACGCCGCCGTCCCGAAACCTTTGTCTTGGGAAATCCGGTAAAAAACGCACATCCGCCGCCGCATTTGCCTCCGCCGGAATCTCCGCCTGCGCATAGACGGTTTCCCGGCGGTTTTCCAGAATTGCCGGGACTTCCAGCGTTTGGGTATGGATGGTCAGCTCCCGGTTGGGGCTGTAGGCGTCCTCCACCACGTTCAGCTGCTCCCGGTCGGTTATGCAGTACTGGGCGGTCACGCCGCACTTAAAGTGCAGATGCCCCTCGTCATCCAGCTCCAGCTCCATGCTGGTGGGACACAGGGCAAAATCCGCCTGGGCCTCCGGGCCGTATTCCCCGGACAGCTCCGCGTACTGGGAGAAGGGCAGGTCAAAGTCCCAGCCCTGAAGCTGTCCGCCCTCGCCCCGGTAGAGGGTGTGCAGATTGGCGTTCCCCCGGAATACCACCTTTTCCGACAGCACCTTCCGGTCCGTAACCCTTGGTTCCACCCGGTAATAGACAATCTGCTCGGGCACTGGCGCGGAATCCGGCAGTGTCAGCTCCTCGTCCACGACGAAGGACTTTTCCCCCGCTTCCTTCATCAGCCGCACCGGGTAGGTGCGCCTGAGCAGCTCCACGCCGTCAGGAGCGGCTTCCAGCTCCGGCACCGGAATCCGGGCGGGGACAAAGGCCTCCGCCATCACCGCCATGCCTGCGCGCACCAGAATTTTCCGGGGGGAAACACTGCGGGCGTCCACCAGCCGGGGCAGCAGCCGCAGACGAATCTGACCCTCGGGAAGCTCCTCCGGCAAATCCCAGCGCAGCTGGAAGGGAATCCACCCCTCAAGACACTGCTCCGGGCTTCCGTCCTCCGGGGCGTACAGCACCCAGACCATCATGCCGCCGGTATAGTTCAGCGTGTCCGCGTTCCACTCCTTGCCGCGCAGAATGGGCTGGCCCCAGGCGGCGAGGATTTTTCCCACGTCCGGCATTCCTTCCGTAAGCTTAATTTCCTGGGTCTGCTCGCTGTTCTGCAGCTCCCGCACTGCCAAATTCAGGCAGGAATCGTCTCGATTCTGAAAATTCACGTCCACTGACGGATCACTCCTTATCCCAATGTGTGTGCTATATTCTATTCGCCATGGGACAAGAATATGACTGTCCGCAGTTGACAGTTGACAATTGACAGTTGACAGTTAAGGAGTCCCCTTCGGGACAATTCAATTCTTTCCAATTGTCAGTTCGATTCCCCACATCACCTTCGCCGCATGACGCAGCAGCCCAGAATCAGCAGACAAATGCCCCCGCAGCAGCACAGAAACCAGCTCTCCAGGCAGTGTCCGATAATCAACCCCAGCCCGAAGGCCAGCATACAACACCCATGCAGGTGATTTTTCCGGCACATAAAAGCACACCCCCTGCAATTCTATGCAGGGGGTGTGTCCATATTTCGTTATGTGCTTATCGGCTTAACTCAGCGAAAGGAGAATTTATAAGAGTTGATAGTTGACAGTTAAGGAGTCCCTCCGGGACAATTGAAATCATCCCGAAGGGATACCACAACTTTCAACTTTCAACTTTCAATTGTCAATTGTCAACTAAAGAACAATGCAGCTGAGGAATACCGATAAGCACGTTCGTTAGCCGCCGAGGTAGGCCTTCTTCACCGCGTCAGAGCTTGCCAGCTCCGCGCCGGTGCCGCTTAAGGTGATCTTGCCGGTTTCCAGAACGTAGGCCCGGTCCGCAATCTGCAGAGCCTTCCGGGCGTTCTGCTCTACCAGCAGAATGGTGGTGCCTGCCTTGTGCAGTTCCTTAATGATGTCGAAAATCTGATCCACCAGAATGGGAGCCAGACCCATGGAGGGCTCATCCAGCATCATGAGCTTGGGGTGGCTCATCAGCGCCCGGGACATGGCCAGCATCTGCTGCTCGCCGCCGGACAGGGTGCCTGCAATCTGCTTGCGGCGCTCCTTCAGCCGGGGGAAGTAGTTGAATACCATTTCCAGATCGGCCTGAGATACTTCCTTATTGACATAAGCGCCCATCTCCAGATTCTCCTGCACCGTCATTTGCAGGAAAATCCGCCGCCCCTCGGGAACGTGTGCCAAACCCGTGCGCAGAAGCTTATAGGCGTCCACGTGGGTAATGTCCTGATCGCAGAAGCGGATGGAGCCGCTGCGGGGGTGCATCAGACCGGAAACCGTCTTCAGAATGGTGGACTTGCCCGCGCCGTTGGCGCCGATCAGGGCCACGATTTCGCCCTCGCCCACCTCAAAGGATACCCCCTTGATGGCATGGATGGCGCCGTAATAGACGTGCATATCTTCAATTTTCAGCATCGGCGCTTCCCTCCTCTTTGCCCAGATACGCTTCGATGACCGCGGGGTTGGCCCGGATTTCCTCCGGCGTGCCCTTGGCGATCAGCCGTCCGTAGTTCACCACCGCGATGGCTTCGCAGACGTTCATCACCAGATTCATGTCGTGCTCAATGAGGAAAATGGCGATGTGGAAGGTATCCCGAATGCGGCGGATCTGGTGCATCAGCTCGGTGGTCTCACTGGGGTTCATTCCGGCGGCAGGCTCGTCCAGCAGAATGATGGAGGGGTCGGTCGCCAGTGCCCGGACAATTTCCAGCCGGCGCTGGACGCCGTAAGGAAGGCTTCCCGCCTTCACGTCGGCAACGTCCGCAAGGCCCATAAAGTCCAGCAGCTCCATAGCCTTTTCGTTGGCCTTCTTTTCCGCCTTATAATAGGAAGGCAGGTGCAGGAGGCTTCCCAGGAAGGAGCACTTGATGTCATGGTGCATACCCACCTTCACATTGTCCAGCGCGGTCATGTCGGTAAACAGTCGGATATTTTGGAAGGTACGGGCAATGCCCAGACGGTTGACCTTGTGGGTGGGCATTCCCTTGATATCGACGCCGTTAATCAGCACGGAGCCCCGGGTGGGCTGGTACACGCCGGTGAGCAGGTTGAAAATGGTGGTCTTGCCCGCGCCGTTGGGGCCGATCAGGCCGGAAATCTCGGTGGGGCCAACGGTGATATTGAAGCCGTCCACGGCGGTCAGGCCGCCGAAGTCAATGCCCAGATTGCGCACATCCAGCACGGGCTGCTTGTCCTTGTCCTGCTCCCGGAACAGGTTCACGGTAGGAACCTTGACGATTTTCTTGCTGTACTCATTCATTGGTTCCCGCCTCCTTCTTCTTAAATACGCCGGATACCTTATCGGCAATCACAGACATGAACTCCTTGACCTTGGGAGACCAGGTAAACAGCATGACCAGAATCAGAACGATGGCGTACAGAATCATGCGGTAATCCTGCAGGCCCCGCATGGCCTCCGGCAGCACATACAGAACGGTGGCGGAAATGACGGAGCCGAGGATGCTGCCCATGCCGCCCAGCACCACGAACACCAGAATGTTGATGGAGGTGTTGAAGTTAAACTTGGAAGCGGTGACGGAGGAATAGTTCAGGCCGAACAGCGCCCCTGCCATACCGGCCAGGAACGCGGAAACCACGAAGGCCTTCATCCGGAAGGCGGTGACGTTGATGCCCACGGATTCCGCCGCAATGCGGTTGTCCCGGACGGCACGGATGGCCCGGCCTTCCTTGGAATTGATCAGGTTCTGCACAATGAACAGTGTAAACAGCACCAGCAGGAAGCCCATGGTGAAGGTCGCCAGCTTCTGGATGCCGGTGGCGCCCAAGGGCCCATTGATGATATATTTACCGCCGGCAGCCAGCTTCATCTTGCTGGTGGAAATGGCCATGTGGAAGCCCTCGGAATCGGTGCCCGCGTAGAGGTTGCCGATGATATTCTTCATAATTTCGCCGAAAGCCAGCGTCACGATTGCCAGATAGTCGCCCCGCAGCCGCAGGACAGGCACGCCGATCAGGAAGCCGACCACACCGGCGAACACACCGCCGCACACCATGGCCAGCAGCAGCCGCAGGAAATCATTGGCCACCACGTCCTTCAGCAGCGCCGCGATGATGATACCGGAGAAAGCGCCGATGCCCATAAAGCCGGCATGGCCCAGACTCAGCTCGCCGCAGATGCCTACCAGCAGGTTCAGGGACACTGCCAGAGAAATGTAGACGCAGATGGGAACCAGAAAGCCCTTCATGGAGCTGCCCAGCATTCCGGTGGAATTCATGGCCTGCATCACCGCGAACGCGACGATGACCACCAGATAGGTCAGCAGGTTGGTGCGGGTGGTTTTATTATTCAGTATCTTTTTCATAACCCTCACCTCACACCTTTTCCTGAATCTGCTTGCCCAGCAGGCCTGCGGGCTTTACCAGCAGAATCACAATCAGCACGGAGAACACGATGGCATCAGAGAACTGGGTGGACAGGTAGGCCTTGCTGAAGGTCTCGATGATGCCAAGCAGAATGCCGCCCAGCATGGCGCCGGGAATGGAGCCGATCCCGCCGAACACCGCAGCGGTGAAGGCCCGGATGCCAGGCATGGAGCCGGTGGTGGGCTGTAAGGTCGGCACGGTGGAGCACAGCAGCACACCAGCCACCGCCGCCAGCGCGGAGCCGATGGCAAAGGTGGTGGAAATGGTCTGGTTCACGTTGATGCCCATGAGCTGCGCGGCATCCCGATCCTCGGACACCGCCCGCATGGCCTTACCGGTGCGGGTCTTGCTGGTGAACAGGGTCAGGCCCACCATCACCAGAATGCAGGCCGCCACGGTCAGCAGCACCTCGCCGGTAATGACGATTTTTCCGCCTGCCAGAGAGATGGGCTTCATGGTGACCACGGAAGTAAAGTTCTTGGGGCTGGAGGACCAGATGAGCTGGGCGGCGTTTTGCAGGAAGTAGCTGACACCGATGGCGGTAATCAGCACAGCCAGGCTGGGCGTGCCCCGAAGGGGCTTGTAGGCCAGGCCCTCAATGACGATACCCAAAACCGTACATACCGCCACAGCCGCCACCACGGACACCCATGCCGGGAGTCCTAAGTAGCTTGTGACGCAGAAGGAAATATAAGCGCCCACCATGATAATGTCGCCGTGGGCGAAGTTCAGCATCTTGGCAATACCGTAGACCATGGTATAGCCCAGCGCGATGATGGCGTACACCGAGCCGATGCTGATGCCGTTGATCAGATACTGTAAAATCTGCATAATATACCTCTCTTTTGTTTGAATGTCGACAGCCTATGACAGCCCTTCCTGCTTTTGGCTCTCATGGACTGTCGAAAAACAGTGTTTGGGAAGGGAAGGTGTTACCCTTCCCTTCCCGTCATTGGGAACCGGATTAAGCCACGGGAACGTAGACGCCGTCGGTAACTACCATAGCGGCAGGCGCCTTGGAGATCATACCGTTCTCGTCCCAGGTCATGCCCTTGCCGGTCAGGCCGTCAACGGTCAGGGTGGCGAACTGCTCCTGCAGAGCGGCGCAGACATCGGCAGCAGGAGTGGAGCCATCCACACCGGCGGCGACACAGGCGTTGTACAGGGCGTAGATCACATCGTAGCCGTCAGCCGCGAACTGGTTGGGCACCAGGCCACCGTTGTTGGCCTTGAACTGCTCAACAAACTTGACGGTGGCGTCATCGGTAGCGTTGGCATCGAAGGGGGTCATCAGCACCAGGCCCTCAGCCAGCTTGGCGTCAAAGCCTTCCACGGTCAGGATGCCGTCCATGCCGTCGCAGCCAAAGAAGGTGGGTGCATAGCCGACGGTGTTGGCGTAGGTCAGAACCTGAGCGGCCTCGGTGTAGTAGAAGGGCAGGAACACCAGATCGCAGCCGGCATCCTTGCACTGGGTAACCTGAGTGGACAGGTCGGCCTTGTTGTCGGCGGTGAAAGCGGCGTTGTCAACGGCAACGTTCAGGCCCAGCTCGGAAGCCTTGGTCAGGAAGCCGTCCACGACGCCGGAGGAATAAGCGTCGGAAGAGTCGTAGATCACACCGATGGTGGCATCAGGCCACTTCTGCTTCATCAGCTCCGCGGCGGAAGCGCCCTGGTTGGGGTCGGTGAAGCACATCTGATAGACATTGGAGCCGGTCATGGCCACATCGGTAGCGGAAGCGGAGGGGGTCAGCATGAAGATCTGGTCATTGACAGTCTCAGCGGCGATTGCAAGAGAAGAGCCGGTGGTGACAGGGCCGGCCAGAATCTGCATGCCCCAGTCCTTCAGGGAGTTGTAAGCGGAAACAGCCTTATCGGAGCCGTCGGCCTCGTCGTCCTCGGACTTGAACTCGATCTGCAGGCCGCCCTTGGCGTTGATCTCAGCAACGGCAATCTCCATGCCGCCGCGGACAGCCAGGCCGTAAGCGGAAGCGGGGCCGGTCATAGGGCCGGTCAGGCCGATCTTCAGAGCGGGGGCAGCGCCCTCAGCGGCGGGAGCCTCGGTCGCTGCGGGAGCAGCGTCGGCAGCGGCGGGAGCCTTAGTCTCAGCGGGAGCGCTGGAACCACCGCAGGCTGCCATGGACAGAACCATCAGGACTGCCATCAGCATAGCAACAAACTTTTTCATAATGTTTTCTCCTTTTCTCATAATATACTATGGAAAACTATAAAAAAGCGGACACGCATTTTTGCGCAGCCGCTCTTCCATACAACAGGAAAACCCGGTCACGCCTCCGGCACCGTAATTCGTACGGACAGCGCACGAACAGACACTGCCAAAGCTTCGGCAGCGTCCAATACGGGGCGAACGCGGGCGGCGGGGTACACCGCGTGGAAACGGTTCTGCTTTGCCATTCCGAATGCCTTCATTGCGCTGTACCTCCTTCCGAGAACTTGGCTGTATTGTATCTCACAGAAAGACATTTGTCAACGCAGAAAACACCACAGATTCCTCTATGGTGTTTTCGATTTTTTTGTATAGAATTGACAATTACTCCGCGTCCATGACGCTCTTGCAAGCGGCGAGGACCTTGCTGATCACCGGCACGCAGGTGTGGCTGCCGTAGCCGCCGTTCTCCACCACCACGATAAAGGCCAGGGGATACTGCTCACTGTCCACGAATCCGGCGAACATGGCGTTGGATTTCTGGTCGCCGCCCAGCTGGCTGGTACCGGACTTGGCGCACACGGGCAGGCCGCCAAAATTACCGTCGCCGTAGACGGTCTTTACGTTGTTGCGCATATACTCCGCCACCGTGTCCGCGATGGATTCCGGCATAATCCGGTCGGTTTTCTTCGTTTTCGCCTCATAGGTGGTGTCGCCGCCGTTGGTGACGGTATCCATCAGATATGGCTCCGCCGCCACGCCCCGGCCGGCAATGGCGCCCATGAAGGTCATGTACCGGGCCGGGTTTACAAGGTCGGAGTGCTGACCGATGCAGCTCCATGCAAAGGACACCGGCGCGGTGTCGGAAATGTCGTAGTTACCGGCAGCGGTGGTGCTGCCGTCAAAGGACAGCTTCTGGGTCACCTGAAACTGCCTGACATATTTTACCATGTTGTTTTTGCCCACCAGCTCGGCAATCTGGGCAAAAGCGCAGTTGCAGGAATTGGCGAAGGCCTGCTTCAGGGTCTGGGTGCCGTGGGCCTTTTCACAGGTGACGGCCTCCGTGCCGTACGCGAGCTTGCTGCGGCAGGTGAAGGTCATGTCCTCGATGCCCGGCACGCAGTCCAGCGCCGCCGACAGGGTGACAATCTTAAAAATGGAGCCGGGGACGTAGGCTGACTGCAAAAAGCGGTTTAAGTACACGCCGTCATAGGCCCCGGTGGTGTCGCCCGCGATATCCGGTACGTTTTCCGGGTCATAGGTGGGGGTGGTCAGGGCACAGAGAATTTCGCCGGTTTTGTAATTGTAGACGCCCACGGTGCCCTTCCGGTTTCCCATGGCCTCCAGCGCCGCGTTCTGCACCTTGGCGGACAAGGTCAGCCGGGCGTTTCCCCCCTCGCCGGAAGCGTTGTACACGCCGTTTACCCGGTCATAACCCACCATGTCGGCAGCATAGGTGGACACCGTGGAGGCGCTGATGAAGCCCTTCTTGTCCCCCAGCCAGTGGAGGGTAGACTTGCGGGTATTAGCGTTGTCCGAATAGGTGCGCCCCTGAGAAATGTCCAGCAGCACATTTCCGCTTCGGTCCGTTATTATTCCGCAGCCGATATTGCTGCTGTTATAGAGGTGGGGCGAGCCGGAAAAGGACACCCAGCTTTCCGCCTGCGTCACATACTCCCACACGAAGAAAAGCAGTCCGCCCAGCAGGAGCAGGAGGAACAGACCCATAATCCAGGTTCGTTTCGTAATGCGGTTCAAACCTTACTCCCCCTTTCCGCTTTTTGAAGCCGGATGGCAAAGCTGGCGTTCTGCCGGGTGTCCGCCGCCTTGACGAAGGCCAGCAGGCCCCAGGCGCCGATCATGCTGGTGCCGCCGTTGCTTAAGAAGGGGAAGGTCACGCCGGTGAAGGGCAGAATGTCCACCGTGCCCAGACAGTTGAGGATGGTCTGAATCACCAGCACCCCTGCGGCGGTGCAGCCGCCAATGGAATAGAAGCTGCTTCGGGCCACCCGGGTGGTGCGGATGGCAAAATACCCCAGTGCCGCCACGGAAAGCACCATCATCAGGGCAACCAGCAATCCCCATTCCTCGGAAATGGTGGCGAAGGCGATATCGGAATCCGCCGCGAACACATATTGCAGCAGTCCCCCCTCCGGGCCAAGGCCAAACAGGCCGCCGGAGGCAATGCACATGAGGGCACGGGTCTGCTGATAGCCGCCGCCCAGCGGGTCAGACCAGACGTGGCGCCAGGTGGCGAACCGGTGCAGGGCGTGGGGCGCGATTTTCAACGCCAGCACCCCGGCAAAGCCCAGCGCGGTAATGGCGAGGGCCACGGTGCCCACGCTGCCGGAACGCAGATAGGCAATGAGCAGGAAGGCGCAGAAGAAAATCAGGGCCGTGCCGAAGTCGTTCATCAGGGCCAGCAGTCCACAGATCAGCACCGAATAGGCGATGAACAGAATCAGATTCCGCTTGCTCATAATCCGGTCCATGGTGGAAGCTCCCGCGAACACGAAGCAGACCTTACTCAATTCCGAGGGCTGTAAGGACATGCCGCCGATAATCAGCCAGTTCTTCGCGCCGTAATACTCCGTGCCAAACAGCAGGGTAATCACCAGAAAACCCACGCCTGCCGCTACGGCAAGGTAGCGAACCACCTTTGCCCGCTCCAGATCCCGCAGGGACCAGCCCAGAAACAGGAAGGTCACAATCCCCAGAATCATGGCGTACAGCTGCTTCACCGCCTCCCCGGGCTTCACCGTAGCGATGGCAGCCATGCCCATGGTGCACAGGAAGAAAGCGATGGTTTCCACCTCGAAGGATTTCCGATGAATCAGGCAGTAGAAGATGTACAACACCCACTGGCTCAGCACAATGCCGCCAAAGCCCCGCAGAATGTTGGGAAAATCCACCTGTTCGCCCCTCAGCAGGAAGCCCAGCGTCATGAGACACTGCAAAATGGTCAGCAGCATCAGGTTGGTCACGCTGTCCCAGCCGGAGGCAGCCTTCGTGCGCAGCTCCGCCTGCCGCAGCTCCTGCCGCGCTGTTATGGGCTGAAGCTGCATTTCCACCCCGCCGATGGAGATGCGGTCTCTGGGTTTCAGGGCGCAGATCTGAATGGGCCGGTCATTGACGAAGGTGCCGGTTTTGGAGCCAATGTCCAGCAGTGTCCAGCTTCCATCGTCATAGCGGGTCAGCACCGCGTGGTTCCGGGAGACGGTGGAAAAATCGATGGTCACATCACAGCTTTTGCTTCTGCCGATGACGTTTTCCCAGTGGGTAATGGGAATCTGGGTGCCGTCGGCGAAATTCAGCCAGGCCCAGATTTCCGGCTCCCGGCGGAAGGTCAGCAGGGGCCAGACGCAGCGAAGCAGCAGCAAAAATGTCAGCACCGGCACAGCATAGCGAAGAAACCCAATGTATTGGGTCGTCAGCGCCGCCGGGTCAACGGACAACGAACGTAAGTATTCTTCCAAAACTTCTCCCTCCTTTACGATTTGTTGAGTAATACCATCGGCGGCATAGCAATCGAATGCAAAATGATAAATGCAGAATGCAAAATTGAGGTGTCCGCTGCGCGGACTATTTAATTCATTTCCGAAGGAAATACCATAATTTTGCATTTAGCATTCTGCATTCTGCACTTCATTACACGCAGCACCGCCAATATACCATATAAGATGGCATATTCCGTTCAATATGTCAAATGAACTTTCTTTTAAGATTCCAGACTGCGCAGCAGCGCGATTTCCGCCTGATAGCCGGACAGCTCGTTGGGGGTTTCCAGAATCATGGGCTTGTCCTTAAGAGCCGGATGGTTCACGATCGCCCGGAATGTCTCCACCCCCAGACTGCCCTTGCCCAGGCACTCGTGCCGGTCCTTGTGGCTGGCAAAGGGGTTCTTGGAATCGTTCAGGTGGAGGGCTTTCAGCCTGTCCAGTCCGATAATCCGGTCGAACTCCGCGAGGACGCCGTCCAGATCATTCACAATGTCGTAGCCCCCGTCGTAGACATGGCAGGTGTCAAGGCACACGCCCACGTTTTTGCTGCCCACGGCATCCAGAATCGCCTTCAGCTCCTCAAACCGCCCGCCAATCTCGCTGCCCTTGCCCGCCATGGTTTCCAGCAGCACCGTCACCGGGTAGCCGGGGGCCAGAGCCTTTTTCAGGGCGGCGGAAATGTAGTCGATTCCGGCCTCCGTCCCCTGCCCCACATGGCTGCCGGGGTGGAAATTGTAGAAATTCCCGGGCAGCGCCGCCATCCGCCGCAGGTCGTCCTCCAATACCTCCGCCGCAAAAGCGCGGGCTTCGGCGTCGGCGGTGCAAAGATTCATGGTGTAGGCCCCGTGGGCCACCAGTTTTCCAAAGCCCTCGGCTTTCAGCATGGACACCGCCTTTTCCGCATCGGCAGCGTCCTCCTTCTTCGCCTTGCTGCCCCGGGGATTCCGGGTAAAGAAGGCAAAGGTATTAGCCCCGATGGACAGGGCGGTTTTCACCATGGCGGCATTGCCGCCGCTGGCGGACAGGTGGCATCCAAAATAACCCATCATCTTCACTCCTTTTGGGGCATTATAGCATATTCCCGGAGAAAATGCAAATTGGGCCTTGCTCAACGGTACGGTTGTGGTATAATGAAAGGCATCTATGAGTCGAGTTGACAGTGGACAGTTGTGGAGTCCCTGCGGGACAGATTTGAAGTCACAACTTTCAACTGTCAACTATCAACTGTCAACTATCCCGGAGGGATTCCTGTGCCAAAATCTGACAACCAGAAGCTGAAAATCTTCTACATTCTCGACTATCTGCAAAGAAACTCCCACCAGGCGCACCCGGTGAGAGCTTCGGAGCTGCAAAGTATGTTACATCAGCAGCACGATATTGAATGTGACCGCAAGACCATCTATTCGGACGTCGAAGCCCTGAAGGAGTACGGCGTGGACATCGTGTCCCTGCCGGGCAAGGGCGGCGGCTATTACATCGGTTCCCGGAATTTTGAGCTGCCGGAACTGAAGCTGCTCATTGACGCGGTGCAGTCCAGCCGCTTCCTCACGGAAAAGAAATCCCGGGAGCTGATTGAGAAGCTGTGCAATCAGTGCAGCGTCTACGACGCCCGGCTCATGCGCCGGGACGTGGTGGTGTCCGGGCGGGTCAAGAGCATGAACGAAACCATCTATTATAATGTGGATGCCATTCAGGACGCCATCGCCGAGAACCGGCAGATTTCCTTCCGCTACTTTGACTTTAATCTGGAGCGCCAGCGGGTCTACCGGAACCGGGACTATGAGGCCAGCCCCTACGGCCTGTGTCAGGACAACGAAAACTGCTACCTGCTGGCCCTGTCCCCCCGCCACGGCGTCACTTCCTACCGGGTAGACCGGATGAGCGATATCCGCCTGCTGGAAGAAGCCCGGGTTCCCTGCCCGGAGCTAAATGGCAAGGCCCTCATCGAGCACGCCAACCGGCTGTTTCAGATGTACTCCGGGGAAACCGCCGACGTGAAGCTCCGGTTCCACCGCAGTCTCATCAACGTGGTCATTGACCGCTTCGGACAGGACATTCTGCTGATTCCTGACGGGGAGGAGCACTTCGTCTTTACCGTGAACGTAGCCGTGTCCCCCATGTTCTTAAGCTGGGTCATCGGCTTTGGCAGCAAGGCGAAGATTCTCTATCCCCAGAGCGTCATCGACGCCTGCAAGGCCATGTGTCAGGAGGCGCTGGGGCAGTATCCTGCCGGGTCAAGTCAGCAGGAAGATAAACGGTAATTTGTGAGAATTGAAAGTGGAAAGTTGACAGTTGAAAGTTAAGGAGTCCCTACGGGACAATTGAAATAATATTGGATAAAAAGCAGGACCTTCTCTTGTAAATGTTCCGTGTTCAAAACTTGTAGTGATATTATTAATCATCCCGAAGGGATACCGCAACTTTCAACTTTCAACTGCGCTGGCAGCCGGGGCGTCCATTGGGTGCCGAAAGGCGGGCTGTCAATGGCCGCCCTGCGGTTATGTCAAGGAAAAGGAAGAAAACACGTCGCTCCATACAACCTGATACTTTTTCTGGTTCTCTGCGTCCCGCAGAACCGACATACAGTAGTGATAGCTGCCATCATCCAGCACCACCCCCCGGCCCAGCCGGTCGCCTTTTTCCCCGGCGGACACCCAGACGAACTCATACCGGTCCGCGTCGTCCTGCTTGGTGTGCATGACGGTGAGCTGGTCCGGGGCAAAGCCCGTCAGGTCGGTGATGGTGGCCCCCAGGTCGCCGGAGGCCCGGGTCTCGATGGCGATTTCGTAATCCTCGCACAAATAGACCTGCTGCGTGTCGCTTTCCAGCACCGGCGACACCGCGTTGTCTGGCAGGCGCACAGAAATTTCCGCAGGCTCAGCCAGCACCGGCTGTAAAGGAATGTCATCCGAAACGGTTTCCAGCGTTTCCTCTGCCCCGCAGCCGGACAGCAGCAGGGCCAGCATCAGTCCAATGAGAATCGTTTTCACCCGAATCCCTCCCGAAAGGAAATTTACATGAAGCTGCTTTCTTTCTATCTGCTTATAATCAATGCGCTTGGATTCCTTCTTATGCTTGTGGACAAGTGGAAGGCCCGGAAAAACCGCTGGCGCGTCCGGGAGTCCACCCTGCTGCTCATTGCGGCTCTGGGCGGCAGCGTGGGGAGCCTTGCAGGGATGTACCTGTTCCGCCACAAGACCCGGCACCTGAAATTCACGCTGGGCATTCCTCTGATTCTGGCGGCACAGTGTATCGCCGCGGTGCTGATCATGGCGCTGGCGACGAAATAAACTACCCGTTTTATTGGACAGTTATCCCAGTATTATACCCGTGAAGGGAGGTAGGACAAATGCTTCGCGTTATCTTCTGGGCGTTCATCAGCTTCTGGTACCATCTTTTGTTTCATGACTAGCTGAAGGAGAAAGACATGGATATTCAGTTTGACAGAATCACAACGGGCATCGAGAAATACATTCGACTTATGAAATGGGTTCATGAAACCAACGTTTCAGAAGATTCCGAGTTTCAACGGTTTTACAACGGATTTTATCGAATGAGGCAAAGACCCTCAGCGTTCTACGCCTGCTACTATCAGTATCTTGAACAGAACAAGAACAACTCACAGTTGACTTTCAGTGATATTCTTCTGTATTTATACGAACAGACAGGTCAAATTCATGCTTCTTTTGGTAGTAAACTTTTGGCAACCACCAACCCCAGCATGCCGATTTGGGATAAATTCGTTCTTCAGAATCTGGGGCTGAAAGCACCATATTCCTATGCGAATAATCGTTTAACAAGAGTAGTTCAGCTATACGACCAAATAACCCAGTGGTATGAAACCGAAGAAGCTAAGTATTATCTTGAAATATTCAACCAACATTATCCCAATATTGAAATGACCGACACCAAAAAAATCGATTGGATTCTTTGGGGGATCAGATCGACCTGATAATAAAACACTGTCATTGTAGGTTCTGCGGCTTCCCTGCAATGACAGTTCTTTTTTTGTTTTATTTTGTAATTCCCAATATCGCTTCCGCTGTCAGAATGCCGTCGATGGCGGCGGACATGATGCCCCCGGCGTAGCCCGCGCCCTCGCCGGTGGGGTACAGGCCCCGAACCTGAGATTGGCGGCTTTCATCCCGGAGAATGCGCACCGGGGAAGAGCTTCGGGTCTCCGGGGCGGTGAGCACCGCGTCCGGGGCGGCAAAGCCGGAAAGCTTTCTGTCCAGCTTGGGCAGGGCCTGCTCCATGGCGGCGGTGAGCTTCTGAGGAAGAACGTCGTGTAAGTCGCACCAGCTGACGCCGGGGCGGTAGGTGGGGCTGACGCTGCCCGCACCCGTACTGGGGCGGTGCGCCAAAAAGTCTCCCACGGTCTGGGCCGGGGCCTTGTAGCTGCCGCTGATGTTGTATGCCCGCTCCTCGATCTCCCGCTGCCAGCGCATACCGCCTAAAGTCCCCTCGTAGGGAAAGTCGGCGGGATTCACCGTGACGAGAAGAGCCGCGTTGGCGTTCTCCCCCTCCCGGTCGGCGTTGCTCATGCCGTTGGTGACGATGCGCCCGGCTTCACTGGCCGCCGCCACCACATGACCGCCGGGGCACATGCAGAAGGTGTACACCGTGGCGTCTTCCAGATGCTCTGCCAATTTGTAGTCCGCCGGGGGCAGGGCCGGATGCTCCATGCCATACTGGGCGTTGTTGATGACAGCCTGCTTCTGCTCAATCCGCGCGCCCATAGCGAAGGGCTTTGGCTCCATGGGAACGCCCATGGCGTCCAGCATTTCAAAGGTGTCCCGGGCGCTGTGGCCGATGGCAAGCACCGCCGCGTCACAGTCGATGATTTCCCCGGCGTCGGTTTTCAGACCGGTGAGCTGTCCGTTTTCCACCCGCAGCCCGGTAACCCGGGTGTTGAAGCGCACCTCGCCGCCCAGGGAAAGGATGCGTTTTCTCAGATTCTGCACCACGGTGAGCAGAACGTCCGTGCCCACATGGGGCTTGGCGTCGTAGAGGATGTCCTCCCTTGCCCCGGCCTGCACGAACTGTTCCAGCACCCAGCCGATGCGGGGGTTATTCACCCCGGTGTTCAGCTTTCCGTCGGAGAAGGTGCCCGCGCCGCCCTCGCCGAACTGGACGTTGCTTCTTTCGTCCAAAACCCCGGTGGCGAAGAATTTTTCCACCTTCTCATGGCGGCTCTGGGCGTCCTCCCCCCGTTCCAGCACCAGTGGCTTCCAGCCCGCAAGGGCCAGAATCAGAGCCGCAAACATCCCCGCCGGGCCGAAGCCCACCACCACCGGACGTTTTTCCGGGGCGGGGATATTTTTGGGCGCTTTATAGAAGGACGTGGGAGCAATGGAGGCCTTTTTGCAGCCGCTTTGCCGCAGAATTTTTGCCTCGTTTCCCTCCACCGCCACGTCCACGGTGTAAATAATCTTCACATCCGGTTTCTTCCGTGCGTCCACGCTGCGGCGGACGATGGAAAGCTTTCGGATTTTGGAATTGGGCAGCCGGAGAAGCTTCGCCGCCTCAAACTGAAGCTGGTGGGCATTGTGCTCCGGTGGCAGGCTGATGTCCCGCAGTCGTATCATAGGTTCCCTCCCGCGTGGAGGCCCGCCAGACGGCCCGAGCTCCACGCCCATTGCAGATTATAACCGCCGCAGTCGCCGTCGATGTCCAGCACCTCACCGCAGGCGTACAGCCCCGGCACAAGACGGCTCTGCATGGTTGTCATCTCAAATTCCGAGGTCAGGATGCCCCCGGCGGTGACCTGAGCGCTGTCCATGCCCATGGGTTCCGTGAGAGATACTTCCAGCGCCTTCACGGCGGACACGGCCTGACCGATTTCCCAGTCGGACAAATCTCTTACAAAAGCGTTGAGGGTCAGACCAGCGCTCTGGGTCAGCACCCGGCCCAGACGATTGTGCAGGATGCCTGTCAGCAGCTCCAATACCGGCAGGTTAGATTCCCGCCGCCGCGTCAGTTCACCGCGCAAGTCATCGGCAGAAACCTCCGGCAGGAAGTCCAGACGGCACTTCCAGTCTCCCCCGCCCTGACACACGTCCCGGGAAATCTCGAAAATCACCGGCCCGGACAGGCCGTACTCCGTAAATTGCAGCTGCCCAGTGCTTTCGGCAGTCTTTTCACCGTTATGAAGAATTTCCGCCCGGCAGTTTGCCCGGACGCCCTTGAGGGACGAACACCCGGCCCAGCCGGATTTCAGCTGCACCAGCGTGGGCCGGAGTTTTGTGCAGCTATGGCCCAAGGTGCGCAGGAGCCTGTAGCCCGACATGGAGCCGCCCAGCTTTGTTCCCGCCAATCCCCCACAGGCAACAATCAGGCGGTCGCACTCCACCGCTTCGCCCTTGGCTTCCACCCGGAAGCCCTTTGGCGTTTTCTTCACTTTTTCCACTTCAAAGCCCAGTTTCACCGTGATATTTGGCTGTTCCAGCCCAAAACGCAGCACATCCACCACAGAATTGGCCTGATCGGAGTAGGGATACACCCGCCCCGAGTCCTCCGCCACGGTGAGAAGGCCCAGCGAGCGAAACCACGTTAGGGCCGCTTCCGGCGGGAATTGGCTGATTGCATACCGGGCAAATTCCGGGGCGCTGCCGTGGTAGCCGCCTGCCTCCGCGTGAAGATTCGTCAAATTGCAGCGTCCGTTTCCTGTGGACAGCAGCTTTCTGCCCACCCGGGTCTGCCGCTCCATGAGGATGACCTGCACCTCTTGATTTTCCGCCGCCGCCAGCGCCGCCGCCATGCCCGACGCCCCGCCGCCGATGATTCCGATTACCATACGCTCTTTCCTTCCATGAATGCCGATTGCGTACCAAAGCCTTCCCCCGGGGGGGAAGCCATAATGCGCTTCCGTCTTTCCTTGCAATTATACTCGATAATCTGTCTTTACACAAGGCCAAAAAATATGGTATAATCCCTACAGGTGATTGCATGGACAGAAGCAATATTGACAAAATTGCCCAGAATTCGGAGGACAGGGTTCTTCTGGCAAAGCTCTGGGACAAAATAACCGCCGGAATGCGGAAAAACATCCCGGCAAATACCTGTTTCCTCTCCCCCGGGGAGCAGGAAATGGCAAATTACCTCTTCGGCTGCCCCGAGGGACTTCACTTCTTTGGCGGATACCCGGACGCCGAGCGGAAAATGCTTGTCCACCTGCCGGACTATCTGGAAGAATCAGCCCTTTATGAGGAAGATTCTCCCTGCATTTGCCTGCGGGCCGCGTTCTTTCAGGGGGACAGCCCCAGCCACCGGGATTTTCTTGGCGCTCTGATGGGGGCGGGAGTCGCCCGGGAGACCGTTGGCGACATCTGCGTGGGGGAAGGAAGCTGTGATTTCTTCGTCACGGCGGAGATTGCCCCCTACCTGCTGCAAAATTTCACCTCCGCCGGGCGCACCAAGCTCCACTTGGAGCGGATTCCCCTGACGGATGCCTGCATCCCTGAGCCGGAGGTGAAGGAAATCAAAGACACCCTGGCGTCCCTCCGTTTGGACAGCGTGATTTCCTCCGGCTTCCGCATCGGACGGAGTCTGGCGGCCCAGTATGTCACCAGCGGAAAAGCCGCCATGGACGGCCTGCCCTGTGAAAAGCCCGACAAGCCTGTTTCCGAGGGCACGAAAATCTCCGTCCGGGGCCTTGGAAAGATAAAGCTGGTAAAAGTGAACGGAAAAACCAAAAAAGACAGAATTTCGGTGGTTATCCACCGGTATGTGTGAGGAAAACCTATGAATATGAGCGAAGTGATTACCAGAATCAACGTTCTGGCGAAGAAAGCGAAAACCGAGGGCCTGACCCCTGAGGAAATAACCGAACGGGACAAGCTGAGAAGAATTTACATTGATTCCGTCAAGGCAAATCTTGTGGGCCAGCTGGACAATACCTACATCGTCGGCCCCGACGGCACGAAAAAGAAACTGGAACGCAAGTAAGGAGGAAACCATGGCATTTCTCCCCATCAACAAGCAGGAAATGCGGGAGCGGGGCTGGGAAACCTGCGACTTTGTCTACGTCATCGGCGATGCCTACGTTGACCACCCCTCCTTCGGTCACGCCATTATCAGCAGGGTTTTGGAAAGCCACGGCTACAGCGTCGGCATCATCTCCCAGCCGGATTGGAAAAATCCAAAATCCATCGACGTGTTCGGGCGGCCCCGGCTGGGGTTTCTGGTGTCCGGGGGCAACATGGACTCCATGGTGAACCACTACTCCGTCAGCAAGCGCCGCCGGAAAACCGACGCCTTCACCCCCGGAGGATGTGTGGGCAAGCGCCCGGACCGCGCCACCGTTTGTTACTGCAACCTCATCCGGCAGACCTATCAGGACGTGCCCATTCTGATTGGCGGCATTGAAGCAAGCCTTCGCCGTCTTGCTCACTACGACTACTGGTCGGACAGCCTGAAACGCTCCATTCTGCTTGACAGTCAGGCCGACCTTCTCATGTACGGCATGGGCGAAAAGAGCGTTGTGGAAATCGCGGAGGCCCTGAATTCCGGCATGAACGTCCGGGACATCACCTACATTGACGGCACGGTGTTCCGCACCAGTGCGCCGGACGACAGTCTGCCCTCCATCCTTTTGCCCGCTTTTGAAGAATTAAAAGCCGACAAGCGCAAATATGCCCAGTCCTTCCAAATCCAGTACGGCAACTGCGACCCCTTCACCGCCAAGCGGCTCATTGAGCCTTACGGGAAGGAATTCGTGGTGCAGAACCCGCCCCAGAAGCCCCTGACCACAGAGGAGATGGACGCGGTGTACGACCTGCCCTACGAGCGCAACTGGCATCCCAGCTACGCGAAACTGGGCGGTGTGCCCGCCATCGAGGAGGTCAAATTCAGTCTGGTGAGCAACCGGGGCTGCTTCGGGGCCTGCTCCTTCTGCGCCCTGACCTTCCATCAGGGCCGCATTGTGCAGGTTCGGAGCCATGAATCCATTCTGAGAGAAGCGGAAATCATGGTGAAGGACAAGGATTTCAAGGGCTACATTCATGACGTTGGGGGGCCCACCGCCAACTTCCGGCACCCGGCCTGTGAAAAGCAGCTGGCCAAAGGTGCCTGCGGCGGGCGGCAGTGCCTGTACCCTGCCCCCTGCAAGAATCTGAACGCCGACCACTCTGACTACGTTGCCCTTCTGCGCAAGCTGCGGAAAATCCCCGGGGTGAAGAAGGTCTTCGTGCGCAGCGGCATCCGGTTTGACTATCTGCTGGCGGACAAAAAGGACACCTTCCTCAGGGAACTGGTGCAGCACCACATCTCCGGGCAGCTCAAGGTCGCCCCGGAGCACGTCTCCGACGCGGTGCTTTCCCGGATGGGCAAGCCCAAAAACGCCGTCTACAACCGGTTCGTGGAGAAATATTTCGCCCTCAACAAACAATATGGTATGAATCAATATCTTGTCCCCTACCTCATGTCCAGCCACCCCGGCTCCACCCTGAAAGAAGCGGTGGAGCTGGCGGAGTACATCCGGGACATGGGCTACAACCCGGAGCAGGTGCAGGACTTCTACCCCACGCCCTCCACTCTGTCCACGGTGATGTACTACACGGGCCTTGACCCCCGGACCATGGAGCGGGTGTATGTCCCCACTGACCCTCACGAGAAGGCCATGCAGCGGGCGCTGATTCAGTACCGGGACCCGAAGAATTACGCGCTGGTGAGAGAAGCGCTCATCAAGGCCCACCGGGAGGATTTGATTGGCTCCGGCCCAAAGTGCCTGATTCGGGCCGCAGGGCGGCCAGCCAATGCGTCACGAACCTTAGGCAGTCATCCAACATCCTCTGGGCCCCTCGACCGGCGGCCAGTGGCCGCAGACAATGCGTTACGAACACTGGGCAGTCATCCAACATCCTCTGGGCCCCTCGACCGGAAACGCTCAACAAAAAAGCCAGCCCGCAAGCCCGTCCGGCGCGGCAGCGGCAGATAACCGCCCTACGATGATTCACAAAGGAGGATTTAACTGAGTTACTTCGTAGGGCTTATGTTATGACCCCGCCGATCAGGTTGGTCTAATGCCTTGTGTGCGTCCAACGGGATTTGTCTGGACGTTAACTCGCCAAATACCATTCAACGTAAATTGCTGATTGCCGATACTGCGTCGGCGGAGTCATGACTCCGCCCTACGCATTGATTAACATAATTCTCCTTTCACAAAAGAGGATGACATGTGGGTAACGATACCGAGCGGTACCCTATGGTGTAACGACACGCACCCAGCCTGCGCACGCATTGGCTGTCCGCACTGCGGACAAAAACCGCCCTGCCTTTCGGCAGAGCGGTTTCGAGCGTATTCAAGAGGGATTAATAGAACTTTCTCTTGTTCTTACGGGCAGCTTCGGACTTCTGCTTACGCTTCAGGCTGGGGCTGACGTAATGCTCGCGCTTCTTCACTTCGGCGATAACGCCCTCCTTGGCGCAGCTCCGCTTAAAACGGCGCAGAGCGCTCTCCAGAGACTCGTTCTCCTTGACGCGAATTTCAGACATGGTTTTCCCTCCCTCCGATGGCATCCGGCTCAATCCAGGATGCGTTCAGGGCCTCATACTAGGCTTGTATATTATATACACGGATTCTCCAATTGTCAAGCGGGAATTTGGTTTTTTTACAAATTAAGCGCCGCTCCTTCAGGGGCGAATGCAAATCCGCGAAAGCAGAACATTGTTGATTTAGGTGTCATTGCGAGGAGCGAAGCGACGTGGCAATCCGTTTTCTCCTTGGTAACAGGTGCAAAATCGGGACATTTTAAGGGGAACGGATTGCCACGCCAGTCTGCGGACTGGCTCGCAATGACAT
>JAXEXE010000022.1:0-7143 GCA_034113565.1 Faecousia sp.
AGGCCATCATCCAGTATTGCCGCGACCAGCTGTTTCCGGAAGACTGAGCTACATAAGAAACCTCCCGCTTTCCAAACCCGGAAAGCGGGAGGTTATATTGTATTGTGCTTATCGGTTTTACTCAGCCAAAGGAGAATTAAACGAATTAGCATGTCATTGCGAGGAGGGCGAAGCCCGACGTGGCAATCCGTTCTCCCTTCTCACGTTCCGAATACATACCTGCTATGAAAAGAAGTACGGATTGCCACGCCAATGTGCGCACTGGCTCGCAATGACATGTTTTCTTTGTCAGCTATAGGACAATTTAGCTGAGTAATAAGCACATATTGTATTATGGCTTCAAATACTGCTCCCAGCGGAAGGTGACCGTGGATTTTTTCAGCCCGTAGGCCTCCCGAATGGCCTTTGACAGGCAGGAAAGCTTGGCCTGCATCACAGGGGAGCGGAACAGATCTTCATTGCCGCTCTGCATGGCGCATTCCATAATCCGGGCCCGATCCTCCTTGGGAAAGCTCATGGAGTAGGTATCGATGAAGGAGCGGGTGTTCGGCTGCAAGTATTCCTCGGCATGGCGCTCCCGGTTGGCGGCGTAGTCCAGATCATAGGTAAATCCGGCGGGATTCAGAGCGTCCCAGCGGTCGAAGGCGGCGCTGTCGGTGAGCAGCCGGGTTTCCATTACATGATACAGCTCGTGGTACAGCGCCCGCTCCGCGTATTGGCCCACGGCGATGGTGATGTAGGCGCTGCTGCCGTGATAGAACTGAACGCCGGTGGCGGTTTCCAGACTGCCGGATTCCGGGGAGCCTTGAATGCTTCGCACCAGACAGATGGTCAGGTCGGAAAAATGCTCCCTGATTCCGGCGAGAATTTCCGGCGGGTAGTAGGAAAGCCGCCGGTCAAGCTCCTGAAGCTCCCGGGAAAGCACCGGTGCCAGATATTCCGGCTGGAACTCGTAATCCCAGGGGGCCACGGTCAATGGGTCATTCCAGACCAGTACCTGAATTCCGTATTTTTCGCCCAACCGGGCCGCATCCGCCCGACACCGGGCCAGCCCGGCGGCGTCCGGGGCATCCTCGGTGAAACGTTTGCCCACATAGCTGTGGATGTCGCCGGTGCGGCTGGCCTCGGCGTACAAATCCCACCGGCAGATCAGGCCGTCGCCCTCCCGGTCTTTCAGCAGCAGGTAGACCGCGTCCGCTTCGCAGGCGGTGATGGAAACAAAATCATACCCTTCCGAAAGCGTCAGGCTTGCGCACCGAAGCCCCGTATCCAGCTCATAGCAGTTAATCACCGCGGTCTCCTCGTGGGATACCGCAACGACCCGCCGCTGGCTGTCCAGATAATAGCAGCTTGCGTAAATATCCCCGGGGGTCAAAAGCTGTGCCGCGCCGCCGGACTGACCGAACAGCTGAAGCTGGACGGGGCCTTCCGGGACGGAAGCATAGTAGAATTTGCCCTGGGCCGCCAGAGCCACATCCCCGGGAACCTCATTCAGCAGGCGCCCGTTGTCGGCGGCGAGAAACAGCGTGCTGTCCTTGCCGTCCTGGGTAATGCGGCATTGCAGAATCGTGTCCTCCTGATGCAGCCCCGTCAGCGCCTGGGCTTCGTAGGACAGCTCCTTGACGCAGCGCCGGATGCCGGTTTCCAAGTCCCAGGCCCGGATGGCGGTAGAGGTGCAGTAATACAGGGTGGAGCGGTCGGAGGAGAGAATGGGGGAGCCGACCAGCCCCTCCGGGGCGGCGATGCGGCTCACATCCGTAAGCCGGTCGCTGAGAATCACGGTTTCCCTGCGTATCGGGTCAAAGTAGGACAGAGCGTCCGTTCCGACCCGCACCGAGGGGTCATTTTCGTCCAGGCGGAAGGAAAGTGCTGCCGTGGCGCTGACCACCAGATCTTCGCCGGTCAGCAGCGCCAGCGTTGTGGTTTCGCTGCCGCACAGAGCGATCAAGCTGTTGCCCATTGCCAGGATTCCTTCTGCCTGCCGCCGCAGGGGATAGACCCGTAGCGCGCCGGGAGCGGACTGTTCCAGCGGGTGCTCCGGCACGTACAGCCGCATGGGCTCTTCTTCGGCGGGAACCGTCTGAACAGTGGCAGGGACGGTGGTCTCCGGGACAGCTTGCGCTGCGCAGCCGCCCAGAAGCAGGCAGGTCAGAATCAGGCAGAGGGCTTTTTTCATGTCTATTGTCTCCTTGCGAGGGTGTAGTCGTCGCCCTGCCGGTAGTAGGGGCAGTGCTGGTTTCGGGAGGTCATGATGTGATAGACCTCATCCTCGTCCAGATCCATCATGCAGTAGTACTCCTCGTATTCCTCATCATAATCATAATACCAGCAGCTGTCGCATTCCGTCGAATCCATGTCAGTCCTCCAAAATTTTTACGGAAAAATTGCCGTTTTCGTAGACAAGGCAGCTGTGACTGCCATCCTTGGGGATGGACACGCTGCCGGGATTCAGGCAGCGGATGCCGCCGCGCACTTCGTCCATTTTGACGTGGGTGTGTCCGAACAGGAAGACGGAGCCTTCCGGCAGGGGCGGCAGCTTGTCCGGGTTTGCGTGGTGCCCGTGGGTCAGGTAGAAGGTTTTTCCGTCCAGCAGCAGTTCGGAGAACTCCGCCATACAGGGGAAGGGGAGCACCATCTGATCCACCTCCGCCTCGCAGTTGCCCCGGACGGCGATGATGCTGTCCTTCAGATCGGACAGCATGGGGATCACCTGCTTGGGGGCGTAGTCCCGGGGCAGGTCGTTCCGGGGGCCGTGGTAGAGCAGGTCGCCCAGCAGCACCAGCCTGTCCGGCTGTTCCCGGTCAACAAGTTCCATCAGCTTGCCGCACCAGAAGGCGGAGCCGTGGATATCGGACGCGATAATCAGTTTCATAACGATACCTCCAAAAACAGCGGGGCAGTGCCCCGCTTCATAGTGTTTCCAAATAAGCTTTGACATCAAAGGGCCGCAGCTTTTCATCCTTGCGCAGATACAGCGGATGATGGGGATGCCCTTTTTTGGTGATGGCCCCGGCACAGTACCAGCTGGCGCCGAATTCCTCTCCTGCATGAACCAAATCCCGGACACAGTCGGGTAGATACTTCCGCTTTTCAATGATGGCTCCCCAGGCTGCCCACACGGCGGGCTTGTCGGAAATGGAGAGAATATAGCGGAAAGCTGTTAAGTTTTCCCGGTGCAGGGCAGGATTATAGACCTTTTCCATATCGTCCGGGGAGGTGGCCCGCTGGGCGTAGACGTTGAACATGAGAAAGCTGTCGAAGCCGTTGCCCAGCGCAATCCGCTCCACGGATTTGAGGGTATTGTCCAACGCGTCCGGCCTGGCGGTGGAGGGGTTGATGCCGATGCAGATCAGGGGATTTTTCCCTCTTGTGCCCAGCAGATACCGGTATTCCGAGTAGAAATTGGGCGCGTAAAGCCACTTTTCGATATCATAGTCCGGTGAGGGAGTGTTGGCGGCCTCCAGCGCCTGCCGGAAGGTCAGAAGTTCCAGTTCGGTGGTAGCAACGGTGGGTACATGGGCCATTTAAACATCCTCCACCGTGGGGAACCACAGACTCTGACTGGGGTCGTGGAAGTCACAGCTCTGGGGGTCCCGGCCGGTTTGCAGGCACCAGGCGGCAAATGCGGTGTCCAGGAAGTGGTAGACCCCGTCCATGGTGGATTGCAGGCTGACGGTGCCGCCGTCCGCCATGTGCAGCTCAATGATAACGTTGCCGCCCTGCACCATGTACAGCTTCTGGCCCTTGATATCGGAAAAACGATATGTAACCTCCTTCTTCCCAAACCGGGACAGCAGGAAGGTTTCCCCGTCGTAGAACACGCCGAAGCTCAGGTAGTATACCGCCAGCGCCGCCCCCATGAGCAGAACGACGATGCCGCCCCACAGCAGCACCGGGCCGTCGGTCATGCCCACGCAGACAGCCATAATGCCCAGAACGGACAAAATCACGCCGAACAGGCCGTAGCGCTTGTTGGCGCGGACAGCCATACCGGAGCGGTGCTGGGCCTTGCTGCGAAATAATTTGGAAAAAGCCTTGTCCACCGCGAAGCACAGGCCGAAGACCGCGGCGGCAATGAGTAAAATCAGGAAAAATGTCATGGCTGCTCCTTCCTATGCCCACAAGACTGTGTCCACGGGAATATCATGCTCCTCGGTGTCCAGCTCAGGCAGCAGCTGGAATTCATAGCACAGGGCTAACGTAGGATGGTTTGGCTCCGCGGCGAGGAATTTGTCGTAGAAGCCGCCGCCGTAGCCGATGCGGTGGCCCTGAGGGTCGAAAGCCAGACCGGGCATCAGCACCAGTGCGGTTTCGTCGTCAGCCACCGGCCCATCGGCGATGGGCTCGGGAATGCCGGCGTACCCCTTGGAAACCTTTGTCAGGTCGTCAAGATACAGAAATTTCATCTCGTCCCCATAGACCTTGGGCACAGCCACCTTTTTGCCGTCCTTCAGGGCCTGCTCCAGCATGGGTACGGTGCGCACCTCCTGATTGTAGGGGAGGTAGCCGTAGATGGTTTTGGCGTTTTTGTAGGCCTCGCTCTGGGCAAACAGTACGCCCAGCTTTTCGCTGCGGCTGACAATTTCCTCCTCCGTCATGGCCCGCTTGCGCTCCCGGATGCTGCGGCGCAATTCTTTCTTATCCATTGGTATTCTCCTTCTTTGTGTCGCTGCCCCGGAACATCCGGAACCACAGGGAAATCGCAATCTGCCCGGGAATTCCCAGCAGGAAAATTTTCCAGAACGAAATCCCCATGACGGCTTTCAGGGTGGCGTAAATACTCAGCAGACTGCCCCATACGATCATGCTGATCAGCGCCTTGTTCCACCGGAAATCGTGCCACGCCGAGCGCAGGCTCAGCAGGACGATGGCGTTGGCGGGAATGGCGTAGAAGAACAGCAGGCAGCTGTATTTCTCAAGAAAATCGAAGGAGGACAGCACCACAAAGGCAAACAGCGCCACGAACCACACCAGCGTAGAGGACAGGGCGAGAATGATATTTTTGTTTGCCTTGCGTTTGAGGGCCTTCTCGGAGACCTGGGTCATGGCCTTTTCCAGTGTGCCGGGGTTGCCGGGCAGGGCGTCGGGGTCCACCAAAAGGTCGTTCACGGTGATCTCGAACTGGGAAGCCAGCTGCATGAGGGTCAGCACATCCGGCACGGACTCGCCCCGTTCCCATTTGGAAACGGCTTTGTCAGAATAATTCAGTTTTTCCGCAAGCCCGGCTTGTGTCAGGCCCGCCCGCTTGCGATAGGCGGCGATATTCGCACCGATCTGATATTTCAGCTTCTCGTCGTCCATGGTGTCCCTCCAAATCGTAATCACACATAGTGTACCACAAACCGGGGGGCTTTGCAACTTAAAAAAGCGCTGTGCCGGAAACACAGCGCTTTCAAAAAATCTTTTGATTTTCGTCAGCAAACGACAAGCGGTAACTGAGTTGGAAATTGAAAGTTGACAGTTAAAAGTTGAAAGTTGTGGTATCCCTTCGGGATGATTTCAATGATCCCCAAAGGGGATATCATAACTTTCAACTATCCACTTTCAACTGTCAACTTTCTGCATAAGGATGCAGATTATACGGTATGCCCCTTCCGACGGATGACCTCCACCACGGAATCAACATAGGCTTCACAGATATCCTTGCTTTCGGCCTCCACCATAACCCGGATTACCGGCTCTGTGCCGGACTCCCGGACAAGAATCCGGCCGGTGTCGCCCAGCTTGGCGGCGACCTCGGATACGGCGGCCTGCACATCGGGGTCGGCCTGAGCCGCTGCCTTGTCGGCAACGCGGACGTTCTTCAGCACCTGAGGATAGAAGGTGAAGCCCTCGCACAGCTGGCTCAGGGTCTTCTTCTTCGCCAGCATGACCTCCATCACCTTCAGACTGGTGAGGATGCCGTCGCCGGTGGAGGCGTACTTGGAGAAGATGATGTGACCGCTCTGCTCACCGCCGATGCGGCAGCCGTTAGCCATCATGTACTCATAGACGTACTTGTCGCCCACCTTGGTCTTGGCGTAGTCGATGCCCAGCTCGTCAAAGGCCTTGTACAGGCCAAAGTTACTCATGACCGTAGTGACCACGGTGTTCATCAGGAGCTTCCCCCGCTCCTTCAGGTACTTGCCGTAGATGTACAGAATGTGGTCGCCGGTGACCACGCTGCCATTTTCGTCCACGCACAGGCAGCGGTCGGCGTCGCCATCGTAGGCAAAGCCCACATCCAGACCGTGCTCCACCACGTACCTTTGCAGGCCCTCAATGTGGGTGGAGCCGGCGTTCATGTTGATGTTGTAGCCGTCCGGCTCGGCGTTAATCACATAGGTCTTGGCGCCCAAGGCGTCAAAGACAGACTTGGCGATGTTCCAGGAGGAGCCGTTGGCGCAATCCAGGCCCACCTTCATACCCTTGAAGGAGTAGATGCCCAGAGAAATCAGATAGCCGATGTAACGGTTCCGGCCCGCTACGTGGTCTACGGTGCGGCCAATCTGGTCCCGCTTGGCAAGGGGCAGTTCGTCCCAGTGCTTGCCGAAGGCTTCCAGATGTCCGTCCAGATACGCCTCCACCAGCTCGATGACACTTTCATCCATCTTCTCACCGTAGCTGTTGATGAGCTTGATGCCGTTGTCGTAGTAGGGGTTGTGGCTGGCGGAGATCATGATGCCGCAGTCGAAGCTCTCCGTACGGGCGACGTAGGCCACCGAGGGGGTGGTGGTAACGTGCAGCAGGTAGGCATCCGCGCCGGAGGCAACCAGACCGCCCACCAGAGAGTATTCGAACATATAGCTGGAACGGCGGGTATCCTTGCCGATGACGATGCGGGCAGGGCCGTCGCTGCCGCCGCGGCGCTTCAGCTGGGTATAGTACCAGCCCAGAAAACGGCCTACCTTGTAGGCGTGGTCAGCGGTCAGATTGCAATTGGCTTCTCCACGGAAGCCGTCGGTTCCAAAATATTTACCCATAAATGAGGGCTCCTTTCAAAATTCAGAGGACAACTGGCTGCGTCTATCGGATTAATCAGTTAAAGGAGAACATTGTTGATTTAGGTGTCATTGCGAGGAGCGAAGCGACGTGGCAATCCGTTTTCTCCTTGGTAACAGGTGCAAAATCGGGACATTTTAAGGGGAACGGATTGCCACGCCA
>JAXEXE010000023.1:0-4067 GCA_034113565.1 Faecousia sp.
TGCAGCCAGGGAAAATACTTCATCCGGGGCAATGCGGACTGGGCAGAACCCCTCAACACCTACACGGTCGTCATCCTCCCACCTGCGGAGCGAAAATCCTCGGTGCTGTCCATGATGATTCACCCGGTGGAAGTATTTGAAAAATTGGAAAACGAACGGCGCAGCCCGGAAATTGTCAAAAGCCAAATGGAACTGAGCAAGCTGGAAAAGGAGAAGCGCAGTCTGGTGGAACGGGCATCCAAAGGCAAAGCTACCGAGGAGGATATCAAGAACAAGGCCAAAGAAATAGCCGAATACGAACCGGTGAAACCGCTCCGACTCTTCGTGGACGATGTGACCTCCGAAAAGCTGACTTCCGTTCTGGCCGAGAACAACGGTTGTGCGGCGGTGGTTTCCGCAGAGGGCGGTATCTTCGATATCATCAGCGGCCTGTACAGCCGCAATGTGAATATCGATGTATTCCTCAAAGGTCACAGCGGTGATACCATCCGGGTTGACCGCATCGGGAGAGCCAGCGAAAGCATCATCCACCCGGCATTGACCATGGTGCTGGCAGTGCAGCCGGAAGTGCTGAACGGGCTGATGAGCAACAACACCTTCCGTGGTCGTGGCCTGACCGCCCGATTCCTGTACTCCATGCCGAAATCCACTGTTGGCAGTCGTTCTTTCTCCACGGAACCAATCCCGGAAGGTGTCAGAGTCAGGTATCAGGATCTGATCGAGGCCATTCTTTCCAGCGACAACGAGCAGCAGCCAATCAGCCTGGACGATGGTGCTCAGGAAGTCCTGAAAACCTTGTTTAACGAGGTGGAAGGCCGGCTGAAAGGTGACTTGGCGGAGATCCCCGACTGGGCGGGTAAGTTTGTGGGTTCCGTCCTGCGTATCAGCGGCATTCTGCACGTCATGAAATATCCCAAGGACTCCATGTTCGACTCCGTCAGCAGAGAAACCATGGAGAATGCCGTTACCATCGGCAGATATTTTCTGGAACACGCCAAAGCCGCATATTCCCTCATGGGTGCCGATGCCGTAAACAAGAACGCCCAGCATCTGCTCTCCGCCATCAAACGGGATCGGCTTACGGAGTTCTCTCGCCGGGACGCCATGCGGCTGTGCCGCCGGTTCAAGACTGCCGAGAGCCTGCAGCCTGTGCTGGATCGGCTGTGCGAATACGGCTATCTTGCCGCCAAGCCGCAGCCACCCGCCCACGGAGCGGGAAGAAAGTCCTCGGAGGTCTACCTGACCAATCCGGCTGTGCTGGAGGATGGCGCCGGGGAGGGGCGGTCATAATCTCCGGGGCTTCTTGTCCGGACAACGGGCGTGGGGCCTCATGCGCGAATTCGCATAAGTTTCGGAGCGAATAGCCCGGCAGGGGCGGGTCAAATCTCTGTGCCTGTATCGCCGGACAACGGCCGTGGGGTCTCACGCACAAAATCGCAAATTCAAAAGGGGAATTACCCAAAAATCAAACCCGGGAGGTTTCAATATGACCAAACATGAAATCGAAATTCTGAATGTCATGCGCAGCCGTGGCAAGACCGCCATGGACATTGCGCTCGCCCTTCAGATCTCCGTCAATACCGTTCGTTCTTACATCCGCCGCCACCCGCCGGAAGATGCTGTCCGGGTCGAATGCCGCCAGTGCGGAAAGCCCATTCTCCAGGTGAAGGGCAGAAAGGCCAAATACTTCTGCTCTGACAAGTGCCGGAACGCTTGGTGGAACGCCCACCCGGAGAAGGTGCAGCGAAAAGCCTATTACCATCTGACCTGCGAATACTGCGGAAAGGAGTTTATCAGCTATGGCAACCGGAAACGTAAATACTGCTCCCGTCCCTGTTACGCCGACGCAAGAAGATCTCATTCGGTATCGGATACTCTGCGCAATGCTGGATAATCTCTGCCGGGAGGGAGAGCTGGATGCCCACACCCGTGACCGGGCAAGCGCCGTTCTCGCCATGAAAACCGGCCTGAAACAGGACAGTATATTCATTTGAAATTCGTCACTATATGGACTTGCTATACCCCCCGAAACGAGCGATATATGTAGCTGACGATACTTGATGCAAAGGAGGACCCTATGCCAAGAACCGTAGAACAAATCCAATTTGCACCCCGGATGCCCAAACCCCTCCGGGTGGCGGCATATGCCAGAGTGTCCAGCGGAAAGGATGCCATGCTCCACTCCCTGGCGGCCCAGGTGGATCATTACAGCACCTACATCCGCCACCATCACGGCTGGGAGTATGTGGGCGTTTACGCCGACGAAGCCAAGACCGGCACCAGAGACAGCCGGGAGAACTTCCAGCGGATGCTCACCGACTGTCGTGCCGGAAAAATTGATCACATCATCACAAAGTCCATATCCCGCTTTTCCCGGAATACCGTAACCCTTCTGGAAACGGTACGGGAGCTGAAAGAACTGGGGATCAGCGTTTATTTTGAAGAACAGTCCATCGACACCGCCACCGCTGACGGCGAACTGATGCTTTCCATCCTGGCAAGCTATGCCCAGGAGGGAAGCCTCTCCGCCAGCGAAAATCAGAAGTGGAGGGTGAAACGGAACTTTGAAGAAGGCATCCCCTGGCGATTCTTCATGCTGGGCTACCGCCGGGAGAACGGGAAGCTGGCCATTGTCCCGGAAGAAGCAGAGATCGTCAGAAGCATCTTCGATGACTACCTGGCTGGAAAGGGTGTCACCGCCATCGCCAAACGGCTGAACGAAAGCGGATACGCCACCCAGAGCGGCTGCGTGTTCCACAAGAGTGCCGTGGAACGAATTCTCCGCAACTATGCCTATACCGGGAATCTCCTGCTCCAGACCAAATTCCGGGAGAACCATCTGACCAAAGTCACCCGGAAAAACCAGGGCGAACTGCCCCGGTATCATGCTTCGGACACCCACGAAGCCATCATCCCGCTGGAGACTTTCAATGCCGTCCAGGCGGAGATCCGGCGGAGAAAAGAGAAGTATGCCCCCACCAAGCCACAGCAACCATCCCCCTTCACGGGGCTTATCACCTGCGCCATATGCGGCAAACACTACCGCCGCAAAACCACCGCCACGGGACCGGTCTGGATCTGCTCCACCTACAATTCCTACGGCAAATCCTACTGCCCCTCCAAAGCTATTCCGGAGGAAAAGTTGATGCAGACCGCTGCCCAAGTTGGGCATACGGGCGAAATAACGGCGATTACAGCCCACAACGATAATCTTCTGGAGTTCACCCTCAAGGACGGAACCAACGCCGTGAAGCGGTGGCAGGATCGCTCCCGTGCCGAGAGTTGGACAGCGGAAATGCGCCGGGCCGCCGGAGAGAAAACACGGGAAAGGAAGCAGCACCATGCCGAAAGCTAAAAATGTTACGGTCATCCCCTCCACACTGAATATCCATACCAAAACACCCACCAAGGAGCGGATACGCCGCCGGGTAGCCGCTTACGCCCGTGTCTCCACGGACAGCGAAGAACAGCTCACCTCCTATGAAGCCCAGGTGGATTACTACACCAGGTTCATTCAGGAGAATCCCGACTGGGACTTTGTGGAGGTTTACACCGATGAGGGCATCAGCGCCGTCAACACCAAGCGCCGGGACGGCTTCAACCGCATGATCCGGGATGCCCTGGCTGGAAAAATCGACCTGATTGTGACCAAGAGTGTGAGCCGATTCGCGCGAAATACCGTGGACAGCCTGACCACCATCCGCAAGCTGAAAGAAGCCGGCTGTGAGTGCTTTTTCCAGAAAGAAAACATCATGACCTTCGACTCCAAGGGGGAACTGCTCATCACCATCATGTCCAGTCTGGCTCAGGAGGAAAGCCGCAGCATCTCCGAAAATGTCACCTGGGGACAGCGGAAACGGTTCTCCGACGGTAAAGTCAGCATCCCTTACGGCCAGTTCCTGGGCTACCGCAAAGGTGCCGACGGGCTGCCGGAGATCGTCCCGGAGGAAGCGGAGATCGTCAAACGCATCTACCGCGAGTTCCTTCAGGGGAAATCCACCAATGCCATTGCCACCATGCTGACGGAGGAGGGCATCCCCACTCCTGGGAAAAAGGCCGTCTGGCAG
>JAXEXE010000024.1:0-16889 GCA_034113565.1 Faecousia sp.
TGCTGCCATGAACTTGAAAAAGTTCGCCATTAGGAAGTGGGAGGATGCCCACAACCTTTTGCAAATCCTCATATTTTGGCCACAATATGCTCAAAACCCCAGTTTTGCCTGACGCAAAACTGGGGTTTCTCGACGGTCTGACCTTCCCCAAAGGGGAAGGCATTACTCAGTTAAAGCACAATTTAACCAATCATCGCCGAAGGCGATACCACAACTCCACACTCCACTCCCCGCACGCCACTCTCCACACTAAAAAACTGCCGCCGACACGTGTCAGCGGCAGCATCTATTATCTGCGGTACAGAATCCCGATCATATCCGGGCCGGTGTTAATGCCGATGATGCAGCCCACGTTGTATTCCGCCATGGGGGGCTGGTCAAAGTCGGCACAGGCCTTTTTCAGGGCCTCAAAGGCGGGCAGGTTGTTTCCGCAGACCAGACAGTAGCTGGTGCCGGGGCGGCGCTCCTTTTTACAGATGTCCACCAGAGCCGCGATGGCCTTGCTTTCGCCCCGAACCTTGGACAGAATCTTCGCCTCGCCGTCCTCAAAGGTAATCAGGGGCTTTAATCCAATAGCGTCGCCCACAAAGGCCGCGGCGGGGGAGATGCGCCCGGATTTCTTGACGCATTTCAGGTTCAGGGGCACGAACATGGGCCGGGTGTTTTCAATCCAGTCCTGAATGTGGGCGGTGATTTCCTCCACGGACGCACCGCCTTTCGCCATCCGCGCCGCTTCCACCACCGCCATGCCGTAGGCCATGCTGTAGGTTCGGGAATCGATGATGTGGATGTTGAGCTTTGCCTCGGGGTGCTCCTCGAAGAACATATCCCGGCTCATGACGGCGGCCTGATAGGTGCCGGAGCCTTTGGCGTTGATGGACACATGGATGAGGTCGGTATAGCCCTCCTCCGCAACCTTCTGGTACAGGCTCAGGTACTCCGTGGCCCGAACCTGAGAGGACACGGGCAGCACCGTGGCTTCGTCCAGAATTTTATAGAACTCGGTGGGCGTGATGTCCACGCCGTCCCGGTATTCCTTTCCCTCATGGAGAATGGTCAGCGGCAGGACGCTGATGTTCAGTTCCTCCCGGAAGGTGGCGGGAATATCGGAGGTGGAATCCGTAGAAAGCTTGATTTTCGTCATGGGTTCGTTCCTTTCCGCTTAAATTAAGAGTGAAGAGTGGAGAGTGGAGTTAGGAGTGAGGAGTTGAGAGTGAAGAGTGGAGAGTGGAGGGGCGTCTTTCGATTACTATTTTCAATTCATCGCCGAAGGCGATACCACAACTCCACACTTCACACTCCACACTTATCTTATCTTACCGCCGGTTCGGTGTCCATCATGAAGCAGTTTGGCTCCTGATTATGGTTTCGCAGATAATCCGTGCCCCAGTCCCGGATGGCCACCAGCACGGGCATCAGGCTTTTTCCGGTTTCGGTGAGGGAGTATTCGACCTTGGGCGGAATCACGGGATAGACCTCCCGGTGCACCAGCTGATCGCTTTCCAGCTCCCGCAGCTGCTGGGTCAGCATTTTCGGGGTCGCGCTGCTGACGCATTTGCGCAGCTCGGAAAACCGCAGCTTTCCCGCAGACAGATGCCACAGAATCAGGGCCTTGTACTTGCCGCCAATCAATTCCAGCGTGGTCTCCACGGGACAGGTTGGTTTCGCTTCCATGCGCTGCCTCCTAACGCGGTATCTTTTTGGGTAGTATCGCACAAAATAGTGCGTACTTGCACATTTTGAAATGCTTGGTAAAATAGTACCATACAGAGCGGGGGAAAATGTTAATAAATTGTGAACAGTTTTAGGAGTGAGGAGTTAAGAGTACACACTCAAAACTGTTCCACACTTTTCTATTGCTTTTCCCGCCAATCTGGGCGATAATAGACACAGGGAGGAATCCTGATGAAGCTTACATTTACGGTAACGGGCATGACCTGCGCGGCCTGCTCTGCCCGGGTGGAGAAGGTGAGCCGGGCGGTGCCGGGGGTGAAAACCGCGGACGTGAACCTGCTGGCTGGCACCATGCAGGCGGAGCTGGACAACATGGACACGGCGAAGGCGCTTATGGCGGCGGTGGAAAACGCCGGATACCATGCGTTTCTGCCCGGGGAAACCAAAAAAGAACCGAAAAATGACGAATTAAAGGAAATGAAAAAGCGCATTCTCGGCTCCGCCGTGAGCCTGATTGTGCTCATGTACTTCACCATGGGCCACATGGTGGGCCTGCCGGTGCCCCACTGGTATCATGGCCTCGAAAACGCGGTGGTCGCCGCGCTGCTGCAATTTTTCCTGACCCTCATTCCGGTGTACCTCAACCGGGTGTACTACAGCCGGGGGCTGAAGGCTCTGTGGCACCGCAGCCCAAACATGGACTCCCTCATTGCAGTGGGGTCTCTGGCGGCGCTGATTTACGGCGTGGCGGCGCTGCTGCGCATGGCCTTTGGGCTGGGCCACGGGGATTGGGAACTGGTACGCCGCTACAGCGAAAACCTCTATTTTGAGTCCGCCGCCATGATTCTGACCCTGATTACGCTGGGGAAATTCCTGGAGGCCCGGGCCAAGGGCCGCACCGGCGACGCCATCCGGGCATTGATGGACTTAAGCCCCAAAACCGCCACCATTCGCACAGAGAATGGCGAAGTGGCGGTGCCCATGGAGCAGGTGCATCCCGGCGACACGGTGATTGTCAGGGCCGGCGGGGCCATTCCCGTGGACGGGGTGGTCATTTCCGGACGGGGCAGCGCCGACCAGAGCGCCCTCACCGGCGAGAGCGTCCCCGTGGAGAAGCAGACCGGGGACACCGTAGCCGCCGCCACCATCCTCTCCGAGGGCTATCTGGAATTCCGGGCGGAAAAGGTGGGGCAGGACACGACCCTTGCCCAGATCATCCGCATGGTGGAGGAAGCCGGCGGCTCCAAGGCCCCCATCGCCCGGCTGGCGGATAAGATTGCCGGGGTGTTCGTGCCGGTGGTCATGGGCATCGCGGCGGTGACATTTGTGATTTGGATGCTTCTTGGGCAGGGGCTGGAATTCAGTCTCAACTGTGCCGTGTCCGTGCTGGTGATCTCCTGCCCCTGTGCCTTGGGCCTTGCCACCCCCGTTGCCATCATGGTGGGCACAGGCCGGGGGGCACAGCTGGGTGTCCTCTTCAAGAACGCACAGGCCCTTGAAAATCTGCACCACGTGGACACGGTGGTGCTGGACAAGACCGGCACCCTCACCACCGGCAAGCCGGAGGTCACGGACATCCTGCCCGGTGCGGTCAGCAGAGCAGAGCTCCTGACCATTGCGGCATCCTTGGAAACGCCCTCTGAGCACCCCTTTGCCAAGGCGATTCTCAAGAAAAACGGCAGTTCTCCCGTGAAAAGAGTGGAAAATTTCCGCACCTTACCCGGGCAGGGCGTCTCCGGGGCCATTGACGGAACGGTTTATTATGGGGGCAATGCTTCCCTGATGCAGCAGCTGGGGGTGACCGTCCCGGATTACCCGGCCCTTGCCGGACAGGGCAAGACCCCGCTGTACTTTGCCGATGAGAAGGGCCGCTATCTGGGAGCCATCGCGGCGGCGGATGTGCTGAAAGAGACTTCCGTCTCCGCTGTGGACGCCATGCAGAAGGCGGGCCTGCAGGTGGTGATGCTCACCGGTGACAACGCCGCCACGGCGAAAGCCATCGCCGCCAAGGCGGGGATTTCTCAGGTGATTTCCGACGTGCTGCCCACGGACAAGGCCGGGGCGGTGCAGACCTTGCAGGAGCAGGGCCGCCGGGTGCTGATGGTGGGCGACGGCATCAACGACGCCCCCGCGCTGGTCACCGCCGACGTGGGCATGGCCATCGGCGCGGGCACGGACATCGCCATGGAGTCGGCGGACATCGTCCTCATGGGGGATTCCCTCGGGGCGGTCAGCGACGCCATCGCCCTGAGCCGGGCCACCATCCGCAATATCCGGCAGAATCTGTTCTGGGCGTTCTTCTATAATACGCTGGGGATTCCCATTGCGGCGGGGGTTCTGTACCTGCCCTTCGGCATCACGCTGTCGCCCATGCTGGGCGCCGCCGCCATGAGCCTGAGCAGCGTGTTCGTGGTGACCAACGCCCTCAGACTTCGTTATTTCAGGGAAAAAACGCCGGAAGCTCCGGTGATCATTAAGGAGGAACCAAAAATGGAAACTGTAATTACTGTCAACGGCATGATGTGCAACCACTGTAAGGCCCGGGTGGAGAAGGTCTGCAAAGAAGTCCCCGGCGTAGAAGACGCTTTGGTTGACCTGGCGGCGAAGACCGTCACAATCACCGGAAACGCCGACATTGCCGCTGTAAAAAAAGCCATCACCGACGCGGACTACGAGGTGGTGGACTGAATGCGGGAAGACTTCTGGTATGATTCCAAAGGCGCGGGGAAAATCCACGGCTGCCGCTGGATTCCCGAAGGCGAAACAAAAGCCGTGGTGCAAATCGTCCACGGCATTGCGGAATTCATCGAGCGATACGATGATTTCGCGAATTTTCTGAACAAACAGGGCATTGCGGTGGTGGCGGAAGACCACATGGGCCACGGCCAGTCCGTAAACGGCGAGGGCGTTCGGGGCTACTTTAGCGGGGGCTGGTTTGCCGCCGTGGAGGACACCATGGTTCTGCTCAGGGGGACCCGGGCGGCTTACCCGGACATCCCCTACATTCTGTTCGGGCACTCCATGGGCTCCTTCATGGCCCGGACGATTCTGTGCAAATACCCGGACAGCGGCATTTCCGCGGCGGTGATCTGCGGCACCGGCTGGCAGCCCCCGGCCCTTCTGCCCCCGGTCATCGCCCTCATCGATCAGGTCTGTAAGAAAAGCGGGGAGGACAAGCCCAGCGCTCTTTTGCAGAAGCTGGTATTCGGCAGCTACAACAGCCGGGTGGAGCACCCCCGGACCCAGTTCGACTGGCTGACCCGGGACGCAAAACAGGTGGACGCCTACATCGCCAACCCCATGTGCGGCTTCACCGCCTCGGCAGGGCTGCTGCGGGAGCTGATGAAGGGCATCGCTTACATTGAAAAGCCCGAAAACCTTGCCGCCATGAACAAGGAACTGCCGGTATTCTTCATTGCCGGCGGAGACGACCCCGTAGGCAATTACGGCAAGGGCGTGCGCAAAGCCGCCGAAGCCTTCCAAAAAGCGGGGATGACCAACGTCACCACCCGGATTTACCCCCTGTGCCGCCATGAGATTCTCAACGAGATCAATAAGGAAGAAATCTACGAGGACGTGGCCCAGTGGATTATGAAGAGTGTGGAGAGTTAAGAGTGGAGAGTGAGGAGTGAGGAGTTAGGAGTGAGGAGTTAGGAGTGAGGAGTTAAGAGTAAACACTCCACACTCCACTCTCCACACTCCGCCCCTACTTCCTTTCCGGCTCCAACCCAATCTGGGCAATGCGCTTTTTCAGCCAGTTTCCTCTTAAATAGGTAACGAGGAACACAGCGGCGCAGAGCATCCAGCTGATGGGATAGGCGGCGGCGAGAAGCTCCACCCGGTGGAACCTGCTGACCACGGTGAAAATCCAGATTACCCGGAAAATGCACACGCAGGTGCAGGTAATCACGGTGGGCACGACGCTGTAGCCCGTGCCCCGCATGGCCCCGCCGAAAACCTCCACAGGCATGAACACCGCGTTGAAGGGGACAATCAGAGCCATGATATACGCTCCCGCCCGGATGACCTCCGGGTCGGTGGTGTAGATACCGAGAATCAGGGTTCGGAAGGTCATGACCAGTGCGCTTAAGCAGCCCACCAGCGCCACGCTCATGCCAAGGCACACCCGGACGCTCTGCCGGATGCGCCCGTATTTCTGCGCACCGAAGTTCTGCCCCACGAAGGTGGTGATGGATACGCCGAAGGCGCCGGAAATCTGCCAGGTCAGGGCATCGGTCTTTACATAGGCCGTCCAGGCGGCGATGGTCACGTCGCCGAAGGAATTGATGCCGGACTGAATCAGCACATTGGCAAGGTCAAAGGTGACGAATTGCAGCCCCGCGGGCACGCCGATATACAGAATCCGCTTCAGAAGAATCCCTTCCAGACGGAGCTTTTTCGGCTCCAGCCGCAGCGTTTTGGGAAGCCGCAGCAGCACCCGCACCACCAGCACCGCGCTGATGAACTGGGAAGTTACGGTTGCAATCGCCGCCCCGGCAACGCCCATGCCCAGAATCACCACGCACAGCAAATCCATGAAAATATTCACAATACAGGCGATGGCAAGGAAGATCAGGGGCCGCCGGGAGTCTCCCATGGCCCGCAAAATGCCGGAGCCCATATTGTACACCATGGAGGCCAGCGCTCCGGCAAAGTACAGCCGGATGTAGGTCTGGGCATCGGCAAGGCAGGTGTCCGGGGTGCCCATGACGACCAGAAGCCGGGGCGCGGCGAACACGCCAAGGACAGTGATGATGAGGCCCAGAATCAGGGACAGCGTCATGCCGGTGTGCAGGGAATCCTGGGTTCTCCGGTGGTCGCCGGCCCCGTAGAACTGGGACAGCAGCACCGTTGCGCCGGAGCTGAGACCGATGAAGAAGCCGTTCAGCAGATTCACCAGCGCGGCGGTGGAGCCCACGGCGGCAAGGGCCTGGGTACCCACGAACCGGCCCACAATGACGGTATCCACGGTATTGTAAAGCTGCTGGAAGAAGGTTCCCAGCAGAATCGGGAAGAAAAATCGTAACAGCTGTTTCCAGATCACCCCTTCGGTGATTTGGTTGGCGGCCTGAGACGGCATCGGACGCGCCTCCTTTCTTACTGCCCGGTATTCTAGCACGGAAAGACAGCGCTGTCCAGACGTTTTTTCAGTTGAAAGTTGATAGTTGACAGTTGACAGTTAAGGAGTCCCTTCGGGACAATTGGAATTTTTCCCAATCTCGCCGTAGGGGCGGGGAAAGGCAGGGGAACCCTTTTACTCCGCACTTCACACTTCAAACACCAAACTTCTTAAAAGTCCGTTTTATTGGACTTATACAGCAGTATACTACAGCCAGAAACCAAAAAGAAAGGTTGATGGCTATGTATCAGCTTCGTAATGTTCAGGGACATATACAGGTATACGACAGACAGGGCAATTTCCTGTTCTCTGCGGACAGCGAGCGGGAGGCCAGAGAGGAATTGAAGGACTATGCGGAATCTGCGGCTTGACATTTGCTATGACGGCACCCGGTACCGGGGCTGGCAGCGGCTGCCGGGCAGGGAGGACACCATTCAGGGTAAGCTGGAAACGGCGCTGAGCCGGATTCTGGGGGAGCCCATCGAGGTTTCCGGCAGCGGACGCACCGATGCCGGCGTGCACGCCCGGGGACAGGTGGCGAATTTCCACTGCGAAAGCGAGCTGCCGTCGGCGGAGATTTTGGCGAATCTGCGGCGGTATTTGCCGGAGGACATCGGCATATATTCCTGTAAAGAAGTATCGCCCCGGTTTCACGCCCGGCTGAACGCCAGAGAGAAAACCTATTGCTACCGGATTTGGAACAGCGAGGCACCCTGCGTCTTTGCGCGGCGGTTCGCGGCGGTGATGCCAGAGCAGCTGGATGTGGAAGCCATGAAACAGGCGGCGGATTTGCTTCTGGGGCGGCACGATTTTTCCGCCTTCTGCGGCAACGCCAAGATGAAAAAGTCCACCGTCCGGGAGCTGTACGCCATCGACATTTCCCGCCGAGGTGAGGAAATACAGATTCGGTACACCGGCAACGGCTTCCTATACAATATGGCACGGATTCTGACGGGCACGCTGGTAGAGGTGGGCAGGGGAGAGCGGGAAGCGGATTCCATCCCGGCCCTGTTCGGTGCAAAGCGGGAGCAGGCGGGCTTTCTTGCCCCGGCCCAGGGGCTGTGTCTTGAGGAGGTAATCTATTGAATATTCAGATTTTTGGAAAAAACAAGTGCTTTGACACGAAAAAAGCGGAGCGATACTTCAAAGAACGGCGGATTCCCTTCCAGTCCATCGACCTGAAAAGGTACGGAATGTCCGGCAGGGAATTTGACAGCGTGCTCCGGGCGGTGGGGGGCATCGACAACCTCATCGACTGGGACAGCAAGTCCCCGGAAGTGACCCTCATGAAGTACATGGAGGACAAAACCGCCAAGGAGGACAAGGTCTTTGACGACCCCACCCTGATGAAGACCCCGGTGGTGCGCAACGGCAAACAGGCCACCGTCGGGTATTGTCCCGAGACTTGGGAAACATGGGAATAAAGATCAGTTGACAGTGAATAGTTGACAGTTGACAGTTATGGTCGAAGTCTGGACAAGTTGCTTCTTAAATTAAGTCCCGCAGGGACTCCTTCACTGTCAACTATCAACTGTCAACTCGTTTTCCGCCTTTGTTATTTCAAACGAATCATCCTTCACAAAAGCAGCTTCCTTCGCTTGGGGGGCTGCTTTTTTGTTGGAAGTGAAAAATTATGGTTGCAGAATTTGTAAAATAGTGATAAAGTAGGAGAGTGCCATGACTCAGGTACGTTTGTACATACAGGATGTAATTTTGGGCCTGCCCGCCGCCGCCCTGATTCTGGGCGTGGGACTGTTTCTCACCCTCCGGCTGGGATTTCCCCAGCTGGGGCTGTTTCCCCGGGCGGTGGGGCTGTTTTTCCGGCGGATGTTCGCGGGAAAGCGTGACGGGGGCGTTTCCTCGTTTCAGGCCCTGTGCACCGCGCTGGCGGCCACCGTCGGCACCGGCAATCTGGTGGGCGTGGCGGGGGCAATCTGCCTTGGCGGGCCGGGGGCCATTTTCTGGATGTGGGTCTGCGCCTTTTTCGGCATGGCCACCAAGTATGCCGAGGCGGCGCTGGCAGTCCGCTACCGGGTGAAGACCCCGGACGGTTACGCGGGCGGCCCCATGTATACCATGACATACGGACTGGGACAGCGATTTCGTCCGCTGGCGAAGGCCTACTGCGTCTTCGGGATTCTCGCGGCCTTTGGGGTGGGCAATACCGCTCAGGTCAATGCCGTGGTCACCGGGGTGAACGCGGCGGTGTCCCGCTTTGGCGGGCAGCCCAGCCGGATGGGAAATCTGCTGATGGGCCTGACCCTCGCGGTGCTGGCGGGATTTCTCCTGTTCGGCGGGGCGAAGCGCATCGGCGCGGCGGCGGAAACCCTGGTTCCCCTGGCGGCGGGCGCTTACTTGCTGCTGTGCGTCGGGGTGCTGCTGGTGTTCCGGCGGCGGATTCCCATTGCGCTGGGTCAGATTCTGACGGGGGCCTTCTGTCCACGGGCCGTTACCGGCGGGATGCTTGGCTCCGCCTTCCGCGCGCTTTGCGTGGGCTGCCGCCGGGGGGTGTTTACCAACGAGGCCGGCATGGGCACCGCGTCTATTGCCCACGCCTGTGCCGAAGCGGAACCGGCGGAGCAGGGGCTGATGGGCATGATGGAGGTGTTCTTGGACACCATCGTCATCTGCACCCTGACGGCGCTGGTGATTCTTGTCTCCGGCGTGCCGGTTCCCTACGGAGTGGATACCGGCGCGGAATTGACGACCCGGGCCTTTTCTCAGGTCTATGGCGCGGGGGCTTCCGTGTTCCTCGCGGCGGCGCTTATTCTGTTTGCCGTAGCCACCATCCTCGGCTGGGGCCTGTATGGGGCGCGGTGCGCCCAGTTCCTCTTCGGCGGCTGGAAAGGCTTTGCCGCTGCCCAGACCGCCATGGTGGTACTGGGGGCGGTGCTGGACACGGAAACGGTCTGGCAGTTAAGTGAGCTTGCCAACGGCCTGATGGCCCTTCCCAATTTGATTTGCCTTGCGGCGCTGACAACCGAGCTTCGCCGCATTACGAAAGAATATAAAAATCCGGCGCATTTGGCAGCCGCCGGAGGAGGTAATTATGCAGATTTCCATTAACGCCAACCGCTGTGAGCCGTCTCCCATGCGCAAGTTCCATCCTCTTGCCGTGAAGGCGAAAAAGGAAGGAAAGAAGATCTATCATCTGAACATCGGTCAGCCCGACCTGCCCACCCCCAAGGCTTTCTATGAGGCGGTGCACGAGTTTGCCGACCAGACGCTGGCCTACGAGGCATCCCCCGGACGGCCCGTGCTCATTGAGGCCATCAAGAAGTATTACGGCACTCTGGGGGTTTCTCTGGAGGACAATGATATTCTCGTGACCACCGGCGGCAGTGAGGCTCTGCTCTTCACCTGCCTGTCCATTCTGGACCCCTACACCGAGGTCATTATTCCCGAGCCGTATTACCCCAACTACACCACCTTCGTCCACGCGGCGGGCGGCGTCATCCGCGCCCTGCCCACCAACCCCTGGGAGGGCTACCGCTATGCCGACCGGGAGCGCATCGAGAGCCTGATTACCCCCAACACCCGGGCTATCCTGATTACCAACCCCGGCAATCCCACCGGCGTGGTGCTGGACGAAAGCGAAATGCGGATGATCGCGGACATCGCCAAGAAGCACAACCTGTTCCTCATCTGCGACGAGGTGTACCGGGAGTTCTGCTATGACGACAAGTTCGGCGTGCCCACCATGGCGAGGTTCCGGGACATTGACGAAAACTTAGTCATTGTGGACTCCGTTTCCAAGCGGTTCTCCGCCTGCGGCGCCCGGGTGGGCTGCGTGGTCACCCGCAACAAGCAGCTTCAGGCGGCGCTGCTCAAGTTCTGCCAGTCCCGTCTGGCGGTGGCGACGGTGGATCAGGTGGGCGCGGCGGCCCTGTACAGCGTGGATTCCGCCTTCTTCCGTTCCTGCAAGGAGGAGTACCGCAAGCGCCGGGACACGGTGATCCGCAAGCTGCGGAAGATTCCCGGCGTGGTGGTGGAGGAGCCCATGGGCGCCTTCTACCTGATGGCGAGCCTGCCCGTGGACAACGCGGATAAGTTCCAGAAGTGGCTCCTTGAGGAGTTCAGCGACAACGGCGACACGGTGATGTTCGCCCCCGGCGCGCCCTTCTACGAGACCCCCGGCAAGGGCATCAACGAGGTGCGCATCGCCTATGTGCTCAAGCAGCAGGATCTGGAGCGGGCCATGGACGTGCTGGCGAGCGGTATCGCCACTTACCAGAGAACCGTCATGGAGGTTCAGGCCGTCCCGGTGGTGGAATAAGGCAGTTGACAGTTGACAGTTATGGATGTACCTGGAGCATTCTAAGCGAATACCATAACTATCAACTGTCCACTATCAACTGTCAACTTAAAAGCGGAGCGCGTATGCGTTCCGCTTTTTTTCGTCCTCTCCGATTCGCTATACTGGCGGTATCATCACGAAAGGGGAGAGGCCGTTTGAAACGGGGAATCATGGCGCTGCTGGTGACAGCGGCGGTGCTGGCGCTGAGCATTACGGCGGGGGCATCGGAAACAGGCTGCTCGGTGGAGGTCAAGCTGGATGCCGGGGAGCTTCCGGTAACCAACGGGGCGGTAACCTTGTACCGGGTAGGAATTCCCACCGACGGCGGCTACCGGCTGCTGGATCGGTACGGCGGCGGCGTCGTCCGCAGTGAGGACATAAGCTCCGGCAATCTGGCCCGGTGGCTTTCTGAGCTTGCCGACAGCGGGCGGGAGCAGCTGCTGGACGTGGAGGGCAGAGTGGTTTTTTCGCAGGTGGAGGAGGGGCTGTATCTGGTGAGGCAGACCCAGCGGATGGATGGCTTCTGGCCCTTCCGGGTATTTCTGGCGGAGGTGCCCGCGGGACAGCAGGTGCTTCGTTATGAACCGGTGGTTCAGCCCATCACGGAGGAGCCGCCCTGCACAGGGGACCTGACCATTTACCTGTCCGTGCTGGGCATGGCGCTGTCCGGCGGCGGGCTGATGTGCTGCGGAATCTGGGACAGAAAAAAGCGGGGATAAACCGCATATTTTGGTGAAAAAGCTTGTAGTTTTCAGGCGTGCGTGATACAATGGCCCCTGAGAAAAAATCAGGAGGTTGCGTATGCGCTATCGTGGACATTTTGAACAACAAAAACAGCCTGAAAATGGAAAAAACGGGAAAAAGAAGGGCAGTAAGGGTCTGAAAATCTTTCTGATTGTCATGGCGGTGCTGCTGACGCTGATCCTTCTTGGCGTGGGCGTGGTTTACTGGTTTATTCAGGATAAATTCAGCAAAATGAATGTCATTACGCTGCCGGAGGATACCTACGTCTACACGGAGGCCACGGACGAGTATACCCGCCCGCCGGAGACGGAGACGGCGCCGATGGAAGAAACCACAGTGGCAACAACGGTGGAAACCACAAGGCCGCCCATGTCTGCCGACGACATTGTGAACATTCTGGTGGTAGGACAGGCGTCCCGGGCCGGTGAGGAGGGGAAAATGGCGGACAGCACCATGCTGGTGTCCATCAACACCTACACCGAGGAGGTGACGGTGTTTTCCATTCTCCGGGATTCCCTTGTGCAGCTGCCTGCCTATAAGGGACTGAACGGCGGCAGAAACAAGTTCACCATGTGCTACGCCCTGGGTTACCAGCAGGGCGGCACCGCCGGGGCTATGGAAATGACCAATATCTGCCTGAAGGACAACTTCGGCATTGAGGTGGACTACAACATCGAGGTCAGCTTTGACGGCTTCATTAAGATGATCGACTACCTGAACGGCGTGGAGCTGGAGCTGACGGAGGCCGAGGCAAACTACCTGAATAAAGATACCCTGTACGTCCAGCGCACCATTGAGCCGGGGGTGCAGGTGCTGCAGGGCATGGAGGCCCTGTCCTACGCCCGGATGCGCAAGGCGGCGGGGGACGGGGAGTCCGACATCAAGCGCACGGAGCGCCAGCGCAAGCTGGTGGCCGCACTGTTGGAAAAGTTCCGCTATATGTCTCTGAGTGAGCTGAATGGCTGGATTGACGAGCTGCTGCCCATGGTGACCACCACCATGACGCCTTCGGATGTGACGGTTCTGGCGGCGAAGATTCTGCCCATGGTGAGCAGGCTGACGATGAAGGGCGAAACCATACCCGTCGGCAAAACCGGCTGGGGCGAAATGATGGATATTTACGGCGACGGCATGATGCACAGTGTCATGCGGTTTGAATCGGCCCAGCAGAAGAAGCTGATCCGGGCCATTACGGAAGCGGAGGAAAACTGAGGAAATCTGCCCCCAAATCTGATATTGGGGCGAAAAAAGGCTTGTAATCTGAAATGTGCCATGGTACAATAGCCGCTGAACGACTGAATTGATAAGATAGTTTGGTCCATCAGGAGGTTACACATGAGCTATCATGGACGTTTTGAACAGCAAAAACAGCCAAAGCATACAAAAAATACAGGAAATAAGGCGAATAAGAGCGGCAGGGGCATGAAGATTTTTCTGATCGTCATGGCGGTGCTGCTGGCGCTGATTCTGATCGCTACAGGTGTGGTGTACTGGTTCATTCAGGACAAGTTCAGCAAGATGAACGTGGTCACCCTGCCGGAGGACACCTACGTCTATACGGAAGCCACCGACGAATATACCCGCCCGGCGGAAACCGAGGAGGAGCAGACCGAAGGAGCCACGGAGGAAGAAACCGTGGCGGCTACCGTCCATCAGATGTCCGCTGACGACATCGTGAACATTCTGGTGGTAGGGCAAGCGGCCCGTGCCGGTGAGGAAGCGAATATGGCGGATACCACCATGCTGGTGTCCATCAACACCTATACCAAGGAGGTCACGGTCTTCTCCATCCTCCGGGACTCCTTCGTGAAGCTGCCCGACTATAAGGGCCACCAGTGCGGCAGGGCCAAGTTTACCGTGTGCTACAATCTGGGCTACCAGTGGGGCGGCGGCACCGCCGGCGCCATGGAGATGACCAACATCTGCCTGCGGGACAACTTCGGCATCGAGGTAGACTACAACATCGAGGTCAGCTTTGACGGCTTCATCAAGATGATCGACTACCTCAACGGCGTGGAGCTGGAGCTGACGGAGGCCGAGGCGGACTACCTCAACAAGGATACCCTGTATGTCAAGCGGACCATCGAGCCGGGGGTGCAGGTTCTGCAGGGCATGGAGGCCCTGTCCTACGCCCGGATGCGCAAGGCCGAGGGCGACGCGGACAGCGACATCAAGCGGACGGAGCGTCAGCGCAAGCTGGTGGCTTCCCTGCTGGAAAAGATTCGCTATATGTCCCTGAGCGAGCTGAACGAATGGGTGGACATCCTGCTGCCCATGGTGACCACCACCATGACACCTTCCGATGTGACCCGGCTGGCGGCGAAGATTCTGCCCATGGTCGTTGATCTGAAAATGACAGGCCATACCATCCCCATGGAAGGCACCGGCTGGGGCGATATGGTGGATATCTACAGCGACGGCAATATCCACAGCGTCATCCGATTTGAGACGCCCCAGCAGAAGAAGCTGATCCGCGCCATCACCGAAGCGGAGGTCAGCTGACAAGTCAATCACCGAAACCACCACGGAAAACCTTCCGTGGTGGTTTTTGTAATATTCATATCGGGATAGCTCAGCGAATGAATTTAGTTGATAGTTGACAGTGGACAGTTGATAGTTGTGGTATCCCTTCGGGATGAAATAAATAGACTACAAACAAGAAATATGAGTCGTTTTTCCAAAGAAATCTGCCATATTCGACAACTATTTATAACGTCCCGCAGGGACTCCTTAACTGTCAACTGTCAACTATTCACTGTCAACTAAAACACAATTTATCGGTTGTAATAATTGCATAATGAGCGGGAATATGTTATACTGTACTAGATTATACACCCGGAGGCGTTTATGACGGAATTGACGGAATTTCAGAAGAAAATCGCCGCTTTGCTCCCAAACTTGGAACTGCGGATGAACGAATCCATGGCAAAACACACTTCCTTCCGCATTGGCGGCGGGGCGGAGGTCATGGCCTTTCCGAAAACCGAAACAGAATTGGCGGAACTGTTGAAAGTATCCGCTTTATTGGACTGTAAGTGCGCTATTTTAGGCGCAGGAACCAACGTGCTGGCCCCGGACGAGGGAATCACCGGGCTGGTCATCTGCCTGAAGGACTGCCTTGACGGCATGGAAGCGTTGTCGGATACCCGCATCCGGGTGATGGCTGGCGTGACCATGAGCCGGGCGGCGGTGTTCGCGGCGAATTTGGGCCTAAGCGGGCTGGAATTTGCCCACGGCATTCCGGGCACCATCGGCGGCGGCATCTACATGAACGCCGGGGCCTACGGCGGGGAAATCAGTCAGGTCTGCGACCGGGTGGAGGTCATGGACCGGCAGGGAAACAGCCGCTGGCTGAGGAACGCCGAAATGGGATTTTCCTACCGCCACAGCGTGCTGGAAACCGCGGACGATCTTGTGATTGCCGCGGAATTCACCCTGACGCCGGCGGAACCGGAAGCCATTAAGGCCCGGATGAAGGAGCTGATCGGCAAACGCTCCGCCTCCCAGCCCCTGAACCTGCCCTCTGCCGGTTCAGCCTTCAAGCGCCCGAAGGGCGGCTACGCCGCGGCCCTCATCGATCAGGCGGGGCTGAAGGGCTTCCGGGTGGGAAACGCGGGCATCTCCGACAAGCACGCGGGCTTCGCTGTGAATCTGGGCGGTGCCACAGCAAACGATGTAAAAGAGTTACTGCAAACCGTGTCCGACCGGGTCTTTGAACAGACCGGCATCCGGCTGGAACCGGAGATACGAATCTGGTAAAGAGTTGACAGTGAACAGTTGACAGTGGACAGTTAAGGTATCCCTTTGGGATGATTGAAAATGGTATGAACGGCTATCAAAAGAATGGCAATCTGCCAATAATGAACAATCCGAAATAGAGAAATTGTCAACTATCAACTGTCAACTGCAAGCAAGGTGGTGTTTTTATGTCAATCTCCTTTTCCTCCGCCGCCCGGGCGGAAATCTGCCGCATTTTGCCCCATAAACATTGCTGCGCGCTGGCCCAGTGCTTCGGCATTCTGCTGTTCTGCAACAGCTTTCAGGATGACGGCATCAAAATTATCACCGAAAGCCGGGAATTTGCCTGCATTCTCCCAAAGCTATTCAAAAAAGCCTTCGATCTGGACTTTGACAGCTATCCCAGCCTTGCCGCTCCCGGCAAGCTGGTGTTCCTGATTCGGGAGAAAGGGAAGCTGGCGAAGATTATGGAGGCTTTCGGCTTCTCGGCGGGGGATACCCTGGCCCTTCATGTGAACTATCCGGTGGTGGAAGAGGAGTGCTGCAAGGTGTCCTTCCTCCGGGGGGCGTTTCTCGCCGGCGGCAGCGCCACCGACCCCGGCAAGGGCTATCATCTGGAGCTGGCGACCACCCACCACAGCGTTGCCCGGGAGACAGAGCTGCTGGTGCGGGAGGTCATGGACTTTGCCCCCAAGACGGCTTCCCGGGGCGGGGCGCAGGTGCTGTACCTCAAGCAGAGTGAGCAGATTTCCGATTTTCTCACCTGTCTGGGCGCGCCGGTTGCTGCCATGGGCATCATGGAGGCCCGCCTCGAAAAGGAACTGAACAACAAGGTCAACCGCCGCTGCAACTGTGACGACGCCAACACCTCCAAGGTGGTGGAAGCGGCCCAGGAGCAGCTGGGCGTCATCCGCACCCTGCGGGAACGGGGCATTTTAGAGGGGCTGCCGGAGAAATTAAAGCAGGCGGCGTATGCCCGGGAACAGAATCCCTCCGCGTCCCTTTCCGAGCTGGCGGCGATGATGGAGCCGCCTATTACCAAGCCCGCGATGAATAACCGCATGAAGAAGCTGGCGGCCTGCGCCAAGGAGACAGAACTATGAGTTTTGTGCATCTGCATTTACATAGTGAGTATAGCCTGCTGGACGGGGCCTGCCGCATCGATCACCTGATGGACCGGGTGAAGGAGCTGGGGCAGACCGCCGTGGCCATCACCGACCACGGGGTGATGTATGGCTGTATCGATTTTTACAAAGCCGCCAAGGCCGCGGGAGTCAAGCCTATCATCGGCTGTGAAGTGTATGTAGCCCGCCGTGG
>JAXEXE010000025.1:0-4717 GCA_034113565.1 Faecousia sp.
CTGGCTGAGAAATTCTTTTTTCTTCGTCCGCACCTGCGCCAGTTCGTCGCTGAATGCGGAAATCGTCATCTGTTTATCCATAAGTTTATTATATCACACTTGGCGGTATATGGCACTTTTTTCTGTGCGGTATTGCCCTAAAATTACCGTTGAAATTCTACGAAAAGATCCTATACGCCCCTCTGTTTTGCCCAGGAAGTCCGCCCTGTATCAGCATATAGGACCGCAAGAAAAGGAACCTTAAGCGAGTGGGAGTAATTCCGTAAACCTGCAACATCTCAAACCGATAGCTGCTGTGCCTAGCGTACAGCAGCCAATCATTTATCACCATCTGCACTAAAAATAGTTGCATTTTACGAACATCAGTAGTATAATACAGTAAAGGCAGAAAGGGAGCAGCACAATGGGACAAAAAGAGAAGCTAATCGAGCGGCTAAGGGCAAAGCCGAAGACCTTTACCTTTGATGATGCCGAAAGTCTGCTGCGGTACTTTGGTTATTCCAGATCCAACAAAGGACGTACCAGCGGATCACGGATTATGTTCCTGTCTGAGAATCATCCTCCGATTTTGATGCATAAACCCCATCCGCGCAAGGAACTACTAGAGTATCAGATAAAACAGTTGACCCAAATTCTGGAACAGGAGGGACTTCTATGAATAACACGATGGAATATAAGGGTTATGTTGGCAGTGTAGAGTTTTCTGAAGAAGATGCTCTGTTCTATGGAAAAGTTTTAGGTATCCGCGCGCTGATCTCCTATGAGGGAACCAATGCTGCTGAACTGGTCGCCGATTTCCATGGCGCCGTGGACGATTATCTGGAGCTGTGCGCTCAGTCCGGCACGGAACCGGAAAAGGCATACAAGGGAAGCTTCAATGTGCGCATTTCTCCGGAACTGCATAAGCAGGCAGTTATCGCGGCAATGTCCCACAATATGAGCCTGAACAGCTTCGTGGAAGCCTCCATTCAGCAGGCACTACACGCCGGAGCGTAATCTGTTTGCGGCAACACTTTGGCAGCACAAAATCAGATAGCCTCTGGTTTTTGGATAATAAAAAGAATAGGAATAACCCATGGAATATTTCATAAGCAAAATTGTTTATGTCATGCTTCAGAGAAGCGAGTGGGAGTAATTGAATTTTCCCGATTTTCTGTTTTTCCCGGGTCAAGACCCGGAAAAATCGATAATTTCAGAGAATTTCTCCCGATTTGATAGCAGATTGATAGCACTTGATGCCACGCCTCCCCTTTATTTTACTGCACGATGCAGGGCGGCTGGCAGGTGTTGTCCATTCCAATCCCATATATGAGCAAATGGCTCAACTGACTTTCTTTGGTCAGTTGAGCCATTTTTCTTTTTCCTCACATCAGTCCATATTGCCCTCTGCCGTAACTTGCGCATTGTCTTTGACGGTGATGTTGTCGCTTGTGCCATAAGCGCCGCCGCCAATGCCCGCGCCGCTTCCGTATACGTTGTCTGTTCTTGCTTTGCAACCTGCCGCATTGGCACACCGCAGGCGCGCTGTGCTACGGTATACGCATCCATGCTGTCATTGTAGCACAAAAACCGATTCGTGTCACTACCCGCCGGCGGGCAAAAATGGGTAGTCTTTATCTGTTCAGAAACTGTTCCAGCTCTTTGCGATTGGTAACCTCCACCTTCTGATAAATGCACGACAGGTGGAATTTCACGGTATTGACGGAGATGTGCAGATAATCGGCAATCTCCTGATTGCTTTTGCCTCGGGCGGCCATCATGGCAATGGAAAACTCATAGGGGGACAGGCGGTCCGTCACCTTGTTGATGGACTCCGGGTTGTGAATCTTCATCCAGCCCCGGGAGAAAGCCATGACCTTTTCCACAATCCGGTCGTACTGCCCGGGCTGATCGTCCCGGATGTACCTTTCAATCTGTCCCTGCAGCATTCCATGATGCTCCGCAAAGGGCTGAATGTAATCCTCCTGCTCCGCGATTTGCCACGCCCGGTGGAAAAACCGCGCCGCAAAGTCAGCGTCCTGCAGGTTGGTTGCCACCATGGAGCCTACCAGATTCAAATACACACACACGGAAGGGAACCGCCCCGCCGCCATCATCAGCGCCGACTGGGCAACGCCCAAAGCCTGCTGATACTGCTTTTGCAGATACAGCGCGTGGGCTATGGCATATAATAAATACAGTCTCGTTCCCTCGGGAAGCAGGGCAATGTATTCTTCCCGAACAGGTTCAATTTCCCCGTCCGTGTGAAAAAACACTTTCAGAAGATATCGCAGCGCGCCATACACCGCTGCCATCTTCTCATCCTCAGGCTGCGCCGCCGCCTGTATCAGCGCGGCAAAATCCGCCCGCACCAGCTCCGCGTTCCCCAAGCCCACATTGGCCATGCTGTGCAAAAGCAGCGCGGAAGCCCGAATCTCCGGGCAGGGACTGTTCAGAAATCGCTGGCTCTCCTCCGCCGCGCTGTCGTACCTGCCCTGAAAATAATGATGTGCTGCCAATGCAACCGTCCGCTCTTCTTCATCTGAAAGCGACCCGATCATGGTTTCCGCCGGGATATCTGTGTAAGGCTGCCAGATGGGCATAAAGGTCTTTTGGGTTCGATTCATTTCCTCTTCCTCACCTGCGTTTGACCGTTTCCTTTCCAAGTAGTTTACCATGTCCCGGCGGCAGTGTCAAGGAATGCGTTTCCATTTTCAAGCTCGCCCTTGTCCGCGACCCGCAGGTATCTATCAGGAAGTCCCCGGGGAATGGGGAGCCGCTTTGGCTATCCGATGGCGCGCTGGTATTCTTGGTCAATTTTGGTCACAATGGCCTGTTCGTCCGTTGACACGATGGATTCCGTCAGGGTGTAGGCGTTGTCCTGCGCCGGGTTAATCTGAAGATAGACGCTGAGGAAATTACCCTCCGAGTCAAAATCGAAGCTCACGAAATAGTAGGGGGTGGCGTCTTCCCTGTCCTCAAAGGGTGCGTCTACCCGGAACAGATAGCTGGTCTTCTCCGTATCAGACAGAGTGTCCACATAGGTCACATAGTGGCGAATGAAGTTGAAGTTACCCAGCCATGGGGAGCTAAACTCAGAAGGGGCTTCCGATTCTACCCAGATTGGTTCCGGGTTTGTCTCGCTGCCCGCATTGGTATAGTAACGGTCGTTCACATAGAGCTGCGCGTGATCCAGCCCGTCTGCAGTGGTGGTGACCCGCAGAAAACCGATTTCACTGTCGTCGCAGAACGTCTCGATGTAATTCTTTTCGGGGGTATTCTGGTACCGGCACTCGGTCTGAATCAGGATGGGGATATCCTGCAAGCCCATCATCACTGCCTGACTTTTGCTGAACGCTTTTTCTTCTTCTGACATTTCTGACTCAAGTGCGGCCCCCGACTGCAGTGCAGCGGATTCCTGATAGACAACCGCATTTTGTATGGCAGACTGGGTATCCTCGTCCAGCTGCATTTCATCCAGCCAGAAGTCATAGAGCATATCCCCCGCGATCTGGAAATAGTGGGTACGCTTTACAGTCGGATTCTGAAAATCGTCCTCAACGGTGAGGGAACAGCTACTACTCCCCTTCCATGAAAACACGCCCGCAACGTATAGATTTGGGTCTTCCAAATCCGGGATACCTACATCTTCCAGCCATAGGTAGGCGTCATCATAGGGGTCATAGACCCCTTCGGGGATGGGATAGGCAACAATTCCGCCAATAATGTTGTCCCCTTTCAGGAAGGAGATGCTGCCGTCTGATTCTACCCGGTAGTCGTAGCCGCCTGCCGGCATTTCCAGAATCTTGTAGGGCATATCCACCACCGGAATCGTTTTTTTCACACCGACGCTGACGCTGTCCAAAATAGCTTTCATGACCTCGGGCTTCACCGTCAGTTTATCGAACCACAGGTCATAAATCCAGCCCTCATAGAAGTAGAGATTGTGCTCATTCAGCACGGTTCGTTCCTGTCCATCCGGCACATCGCTGAAAAATTCCACGATGACCTTATCGACCGGTGCGCCACCGGCAGAGTAACCAAGGGTTTCATCCTGCCACTCCGGCAAGTCGAGTTCATGGAGCCAATCCCAATTGTCCGCGCTGAAATCCTCCGGAATCCGGAATGTGTTTACACCGCCGATGATACTTTCGCCATCGGCAAATTCCCAATAGGCTACATCTAAGCCATCATCTGTCTGTTCGTGGATTTTCTTCTCCATTTTTTCTGTGATACACCCTGCCGGTATTCGGAAACGGAGGTCTCGAATCACGATGCGTGCTGGGCCAACAATTTGCGTTTCTCCATCCGTTTCTGTTTCCTCCTGCTTTGGATTCAATGCGCAAGCTGCCAGAATCACAAGGCACAGCGCCACGCATAGCACGCTAACCCATACCTTCGGTTTCTTCCATTTCGCCATATTCATTACACGCCCTTTGGTGTCTCCCTCGCCGAAGGCAAGGGGCATCCCGGAAACGATTCGTTTGTGAGTCGCCAGACGCAGAAGCGCCTGAGAATAATCTGCCCGGATGTGCTCCCCCAGCCGCTTGATCACCGCTTCGTCGCAGCTCATTTCCATGTCTTTCCCCGCAAGGCAGAAGGCAAGCCACACCAGCGGGTTAAACCAGTGCAGGCACAGGGCGCAATAGCCCAGCAGCTTCCACAGGGGGTCGTGCCGCCGGATGTGGTGCCGCTCGTGGGCAATGATGAAGGTGCGCTCTCCCTCCGGGGTTTCCGA
>JAXEXE010000026.1:0-8392 GCA_034113565.1 Faecousia sp.
AAATAAGGCGCAGGCGGTGAAGGACTGCTTCTTCGGCCCCATCAAGCCCCAGGCTCCCGGCTCCATTTTGCAGCTGCATCCCGACTTTACTCTGATTGCGGATGAAGCTGCCCTGTCTCTGGTGAAGAATCTGCTGTAACCGGATTCCATGAAGGAATCCACATAATCCGGTCGTTCTGCAACCGCCCATTGGGGAAGCTGTGTTCGCTGTTTCCGCTCCTTCTCCCGGAGCAGCCAATCGTAATATTCAAATCTCATAAACAAGTCTATATCATCCCTCTTTCCGCAGAACGAACAGTCGTCCCGCGTGTTTCTCTCCACTGTCCCCACGGTATTGCGCAAGCACATAATCCTCTGTAAGCGGTGTTTCCTTTTCTGGGGCAGGCAGGTAATTGTCGGGGTTCAGCATCTCCCGAATCCCGGTCAGCGCATTCTGAATGGTCTGCGCCGCCATTGCCACCTTGGCTTTGTTGTCCTGCGTTACATCCGCTTTCAGACGGTTCCGGAAATTCGGTAATTTGCTTTTCATGTCAGTTCTCCCGTTATTTTCAGAATATTCCGCTTTCTCCGCTCCCTTCGCCAGCGCGTCCCGCACGGCGGTGCGGATGGCTTTGCTGGACATGGTCGCCCCGGACACGGTGTCCACTTCGCTGGTATTCTGGCGGAGCATTTCCGGGAGCATGGCTTCCGCCGGGGCACCTTTTCCGTTTTCGTGGCGAAGCAGTTGAATGTCCTTCAGAGTGTGGTTCTCTACGGTGACCGCAACCGTCACCTTTACCAGCGGGGTCTCCGCGGTGCCCTCATAAGTACCATCCGCCACATGATCCAGCGCAACCACGGTAGCCGCGTCCAGCTGTTCGTACATCCGGCTGACCTGCTTTTTCATCGCAAGGCCAATGCCGCAAACCGCAATGCCGATGATACACCCGATCACCAGCAGAATTTTTCCGACTTTTTTCATAAAACCTCCTGTTTTTCCCATCCCCGGCTCTGGAAAATGCCCAGCACCGCTGTGAAGCCGGAGCAGGCGAACACGCTGAACCGTTCCGGGATGCCGAAGTACGCATGGGGAAGAACGGCTGTGCCCACAGCACCGGCGATCATCAGACACAGCGCGAAAAGCGCCCATTTCCCCAGAGCGGGGCAGGATTTTTGCCGCAGGCCGCCATAGGCAATCAGGGTCAGGGATGCGCTGGACAGCAGCACCACCGCCGCCGTGACAATCAGGTGCATCACATTCTGAAACTGCCCGGAAATACCCGCCTGGGTCAAGGGGAACATGGTGTAGCCCCACGGTGGAAATCCAGTTCATCAGGGCGAACAGGTATATGCCCGCCCGAACAACCCGGCTATAATGGTCTTTGATGGTTACACAGCACATGGTCACGCAGACGATGCCGCAGGGCATATACAGAGCGCCCAGCTGGCTCCACAGTACCCGTGACGGGGCGGAGTCCGCAGACAGGTCGCTGACCGCCTGCGATATCCAGTCGTACCCCGGGCAAGCCAGGGGTGAAAAGGCCACGGCAGCAGTGTAGGACAACAGGCTCACCAGTCCCAGCCAGCCCAGCCTTCGTGACAATTTCTCATTCATGTTCGGCACCTCCAAGATTCTGCTGACACCACTGTATCGGCGCGGACAGATTTCCAATACTGACCCGGCTGCCGCCGTGTTCCATCAGTTCCAGCAGATCGTCTTCCTCGGGCGTCCGGTCGATTTTTCTACTCCGGAAGAAACCCCTATCCACCGCCTAGGAACCTATTATCTGGAAACCGGATACGGTGTCCGTCCCAGCAAGGTGACCTACGACCGGAAGCACAGTGACATTACGGAGTACGACTTCTCAAAGATTGATGTGGACGCTTTGCTGGAAGGCTTTGACTGGCTGCATCTCAGCGGGATCACCCCAGCGCTCAGCAAAAGCTGCGCGGATTTTATTCTCAAACTCATGCGCACCACAAAAGAAAAAGGTCTGACTGTCAGCTTTGACGGCAATTTCCGCAGCCTTCTGTGGAGTTGGGAAGAGGCCAGAGACTACTGCACCCTGTGTCTGTCTTACATCGATGTTCTTTTCGGAATTGAGCCCTACCACCTTCGGAAAGACGAAGCCGATCACAGCAAGGGAGATAAGAAAGATGGTCTGCCCATGAATCCCAGCTATGAAGCCCGGGATGAGGTATTCGGCGCTTTCGTGGCACGGTATCCCAACCTGAAATGCATCGCCCGCCACGTCCGCACAGCCCATTCCGGCAGCGAAAACAGTCTGAAGGCCTTTATGTGGTACGATGGTCACACCTTTGAGAGTAAGCTGTTTACCTTCAATATTCTGGATCGTGTAGGTGGCGGGGACGCCTTTGCCAGCGGACTGATTTACGCCTATATGAATGGCTACAAGCCTATGGACATGATCAATTTCGCGGTTGCCTCCAGTGTGATCAAGCACACCATTCATGGGGACGGCAATATCACCGATGATGTGGACAGCATCCGCAATCTGATGAACATGAATTATGACATTAAGCGCTGAGGAAACCCCTTAAATCTTGACGCACTATTCTGAAGGGCTGTCTCAAAATAATTATCAACGTCAAATCTCCCCCCGTAAAGGGACTTCCGAGTGCCGCCAAGGGGTCCGGTGTGAAAATCAATATATGTCCGTTACGGGTGCCTCGCCGAGGAACGCATGGGGCGGGATTCTTCCGGTAGCGTCAGGTCTGGAATATAGTAATCTCCAATGCGAATGTACTGGATTTCCATATGCAATCCCCCTTTTGGTTGGTACTGCTATTGTACAGAAGGAGGAATCTTTCGTCGAATGTACAAAGCCCCCGGTTATGCGCAAGGCAAAATCGGGGGCATGAACTCAGTATGTAATATCTTTGATATCAAGAAGAAATCCGAACCCGTTCCCGACTGGGAAGTAGTTCGGATTTTTCATGTATGGTGGACGATATAGGACTCGATTACAGTATGGAGTGGGCGTCGTCCAGCCGCCGCCCAGCGACACGCCACCGGCGTGTCGCATTTAGATGGGTTCGAGTCCTATGCCTAACAAAAAGAGAAGCACACCCAGCGGGTGCGCTTCTCTTTTTGGTGGACGATATAGGACTCGAACCTATGACCTTCCGCACGTCAAGCGGATGCTCTAGCCAGCTGAGCTAATCGTCCATAGGCGCTCATCAGAGCGCCTAATTAGTATACATGGTTTCAGTGGCTTTGTCAAGCGTTTTTTACCGCCTCTGACAAAACAGGCCGTGGCGGTTGCAGTACCAATACAGGATACCGTGCCCCCGGAGCTGCATTCGGGTCTGGGCGTCTCCCTCTGGATAGAATTTCACCAGCTGAATCCGGTCTGTGGTCACATAGGCCGCGAAGGAGATGTAGTGCTCCTTGGTCATGGGGTGGGGGAGACGCAGACAGTGTTCATCCTCCACCGTTTCCACAGTCAGGGTATGGGCATCGTCCGGCTCCTCCGCTTCCAGCGCCGGCAATGTCACGCCGCAGCAGCTGACCATGGCGTTCCCAAAGCCCCAGAGCACGTTGCCGCAGACCGGGCAGACGTAGAATTTTGCCCGCAGGAGGTTGCTGGAGCGGTTCCGGTTGGTAATCTGCTCGCCGTTCATCAGTTCGATGACCGAGACTCCCAGAGCTTGGCTCAGGGGCTGAAGCAGGGAGATATCCGGCAGGCCCTTGGCGGTCTCCCATTTGGAGACGTTTTTGCTGCTGACGCCGATCTTCTCCCCCAGTTCCGCCTGGGTCAGGCGCTTTGCTTCCCGCAGCTGTTTGATGGTGGTTCCTGTGACATAGGTATTCATGTCGGTCACTTCCTTTCTGTGACCAGAATAACACGAAAACGGAAATCCGGCAACCCACGCTCCGTAGGGGGCGTCGGGGACGCCAGCTCCTACGTCAGGTAGATTGTTCTTTAGTGGGCAAAAACCTTCCCCCGGGGGGAAGGTGCCCCAGTGCACACACTGGGGCGGATGAGGGACGACGAACACTTTCTATTTCGTATGCGAGAGGATAAAATGGAACCAACTGTCAGGCTTATACCTTTTTTACCAACCTTGCAGCAAGGAAATACCTGTCGCCAATCCTCATCCGACCTCGCTGACGCTCGGCCACCTTCCCCTCGGGGGAAGGCATGGGCGCTGCCGCGCCAGTACTGCTTGATTAACAATATTCTGCTTTCGACGACGCAGGGGACTACGGTCTTACGCTGCTTCGGGAAGGGTTTCTTCTGCAGCCGTCTCAGCCACGGTTTCCTCGTAGGCTTCCGTTTCCAGCCACTCGGGATGGCTCAGAAGGTCCAGGTAATACTGCTCCCGGTCGGCCCTGTCCTGTGCCAGATCATCCTGACAGGCTTTCAGCCCCTCGCCGATGATCTTCATGGTGCGCTGGTAGGACTGCTGGGCCAGCTTCACCTGATCAGCGGTCATGCCCAGATTGCCCCATTCGTCTTCGCTTTCCTTGTCCAGAGGGACGATGTTGTATTCCTTCGCACCGGTGTTGGCCTGCATATTCACCCAGGTGGGCAGGGCGTCCACCCCCGCCACATACACCTTGCCGTCGGAATACTTTTCAAAGGTCACGGTAAACAGGAGGCCGTCCTCGCCGTGGGCCCCGGGACAGGCGGAGATATAGCCGTTGCGCTGGTTGGACACGGCGTTGCCCAGAGAATAGATGCAGTAGGTCTTGTGGCCGGGAGTTTCCGTGCTTTCCAGCACCGCCATGGGCTGCACCACATGGGGATGGCCGCCGACGATGACGTCAAAGCCCATGTCGCACAGCTTCTGGGCCATTTTATCCTGGGCGGCGTTCTCCACCAGCTGATATTCCTGCCCCCAGTGGAGGAAAATCATGGTGGCCTCCGCGCCGTCAGCCTTCATGCCCTCCAGAATGGGGCCAAGCTCGTTATACAGCTTGTCCGGGTTGGTGTTCACGAAGTAATTCATCTGCCCCTCGTCCTTTACCGGGGTCAGGCCGTTGAGGGAGAAGGAGCTGCCGTTGCCGCTGTAGGCCCAGGTGTAGCAGACCATGCCGATTTTGATGCCGTTCACATCTACCACGGAGTAGCGGTTTTCTCCGCTGAGCTGGGAGCCCAGCGTGGCCAGTCCGGCGTTTCGCACGGTTTCGATGGTGCGCTGAATGCCGTCGTTCATGGTATCGCCGGCGTGGTTATTGGCGGTGAGCAGCATATCAAAGCCCGCGTCCTTCACCGCATCGATCAGTGGGTCGGGACAGTTGAAGGCGGGGTTGCCCTGATAGACATAGTTGTCGCCGCCGAAGGTGGTTTCCAGGTTGGCAATGGCGTAGTCCAGTCCGGAAATCACATCCTTGCAGTAGCGGAAAATGGAGGAAAAATCATAGCTTCCGTCGCTTTTGCGGCAGGTGTCGAACACCGGCTTGTGCATCAGAAGGTCGCCCACGGCGCCGATGGTGGCGGTGGCAACAACGTGCTCCACCTCCGGCGCTTCCGTGGTGGGAGGCACCGTGGTCTCCGTCTGCGCCGGTTCGGTCGCCGCACCGGTGGGAAGCTGCATCGTATTGCCCTGCGTAGGCGTGATATCCGCTTCTTTGTTCACAAGGTCAATGCTCAGATAGATCAGAAACGCGGTGACAGCGACCATCAGCACGATGAGCACCGTCAGCACCACAATGACGGCGGTGTTGCCGTGTTTGGGATTTTTGGACATTTCGGGTCCTCCTTACTTATAAGAATGCGTCCAGCAGGTAGTGGACGGTATGGATGGTTTTCCCGCCCTGTACGTACAGCCGGGGCACCCGGCGGCTGATGCCGCAGACAAATTCATAGTTGAAGCTGTCGGCCTGGGCGGAAATCTGCTCCATGGTGATGGCTTCCTCTCCATCGATGCCCACCAGCGTGACCCGGTCGCCTACCTGGACGCCGGGAATGGCGGTCACGTCCACCATCATCTGATCCATGCAGATTCTGCCGAGAATCGGGGCCTTTTGCCCGTGAATCAGCACATAAAACTTTCCGGAAAGGTTCCGGCGGTAGCCGTCGGCGTAGCCCACGGGGATGGTTGCCACCACCGTATCGGCCTTGGTGACATAGGTGCCGCCGTAGCTGATTTCCCGCCCGGCGGGCAGTGTCTTCACATGGGTCACCCGGCTGAGCCATTGCAGGGCAGGGCGCAGAGCAAGCAGACCGGGGTCCACCTCGTCGCTGGGGTACATGCCGTAGGTGATGATGCCGGAGCGAACCATCTCATAGGGGGTGGCGAAATTCATGAGGCCTGCGGAATTGTTCAGGTGCCGGATGGGAACCTTCACGCCCCGCCGGCGCAGCATTCCGTCAAATTCCGCGAAGCGTTCCGCCTGCTGTTCCGCCCTGCTCAAATCCGCGCAGTCGGCGGTGGCGAAGTGGCTGAACAGACCCTCGGCGAACAGGCCCGGCAGGCTGGCAATCCGGGCGCAGACATCCGCGTCTTCCTCTGTTACCTGAAAACCGATGCGGCTCATGCCGGTATCCACGGCGAAGTGGAACCGGGCGGGCAGCTCCAGAAACTGGGCGGCTTTGGACAGGGCGAGAGCGTCTTCCATGCGGTAAATCGTAGGGCGGATGCCCTCCCGGATGGCGGTGGGGAACGCGTCCGCCGGCGTGTGGCCCAGAATCAGAATGGGGGTGGACAGTCCCGCCTGCCGCAGCTCCATGGCCTCCAGAATCGAACTGACGCAGAAAAAGGCGCATTTGTCTTGCAGAAGCCGCGCAACCTGTACCGCACCGTGACCGTAGGCGTCGGCCTTAACCACCGCCATAACGGGTACACCGGCCTTTTCCCGGATGGCATCCATATTGGAAGCAATGGCATCCAGATCGATTTTTACTCTCGTGCTGTCAAAATCCACAGAAATCAACTCACTTTTTCGGGATTATGACTATTCTATCATAGAAGGTAACAAAAGTAAACAAGGAAACCCTTAAGGATTTCTTGCGATTTTCGCAGATTGGTGGTATGATAAGCGTTAGAATGCAAAATGCGGAATGATAAATGCAAAATTATGGTATTCCCTTCGGAAATGGTTGAGATAAGTCCGCGAAGCGGACACCTTTATTTTGCGTTATGTAACAAACTGTGGTGATTTTATGGCACGAACGAACAACTATCTTTTGCAGGCGGCTCAGGCAAAGGCCTGTTTCCTGACCTACGACCAGCAGGCCCTGATTCGCAAGCTGCATCTTGACTTTGACGAAGATTTTCTCTATCCCGTGCTGCTTGCCCGGCGCTACCGGCTCAGCAGGCATACCGGCGATCTGGAACGGGAGGGCAGAAGCGGCTGGGAGGACGCCAACACCCACGAGGAGGTCATGACCCTGCTGGATTTTGTCTGCGACAGCCGGGAGGACCGGTTCATCAGCGGCAGGTGGAAAAATATGGCGGAATTCGGTCACGCCTTTCACCAGAAGCTGCTGGAGGAAAAGGACCCGGACGCGGAATTCTTTCAGTCCAAACCGGACCGGTTCCGGGCAGCCTGCGAGGCCCTTGGGGGAAGACCATTGCCCACCGGTGACATTGCCTACGCCATTGAGGTCTTTGACGGCCTGCCAATCGCAGTGCAGCTGTGGCTGGGGGACGAGGAATTTCCGGCCCGCCTGCGGTATCTCTGGGACGAAAACGCTCTGATGTATTTGAAATATGAGACCATGTATTATGCCCGGGGGCTGCTGCTGGAGCGGCTGAAGGAGGAAATGGAGGCACTGCCATGTCACATGAATTGAAGGAAAACCGATTTTACAAGAATAAAACCACGCTGACGGTCTATCTGGTACTGCGCGGACTGATCATCTTTATCCTCGTCCGCGCGGTGCTGCGCCGGGAGTATCAGAGCGTGTTCCTGTGCGCCCTGTCGCTGGTGCTGCTCATTCTGCCCAGCATCATCTCCCGGCGTCTGAAGATTGTACTGCCGGATACGCTGGAAATTGTGATTCTGCTGTTTATTTTCGCGGCGGAAATCTTAGGAGAGCTGAACAGCTTCTATGTCCGGGTGCCCCACTGGGACACCATGCTGCACACCATCAACGGCTTCCTCTGCGCCGCCATCGGCTTTGCGCTGGTGGACATGATGAACCGCAACGACCGGTTTACCTTCCAGCTGTCGCCCCTGTACCTCGCCATCGTCTCCTTCTGCTTTTCCATGACGGTGGGCGTGCTGTGGGAGTTTTTTGAGTTTTCCATGGATCAGCTGTTCCTGCTGGACATGCAGAAAGACAACGTGATCCCGGCCATTGGCAGCATCATGCTGGACCCCACCGGCGGCAACCGTCCCACCGTTTTGAAAAACATCACCGATGTGATCGTGGTACAGGCGGACGGTACACAGGTTTCCCTGGGGCTGGGCGGCTATCTGGATGTGGGCCTCATGGAT
>JAXEXE010000027.1:0-3638 GCA_034113565.1 Faecousia sp.
CATCATAATCCAAATTATACGCAAACATTATGTATTCTCCTTAATACTATTTTCCTTACCGTCATCCGCATCTACTGCATCACACATCGCCAAAATTGCAGCAGAGATAACGATATGTACAAATTCGGAAAGGAACAGAAAGGGCGATTTTTTCATCTCGCCGCAGTTTTGCCATTGCGGCGGCAGATATACAGTTTTTGAGGCGCAATATTCATGATTTTTATAGGAAATTTAAAATGATGATCAGAATAAATTCCCTGTAAGGCGGGCACCTTACAGGGAATTTCCGTTTTATCGTTTTTCCGCTTGTTATGTTTCAGTTCTTACAAAGAGATCCTTGAGGATTTGCTCCGGCGCCATGGTCATCGTTTGCCCTTTTCATCGGCATATGCTTCATCCACGTTCATTTTATTCTTCAGGGCTGTATTCCAATATGTCACCCGGCTGACATTGCAGCACGTCACATATCGCAGCCAATGTAGAAAACCGGATGGCGCTGATATGCCCGTTCTTCATCTTGGAAAGGTTCACATTTGCAACGCCGACTTTCTCCGACAACTCATTCAGGCTCATTTTCCGGTCCGCCATTACGCGGTCCAGCCTTAAAACAATATGTCCCATTGTCCGCCCCCTTACAGCGTTTCATCCGATTCTTTTTGGAGCTGAATCCCGTACTTGAATACAGTCACCAAACACATTGTTACGGCGAAAGCAATTAAGACGCCCCACTGAATGCTGATCCCGGTGTCTCTTCCGGCAGACAGGAACGCGGTAGACAGCGTTTCACCAATGGTGGCAAACAGCGCAACGGGAAGAAGAGAAAAACCGAATGCTCTCATCTTTGTCACAAGTTCTTCGCAGAACGGAGATTCACACTTTGCAAGCACCGCAAACAGTCTTTTCAGCATAAACAGAGCTGCGGCAGCAGAAGCAGCAAACAAATTCGCGAAGATAAGGACTGACACCAAATTCGCCGAACGGTACTCAGCAGGCGACGACGTGGCTTCGATCACCTTTGTGTTTTCTTCGGAATGAATTTTGGCGGAAGAAAATGACTGGTTGAAAAATGAGAGTTCCATATTGAAATCCTGATCTTCAGGAGGAATAATCTTATTATTTCCACCGCTCAGCATTGCCTCGGGGCTTACGTCCCCCGCATAAGAAAAACCATCTGCAAGAATGTCCCACAGGGAATCGAAATTCTTTTCGTTGATCCTGAATTCGGCATGATTGGTAACGCGAACTGTTAGCGCATTCTTTGGAAGCGTAGACACAAAAATTGTAGCTACACAGCTCGCTGCAGCCGCTAAGATTGCTATGACCATTAAGACTGTCATTGCAATCTTGCCCACTTTGCCGAACTTGTGGAAGTTTGAAAGAGTTTTAGAATTCATAAGAACGCCTCCTACGCAAAACATAAATTATTTAACGTTTATCGTTATGTTTGCAGTATATACCGATACATATGCTTTGTCAAGAGATTTTTAATGTTTATCGTTAATTATTTTATGCTATCTTGAGACAAAAGCGGGTCATATTAGCTATCGATATACTTTATTCCGCATAGCCACAAGCTGCCTGTCCTCGTTCTGATCTTTGCTTGATACACAGATATAGCCGTAAGCAGGTCCTGCGATATTACCTCACCTCCCGGCGCTTCTGCCAGACTAAATCATAGCCCAGCACATCGGCCAGCTCCACGGCCTCAGTGTACCGCAGGGAGCCGCGCCGCAGCTTGCCGGACAGGTTGGGGACGCTGCTGCTCCAGCCGTGTTCGTCGGCCAGCAGCTCCACCACCTCCGTCATGGTCATGCCCTCCCGGGTAATGTAGGATTTCACTTCGTTGCGGCAGTTTTTTGCTTTGTTTCTGCTCATATTTGTAATCCCTTCTCCTTTTTGGATTCGCTCTGTGGTAGAATGGATGTGCTGGATGGCAACAGCCATTTGCCGCAGAGCGTTGTTTTGTTGTGGACGGCCATCCGCTGGAATTGCCGCCCGTGTATCCCTGTTCACAAGGGACACCTATCGTTTTTGCTGTTCTGCTTGCCTTTTTGTAGTTCGGTGAAAACGCACACGGAACGGCGTGCTGTGTTCGCTGCCCGGTGCATCGCTGATTGATATGGGCAACGGCACAAAAACAGCGGGTTCTTCGCTGTTTTCACATGGTTTGAAAATAGCTGTGGTTTTTTGCCGCTTTTCCCGAACTCGTTCCTGCCCGGAGGATCGCTCTCGGCGTTCCCGTCCCCGTTGGTATGCTCGCGCTTTTGCGGTCATGGCAAATACTTCGCCGGGGGACATATCCCATTCGGACAGTCATTCGATTTTCAAGGTTCAGGTGTTGTTACAGGTACAGTTTAACGAAAAAATACGCTCTTTCCCGTATATCCAAGAGGTTGGAAAAGAGCGCAAAACAGGCTGGATTTCCACGCTTAGAGACAGAAAGAAGGAGGGGTGCGCCATGCAGATAAAACTCACCATACAGGAGCGATTGAAGGATTTGCGAGTGGAACGGGGCCTGACGCTGGAACAGCTTGCGGAGCAGATCGGGCTTTCCAAGTCCGCCCTCGGCAAATATGAGGCAGACGATTTCAAGGACATCAGCCCATTCAGCATTGTCACGCTGGCGAAGTTCTACGGCGTGTCCACGGACTATCTGCTGGGTATGACAGAAACGAAAAATCACCCAGACACAGAGCTGGACGCTCTGCATCTGAGTGATGGTGCGATAGAAGTATTAAGGACGGGGACGTTTAATCACCGACTGCTGTCGGAAATGCTGTGCCACAAAGATTTCCAACGTATGATGTTAGATGCGGAGATCTATGTGGACCGGATTGCAGATATGCGGATCAACGATATGAACGCCATGCTGGAAGCAGTACGGAAGATGGCCCTGATGAAGCAGGACGGACAGGACGATCTTGCCACCCGGACATTGGAGCTGGCCCAGGTGCGGGAGGATGACTATTTCGGTCATGTGCTTGCCGACGATCTGAAGGCGATCCTCCGTGACATTCGGGAGGAACACAGCAACGATACCACAACGGCAGACACACCCTCTATTGCAGAGGAAGTTCAGAGCCAGTTGCAGGATACCATGAACTTTGAGTGCAGTGACGCTGAGAAACAGGCAAGGATATTCCTTACGACATTCGGCATTGACTACGACGCCATTACCAAGGAGCAATTCATCAATCTCATCGAAGTGTTAAAGTTGTCCAAACACATGAAAAGCCCAACTAACCAGCGTGGCAAGGCACTGCCATACCAGCCGCATGGAAAAGGGAAACGGAAACGCAAATAAACAGAAAAACACGCCATACTCAGCCTTTGAAGCTGAATATGGCGTGTTTTTTCGTTGACCAATCCCGTCTGACAGATGCTCATTTCGTGTTATTGGGCTAACACTGTTTTACGAACACCTGCCCTCCGGGCAGCTTTTTTGTATATCCAGATTAGAGCATTGACGAGCCGCCGGTCACAATCCAGCAGGCAAGCGACGCTGCGGTCAGCGCGCCGACATAGACGCTGCCGGTGCGGCGGTAGGTGTAGGTGCACAGCACGCTGAACACCAGCACCTGCGGCACAAACAGGATCAGCAGCGACATGAAAGGGCCGCCGAATGTCGAGCCGAACAG
>JAXEXE010000028.1:0-14499 GCA_034113565.1 Faecousia sp.
CAGGTTCTTCACGCGTTACTCACCCGTTCGCCACTAGGTTGAATACCGAAGCACTCAACCCCGTTCGACTTGCATGTGTTAGGCACGCCGCCAGCGTTCGTCCTGAGCCAGGATCAAACTCTCAAAAAATTGTATCTTAAACCTCTTCAGGCTTAAAATCATTTTTTGAATAATTTGCTTCTAGCATAATTACTCAAGAATTTTCGTTGGCTGTTTTTCGCTTACGCTTAAACAATCCATTAATTGTCCAAGGTGTTATTAATCGTCTTTACGTTATTCAATTTACAAGGTACAGACACGCTCAGACTCGTCGTTTCCGACTCGCTGAGAACTCGTTTATTCTATCACATCTTGTAAACTTTGTCAAGAACTTTTTTCGATCTTTTTCGCGGTTTTTCAAGCTGTGACGCCGCGCTCCAAGCCTTTGCTTTTCATCACGCAACCTTTGTCTTTTGCCTTAGCAAGCTTCATCTGCCGGAAATTTTTCCAAAATTCCTTCAAATTTCCCTCGTTTTCGGCATGATTTTGCTGCCCTCGCGGACAGCTTCGATATAATACCATCTCCATCCCCTTTTGTCAAGCACTTTTTCACAAATTTCGGCAATTATTTTTGTGTATTTTATTAGCGCACATCTGCACGCATTCCGTAAACATTGCTCAAAATTGGCTTGAAAGATGGTCGCTGATCTCTGTCAGGGCATCTCCCGCGTCTATGCTGCTTTCCTCTTTCAGCGCCAAATCCCCCAGGCTCAGCATCCCGCACAGCTTCCCGTTTTCTGTCACCGGCAATCTTCTGATCTGTCTTCTGCCCATCAGGCCGGCCGCCAGCCCCAGTTCCATGTCCGGCGGTGCGGATACAACGCCTGTTGTCATAATGGCTTTCACCGGTGTGGTGGACGGGGAACGTCCCGCCGCAAGGCACCGGGTCACAATATCCCGGTCTGTCAGCAGGCCGCACATCCGCCCGTCACAGCCGCACACCGGCAGGGCGCCGATATTGCTCCGCTCCAGCATTCGCGCCGCCACGGCAACCGTTTCCTCCGGATGAATGCGGATTACCGGAGTTGACATAATATCCCGAATTTTCATAAAAATCCCTCCTGATGCGGAGTATCTCCCGCACAGGAGGGATTTATACATCATATAGATATTACTTGACCAGCAGCTCCGCGATCTGGATGGCGTTGGTGGCAGCGCCCTTGCGGACCTGGTCGCCGCAGCACCACAGGCACAGGCCGTTGTCATCGGTCAGGTCGGGGCGAATGCGGCCCACGAAGACGATGTCCTGATCGGAGGTATCCAGCGGCATGGGATACTGCTTGTTCTTCAGATCGTCCACCAGCTTCACGCCGGGGGCATCCTTCAGAATCTCCCGTGCCTGCTCCACGGTAACAGGCTTGTCAAAATGTACGGACACGGAGATGGAGTGGCTGCGCACCACGGGGACACGGACGCAGGTACAGCTGACACGCAGCTCGGGCAGGTGCATGATCTTCCGGCCCTCGTTCTGCATCTTCATTTCCTCGCTGGTATAGCCCTCGAACTGCTCGCCGCCGATCTGGGGGATCAGATTGTAGGCGATCTGGTGGGAGAACACCTTCGGCTCGTAGGTCTTACCCTCCCGCAGGGCCTCCACCTCGTTCATCAGCTCGATGGGGCCGCCGGCGCCCGCGCCGGAAACCGCCTGATAGGTAGAAGCGGTCATGGTCTTGATGGGGGACAGCTTATTCAGCGCATTGACCGCGGTGACGGTGATGATGGTGGAGCAGTTGGGGTTGGCGATGATGCCGCTGTGCCAGCTCACGTCCTCGGGGTTGATTTCCGGCACGATCAGGGGCACCTTGGGGTCCAGGCGGAAGGCGGAAGAATTGTCCACAAAGACGGCGCCGGCCTTGACGATGGCGGGAGCGAACTTCTGGGCAATGTCGTTCTCGGCAGCGCCCAGAACGATGTCTACGCCCTCGAAGGCGCTGTCGCAGGCTTCCTGAATGGTCACGTCCTCGCCCTTGAATTTCAGAGTCTTGCCCGCGCTGCGGGCGGAGGCCAGCGGAATCAGCTTGCCAACGGGGAAATTCCGCTCAGCCAGAATCTTCATCATTTCCTGTCCCACAGCACCGGTAGCGCCCAAGACAGCGACAGTATACAGTTTCATTTTCATTACCTCCAATACGGCTGCTTATTTCGTCACGAAGCTGTTGTACAGCACGCGAATGGCTTCCTTAAAGTCCTTGTTGTCCACGCCAAAGATGATGTTGAGTTCGTCGGGGCCCTGGTTGATCATGCGGATGTTGATGCCGCTTTCGCCCAGCGCAGCGAAAATTTTGCCGGAAATACCGGGCCGGAAGGCCATCTTCCGGCCGACGGCGGCAACCACGGCGATTTGGTGGTGCACATCCAGCGTGTCGGGCTGGGCTTCCTTCTTGATCTCCGCCATGATGGTATACAAGTCCTTTTCAATGGCGCTGGTGGGCAGCACCACGGACACGTTGTCGATGCCGTTGGGCACATAGTCCACAGAGATGCCATGGCGCTCCAGCACGGTGAGCACCTTGCGAAGAACGCCCACCTGATTGCTCATGCCCCGCTTGCTCAGGGAGATGATGGAGAAGTCCTTCTTGCCGGTGATGCCGGTGATGAACCGGTCCGGGTCATGGTCGCCGGTGAATTTCTCCTGGATCATGGTGCCGGGGGCGGACGGGTCGTTGGTGTTACGAATGTTCACGGGGATGTTCTTTTCCCGGACGGGGAAGATGGAGTCCTCGTGGAGCACCTGAGCGCCGGAGTAGCTCAGCTCCCGCAGCTCATCATAAGTCACCTCGGGGATGGCCTGGGGATCGTCCACAATCCGGGGGTCCGCCATGAGAATGCCGGACACGTCCGTCCAGTTCTCGTACACGTCGGCATCCAGCGCCGCCGCCGCCAGAGCGCCGGTGATGTCGCTGCCGCCCCGGGAGAAGGTGTGGATGGTGCCGTCGGGCATGGCGCCGTAGAAGCCGGGGATCACCGCGCCGTAGCCCAGAATCACCTGACTTTGCAGGGCCTCATAGGACGCTTCCTCGTTGACGGTGCCGTCCATGTTGAACTTCACCCAGTCCGCCGCATCCACGAACTGGAAGCCCAGATAGGCTGCCATCAGCTTGGCGGAGAAATACTCGCCCCGGCTGACCAGCTCCTCCTGAGAGATGCTTTTGGAGTCGATGCGCTGCTTCAGCGCCTCCAACTCCGGCTCGATGAGCAGATCAAGGCCCAGATCGTTCCGGATGTCGATGTAACGGTCCGCAATGGCGTCAAAAATGGTGGAGCAGTCCACGCCGTACTGGATGTGGGCGTAGCACAGGTACAGCAGATCTGTCAGCTTATGATCGCCACCGAAGCGCTTGCCCGCGGCGGAGACCACCACGACCTTGCGCTCGGGGTCCGCCATCAGAATGTCCCGCACCTTGCGGTACTGCCCGGCGTCCGCCATGGAGCTGCCGCCGAATTTCACTACTTTCATTGGTCTTTCCTCTCTGTTTCTGAGAATGCAAAATGCAAAATGATGAATGCAAAATTGCGGTATCCGCTTCGCGGATGTATTTTCATCATTTCCGAAGGAAGTACCTCAATTTTGCATTTTGCATTTTGCATTCTGCATTTTACTCTTTTATGGCCGCGATAAAGGCCTCAGGGTTCTCCTTCAGCCATGCGTGGATTTCGCTGACGGCAACGGGAGCTGTCACCACCGCGTCGCCCCAGTGTTCTTCCACCGCGCCCTGCCAGCCGCCCCGGACGTAGAAGCGGAGCTTGCCGGAGTTGTCGGCGGATACCATCTCGCCGTAGGGAGCGTAGAAGCCCTTGCCCGCCAGAACATCCACCAGGTCCTCCACCACATTGTATGCGGTGGGATACCGGCCCGCGCCCTGACCGTAGAAGCTCATGCGCTCGGAGGTCTCGCCCAGGAAGGTAATCAGGTTGTAGTTCATGGGCACGGCGGCCTCCATCTCGCCGGCCTTCACCAGCGTGGGCTGGACGTAGACGCTGTAACCGCCCTCTGTCCGCTTGCCGGTGGAAATCAGCTTGCACACCAGATCGTGGGCTTTAAAATTCTCAACGTCACCGGCGGTGATGTTGCGGATGCCCGCCACGGGGACGGAAGTCTTGTCCACGGTGACACCGAAAGCGATGTTCGAGGACAGAATCACCTTATGCCAGGTGTCGATGCCGTCCACGTCGGTGGAGGGGTTGGCCTCTGCGTAGCCCAAAGACTGGGCCTGCTTCAGAGCCTCGTCGTAAGAAAGGCCCGTGCGGGTCATGTTGTCCAGAATATAGTTGCAGGTGCCGTTCATGATGCCGCCCACTTCGGTGATTTTCTGCACCCGGCGGGCACGCTCCAGCTCGCTGAGCCAGCCGATGCCGCCGCCGACGGCAGCGGTGCAGCGGAAGGAAATTCCCTTTTCCTTCGCCAGCGGCAGCAGCTCGTCATAGAAGGTGCACACCAAGGCCTTGTTGGAGGTCACAACATTCTTGCCCGCCTCCATAGCGGCCCGGACGAATTCGTAGGCAGGGTGCAGGCCGCCCATGGCCTCCACCACGGTATCGATGGAATCGTCCTCCACGATGGCACGGATGTCCTTCACCGCCTCGGCATCAGGCAGTTTGATGTCTTCCAGACACAGAACCTTGACGACCTGCATATCGTCCCGCGCTTCCGTGATTTCGTAAACGCCCCGACCGACCACGCCGAAGCCAAGCAAACCGATTTTCATAAAAGAATCCTCCCTGTTTTCCGGGGAATTCGGCAGGATGCGCAAAAGCGCTGTATTCATGCCGAAAACACTTGCTTTTTTACGAAAAACAGTATATCATATCCCTGTGAAAATTGCAACTGCATCAAAAAGCCAAGGATTTTGTTGGATTTTTCCGCTTTTTGTGCAATACGCAACAAACAATTGGGCGGTTTTCTGAGTTCCTGTTGTCCGCCCTGCAATATTATGAACCATGTTCAGGAGGTCACTATGTTATACCATTCCACCCGGAGCCTGACACGCCCCGTTGACAGTGCCGAAGCCGTTCTGGAGGGTCTGGCCCCCGACGGCGGCCTGTATATGCCCGAATCTCTGCCGGAATTTGACTGGCGGGACTGCCTGAAGGGCAGCTCCATGGATATGTCCGCCAAGATTCTTTCCGCCCTGCTGCCGGACATTCCCGATATGCCGGAGCTTATAACGAAAGCCTACACCGGCAAATTTGAAACCGACGATCTGACCCCCACCGTTCCCGTGGGCGATTTTTCTGTGCTGGAACTGTTCCGGGGGCCTACCTCCGCCTTTAAGGACGTGGCCCTCAGTATGCTTCCTCAGCTGCTCACCGCCGCGAAAACGGTCAAGGGCATGGGAAAGGATATCCTCATTCTCACCGCCACCTCCGGCGACACCGGCAAGGCCGCTCTGGAGGGCTTCCGGGACGTGCCCGGCGTGCGCATCTGCGTATTTTACCCCGACGGCGGCGTGTCTCAGGTGCAGCGGGCTCAGATGGTGACCCAGGAGGGTAATAACGTGGCAGTCTGCGCCGTCCGGGGCAACTTTGACGATGCCCAGACCGGTGTGAAGAACATTTTTGCCGCCTGTCAGGGAAAGGAGCTGCCCTTTGCCCTGTCCAGCGCCAACTCCATCAACATCGGCCGTCTGGCCCCTCAGATCATGTACTATTTCCGGGCCTACCGGGACCTGCTGGACGCGGGAAAAATCCGGCTGGGCGACGCGGTGAGCTTCTCCGTTCCCACCGGCAATTTCGGCGACATTCTGGCGGGCTACCTTGCAAAAATGCTGGGCCTGCCCGTGGGGAAGCTGATCTGCGCGTCCAACGCCAACAACGTCCTCACCGACTTTATCCGCACCGGCACCTATGACCGCCGCCGTCCCCTGCTGAAGACCACCTCCCCCTCCATGGACATTCTGGTGTCCTCCAACTTGGAGCGGCTGCTGTACCTGCTGAGCGGGGATACCGCTCTAGTCGCAGATCTGATGAAGCAGCTGAACACGGAAGGGGCCTACACTGTGCCCGCCAACCTGCTGGCAAAGATTCAGCATGAATTCTGGGCAGCGTACTGTGACGATGCCCGGGCCGCCGAGATCATGGGCCGGGTCTACCGGGACTACGGCTACCTGTGCGACCCCCACACCGCCTCCGGCTGGGCCGCAGCAGAGGATTATGTTAACCAGACCGGCGACAGCCGCCCCATGGTGGTGCTGTCCACCGCCTCTCCCTACAAGTTCCCCGTTGCCGTTCTCACCGCCATCGGCGGCGATACCTCCGGCAGCGAGTTCGACCAGATGGCCCGTCTGTCCCACATCACCGGCGTACCCGTGCCGAAGAATCTGGCCTCTTTGCAGGGCAAGGAAGAACGGCACACCGGCGTCATTGATAAGGACAAGATGCTGGAGTATGTGTTGAACCTATGAAGGATACTGTCATTGCGAGGAGCACAGCGACGTGGCAATCCGCATCCCTTATCCCTTTTGTACCGGGTTCGAAATCGAGGTGCGCAAAGGGAAAACGGATTGCCACGCCAGTGTGCGCACTGGCTCGCAATGACATACAATTGCCATAATTGGAGAATAAGATGAAACGTGTTACTATTCGTGTTCCCGCCACCACCGCCAACCTTGGCCCGGGCTTTGACGCCTTCGGCTGCGCCCTGAGCCTGTACACCGATGTGACCTTCGAGGAAACCGACTTCGGTCTCGAAATCACCGGCTGCGACGAAGCCTTCACGGGCCCCGACAATCTGGCCTACACCTCCTACTGCGCCGTGCTGAACACCATGAGTGAGGAGGTGCGGGGCGTGAAAATCCACATCGACGCCCATATCCCCATCTGCCGTGGTCTTGGCTCCTCCGCCGCCCTGCTGGTGGCTGGCGCCATGGGTGCCAACGTGCTGCGGGGCGACAAATTATCGACACAGGGCCTTCTGAACATCACCAACGCCATGGAGGGCCACCCGGACAACCTGGCCCCGGCCTTCTACGGCGGCCTGACGGCTTCCATGGTGGACGGAGGCCTGCCCGTGTGCGTCAGCTTCCCGCTGCACCCGGGCTGGGAATTTCTGGCCCTGATTCCCGAATTCAACCTGCCCACCACGCTGGCCCGAAGCGTGCTGCCGGAGCAGGTCAACCGGGCCGATGCCATCTACAACATTTCCCACGGCGCGCTGGTGCTGAAGGCGCTGGAAAAGGGCGACGAAAAGCTGCTGCGAAACGCCATGCAAGACCGGCTTCACCAGCGCTACCGCAAGAAATTGATTCCGGACTACGAAAAAATCGAGGCGCTGGTACGCACCACCGGCGCGGCCTTCTGCCTGTCCGGCGCAGGCCCCACCCTGCTGTGCATCACCCGGAACCCCGGTTTGCAGGAAAGGCTGGAAGCCAAGCTGAACGCCGTCACCGAGCACAGCTGGCAGATGCTCCCCCTGCACGTGGAATTTCAGGGGGCGCACGTCATTTCGCAAGAGTGAAGCGTTTTTATAAGTGTGGAGTGTGGAGTGATGGTATCGCCTTCGGCGATGATTTAAATAATCTGCGAAGCGGATACCACAACTCCATTCTCCACTCTTCACTCTCCGCTCTCCTAATCTCACTTCCGAAAGCAGCAAAACCGCCATGACAGAACGTCATGGCGGTTTTGCTTTACTTTAAGTCCTCACCGAGGACGTACTTTTTCGCGGGGGTCTTCAGCAGCACCACGCCGATCACCAGCAAAATCAGCATATCCGGCAGCATATACGCGCCGTTATACAGAGCGGAATAGAACCAGGGGGTGGTCATGGTCATGTTGAAGAAGGTCTCGGGCATGTACTCGGCCCAGATGGTGGCGCCCACCACATAGTGAATGAGGAACCGGGCCACACAGGCCACGATGGTGGCGGGCACGAACTTACCCTTGAACAGGCCGGCAAGGCCCAGCACGGTGTAGGCCAGGATGAAGTCGCCGATGATGCTCTGCCAGCCGATGGCGATGCCGCCCTCAAACAGGGTCTGGAACACGGCGTGGGCGAAGGCCACCACCATGCCCGGCCCAAAGCCCCAGCGGACGCAGAACAGAATGATGGGCAGCATGGCCAGGTCTACGGAGCCGCCCCAGGGCATTTTGTACAGGGGCAGGAAGCTGAGAATTTCCGCCAGAGCGATGCACAGGGCGCCCTCGGTCAGCATCCGCACCTTACGATGGGAATTGTTCATTGAGAATACCTCCTAAGATTTGGAAGCTCTGATTCAATCGGCAGGCACTGGCAGCCGCAGACGATTGATTTGGAGTTTCCATAATGAAAAAATCGCATTGCAAACCCGTCTCAGGATGCAATGCGATACCTTTTTCGGTATTCTGCCTTTCCCTCCGACGGTACTAGCCGTATCAGGTTCACGGGTCAGAGCCAGCAGGCTCACTCTCAGCCGGATGCATCCGGCCCCCCGAAGACGTATTTGCTTTGCGCTGGGGATATTATAGCGAAGGTGTCGGAAAATGTCAAGCGGCAGCGAAATATAGTTGACAGTTGATAGTGGACAGTTGAGGTGTCCCTGCGGGACTTTTTCAAATCATCCCCGAAGGGGATACCACAACTATCCACTGTCAACTGTTCACTGTCAACTAAAAGTACAGCTCCGTGGCAAGGTTCCCGTGGACGTACAGGCACACGGCCTTGCGCACAAAATCCTCGGTCACGCCGAAGCGCTCTGCCAGCTCCCAAATCTCCGTGCACCCTTCCGCAACCGCCCTGTCCAGATCGTCCACCGGGATAAGGGTTTGAATTGCCCACTTGTTGGCCTGATTCTCGTGGCGCTGGCGGCAGTCCACGGCGGCGTAGCGGTTGTAGAAGCTGCCGGTGACGCAGTGGCCCAGCTCATGGCCCAGGTGCACCCGCTCCTGAGGGCCATCGTCCCGCACGCCCGCGTCCATACCGATGAAGCACCGCCCCTGCTCATCCATCAGGGACATGGAGCCGGTGCTGGGCAGCGGAAACTGGTACACAGGAATATTCTGTTGCTGCGCGAGGGCATACAGAATGGGGATTTCCATGGCTACTCCTTTTTCTCCGCCTCCCGCTGACGGACAAAGGCGGCAAACTGCTTGACCTCCTCGTACATGGCGTCGGTGATCTCCCCGTCACCGCCGAAGAGGGCAAATTTGATATCGTCATCGGTTACATTGGGCCGGGTCTCCTCCTGGCCGGTGAGCAGGTAGTCCGTGGTGACGCCAAGGTAGGCCGCCAGCTTGGCGGCGGTGGTGCCGTTGGGCTTGCCGCCGGCCTTCCATTTTGCCACCGCGCTGCGGTTCAGGCCGATGTCCGTGCAGGCCCGGTAAACGCTGATACCCTTCCCGTCACACAACGCCTGAAATCTGTCAAAAAACACAAAAGCTCCCCCTCACTGTTTGTGCAATTCGCAGAAGTTACTAAAGTAATCATTTTGTGGGTTGACAGTGTTCTTTAGTCGTGGTATGATTCTGTCAGAAAGTTACTTTAGTATTCATTTTCTGCTAACTATCATTTTATCCGCATTTATCATAGCATATTTGCATACTAAAGTCAACCTTTCTGTCGACTTTTGTCGGATGCTTTCGTGTGTTACAAAATGTTACCACCGAAACCGTCCAACAAAACGGGTATCATTCTATTTTTCAGGAGGAATCAAATATGCGTGATTTGGAATTGCAGGTAGACACTCTGATGCGGCTGTGCACCGCGGAAACACTCACCGAGCAGACCCGTGTCAAACAGGAGCTGCGGCAGCTGATGGCGTACCCCCAGCTGACCCGGAAGGACCCGGAATATCAGATCCGGCAGATTCTGCTGGAGCTGGGCACTCCGGACCATCTGGTGGGCCACCCCTACGTGGTGGAGGCGGTACTCATGGCAGTGGAAAACCGGTACTACATCAACAACATCACCTTTGGGCTGTACCCCCAGATTGCCGCCAAGTTTGACACCACCGCCTCCCGTGTGGAGCGGGGCATCCGCCACCTCATCGAGGTGACCTGGACCCGGGGCGATATGGACGTACTGTGCCGCTACTTCGGCAACACCGTCAGCCCCGACCGGGGCAAGCCCACCAACGGGGAGTTCATCGCCCGGCTCACTAACGTGGTGCAGCAGCGCATGAAGGAGGCGGCATAAGCACCTAACCGAAGAACCAGACTGGCTTACCGTATAGAAAGGCAGCCAGTCACTGGTTATTCGAGATTCTGTCGTATTATCCTTAATTGAGCAGCCGGTCAGTCATAATACTTGCCAAATTATGGTGTTTCCTATATAATACTTTAGCAGGTACTTCTTCGTAACATCTTCACTTCATCCCGGGACGTATGGGCGAATATAAAATTCTTGAAGCAACAAATCGTGCTAAAGGGGGAATACTTCCATGATTTCCAGCATCCTGCTATTGCTAATCATATTTTCCGGCAGTCTCTTGGGTGCAGTCCGATTTCGTAGACGTTTTGAGGCAATTATCCCCATCACCTGTATCAGTATTGTTCTCGTTCTGTTTCTGTTTGGACTGCTGGGGCAGATGCTTTGGGGTGTCTACGCCGTCATTGTGGTGGCACTGGGTATTTACGTCTATGTCGGTTGCCTGTGCCTGGTTGCCCCGCCGTCTGAGTGGAAAGAGCATAGCCGCTGTCTTGCCCGGAATCTGTTTACCCCCGGCCTGTTTATTTTCCTGGCATATTTCTGCTTTTTTTATCTGGGCGACTTCAATCTTCGCGCAACTATCACGGACGAGTTTACTCACTGGATGTACTGCATAAAAACCACAACATATCTCAACGACTTCAGCACAAATCCCGCCGCCTATTCCGCCTATCCCTCCTATCCGCCGGGGATGTGCCTGTTTCAGTATTTTTTTCAAAAAATCTACTTGCTGACCAAGCCGGGAATGCCCTTCAGCGAATGGCGGGCATACCTTGCTTATCAGGTACTGCTAGTGTCACTGGGTATGCCGTTTTTGCAACGGCTGTCCTTCAAGCGCCCGTTGGAAATGCTTCTGAACGCGTCCATTCCTATTTTTATCCACCTGCCATTTTTCTTCGGGTATAATTTCGCCGGCGTGATGATCGACGCTTTTGTTGGCGCTGCCGCCGGCTATTCCTTCGCCATGGTTCTGCTGGGAAGTGATTCTGATTACCTCACGCCAATATCTGTATCCATGTACTGTGCAATGCTGGTGCTGTCCAAGGATGTTGGAATGTTTTTCGCCTGCTTTGCTGCAATTGCATATCTTTTGAGATGCCTGTTTGTCCTGTCTGCCCGGAAAAGCCCTTCCGAACCAGGTAATAAATGCCGGTCCGTCCTTCTCATGGGACTTCCCATGGCCTCGGCATTGATGGCAAAGCTACTGTGGAAGATCAAGGTCGCCACCTCAGGGTGTTTTATCCAGTTCAATAACAGGATTGACCTTCTTTCTTATACGAAAATGTTCTTTCTGCATAATGACAGCACATACCGTCAGACGGTGGTCGATCGTTTCAAAGAAGCTTTCTTCTCCTACCGAATCTTCTACTACCCCGTGCTCGTCACCTATTTTTTCGCCTTCTGTCTGTTCACCTTGCTGCTGGTTCTGGCTATCTTGGGTCTGATACGCCGGGGATTCCCCAAGGAAGCCACAGTCAGTACAGCATTGCTCCTCTACCTCTCCCTGTGTATCTACATTTACTCCATGGGCGCAACCTATGTGTATAACTTTATCGAAAGGGAAGCGCTGGAACTGGCATCCTATGACCGGTATATCCGCATGAGTTTTCTTGCTGTTTGGATCGTCATTTGGCTGACATTCTGCTGTCTGATCTCACAGATAAAATCATCAGTTCGTTCCTCGCTGTGGGCGTTGGTGTGCCTCACGGCTTTATACGCCGTTACTCCCGTTCATGATGTCCTAGCTTTCATCACCCGAGAGGATGTGGATCAGTCTTATGTCTGCCGCGGAAAATTCATCCCGCTGGCAGAACTGCTGGAGGACCGCTGCGGCGAGGGTGACAGAATCTACCTGATCTGTCAGAGCGACGTGCATCACGCGCGTTTGGCCATGCGGCTGAATGCCTACCCCTCCCATCTGAGCAGTTCCATGGGAGAACGTTTCGGACCGAATGATACGAAAATTGATGATATTCAATTCAGAAATGTGTCGCCAGGCGACTGGTGGAGCTGCCTGTGTTCGAACTATGACTACGTTGCGATTCTCACAGCAGACGATTATTTCATCAACACCTACGGCACTTTGTTTGAGGATGATGCTGAAATTGCGGACAACACGCTTTTCCGCGTAGATTCAGAAAAAGGCATGCTGATCAAATGTGCTCCTCTTCCATAGTGAATCAGCCCGGACCATGTCCGGGCTGCACTTATTTCATAACACTGCAATGGGTGATGCCGTAATAGCGGAAGCAATCGATGGCGTGGGCGTCTATTCGTTCCCCGCTGACTACGATGGGCACCGCCGGGGGGCAGCCCACGGTTGCCGCCGCGAGGATTCTTCCCTCGCTTTCCGCTACGGGAACCGTCTCCATGGGGGAGAGCATGGCTTCCCTGGTCGAGCACACCCGCTGGCACGGTGAAAATACCGGCGGTTTTTCCGATATCGGCGTCCTTCGGGGGACGGTCAGCAAGGCCGTTTCCACCGCGTCCAACGCCGCCTGCCCGTTCTCCGGGGTGAGCATCAGCACCAGAAAATCCGGGTCGGCAAATTCGCTGACGATATTCCGTTGCAGCAGGTATTGGGACAGTTCCCGCCCGGTATAGCCATAGGGCTTGGCGGAAAGGGTGATTTTCAGCGGCTCCTGACCGTACAGGACAAACCCCTGTTCTGTCAGTTTTTTCTTGACCGCTTCCACATGAGGCACAAATTCTTTCAATCTGTCCGCCAGCCGTGCCAGGCCCGGGTTTGCCCCGTCCAGAGACTGCAAAATCAGGTAGGACGGGCTGGTGGAGCCGAAGAGAGCAAGGGCATTTTTCGCCCAGCTCTGAAATTCCGGCGTACAGTGCAGATAGGCCCCGCCGGTGAGCACCGGCAATGTCTTGTGGGCGGAGTCGCAGCAGAGATCCGCTCCCAAATCCATGGGGTGCCGGGAGGGTCCCAGAAATTTCAGATACGCCCCGTGGGCGTTGTCTACCAGCAGCAGCGTCCCATGCCTGTGGCAAACCTCGGCAATTCCGGCAATATCCGCCACGTTTCCCAGATAATCCGGGCTGGTCAGGTACACCGCCGTGGGCGTTTCCTGTTCCAATGCGGCTTCTACCGCTTCCGGGGTGAGATTACAGGACAAATAAGAGCCGCCGTTTTTGGGGTACAGCCAGCGCACATCCAAATCCAGCAGTGCCGCCCCGGTGAGGAAGGTCTTGTGGGCGTTGCGCCCGGCGGCGATTACCGGCGGTTTTCCGCGCTCCTTTGCCCACAGCACCGCCAGATACAGCATAGCCCGGATGCACTGGGAGGAACCTTCCGTGGAATAAAACGTGGGGCAGCCGAACAGACGGCTTGCGTTTTCCTCGCTTTTTTGGATGATGCCACTGGCCTCGTACAAGCTGTCTGCCCCGTCGATTTCCGTGATATCCAGATGTTCCACGCCAAGCTGGTTTTTCCCCTTATGTCCCGGCATATGCAGGCGGATGTTGTCTTTTGACCCGTAATCCCGGGCAAAATCACAGATGGGTGTGTCCATTTATTCCCCCAATGCCCGGGCCACGGCTACCATGATGGCGCACTCCATGCGCTTGCGGAACAGCTTGCAGCCGTATTCGTAGACACCGGTGACGCTGCCGGTGGCATGATAGGCGTTTGCCGCGCAGCCGCCGGAGCAGTAGAGCCGTGCCCAGCAGTCCCGGCATTCGGGGTGGGCGTAGACGTTGCAGGCGGCGAACTCGCCCTGCACCTCGGTGTTGGTCACCCCGTCCCAGATATTGCCCAGCCGGAACCGCTCCTCCCCCACGAACTGATGGCAGGGGTACAGGTCGCCCCAGGGGGTCACCGCCATGTACTCCGTGCCGCTGCCGCAGCCGGAAATCCGCTTGTAGATGCAGGGGCCGCCGGTGAGGTCGATCATATAATGGTAGAAGGTGAAGGGCCTGCCTTCCCTGTCCCGTTCCAGCATCAGTTCCGCCAGCTTTTCGTACTGCTCCATGACGATGGGCAAATCTTCCTCCGTCAGAGCGGAGGGGTCCCCCGCGGCGCAGACCACCGGCTCCATGCTCAGCTCCGTGAAGCCCAGGTCCAGCATCTGCTGTATGTCCTTGAGAAAATCGGGGTTTGCGTGGGTAAAGGTGCCCCGCATGTAATAGTTCTTTCCGCCCCGGGCAGCCACTAACTTCTGAAACCTGGGGACGATCCGCTCCCAGCTGCCGTTGCCGGCGTAGTCCACCCGGAACCGGTCGTGGACTTCCTTCCGGCCGTCCAGACTCAGCACCACATTGCTGCATTCCTTGTTCGCCCATTCAATCACGTCATCGTCCACCAGCACGCCGTTGGTGGTCAGGGTGAA
>JAXEXE010000029.1:0-18912 GCA_034113565.1 Faecousia sp.
CTGATTCTGGCTGACAGACCCTGTCTGGCAGCTTGAGTCAGTGCGCCTTTGCGGACAAAAAATTCGGATGTTATCCACAGTTTTTATTCGGCACCTGTTGTATAATGCGGATTGTGGCATTTATACGGTATTGCCTTAAAAGCTTTCCGAGAATGAATTGTGCCAGAAAAGGCAGATGACGCCGCTGGGCTGACGCCCAGCAAGGAAGATAACGCATTCTGGAGCAATTCGGGCCAGAAAGAATTAAAGTTTTTAATCAAGAGTTGGTATTAAAGCGAATGGGAAACGGACACGGCACCGGTGGGCGCCGCGTCCGTTTCGGCTTATTGCTTCACCACTGTGAAGCTATCACAAATTCCGTGGTTTTTCAAGGGCATCACTGCATAATGGGGAAAAAATCCGCTGAAGCCCGCAGCTCCCATTGCGCGGTGTTGCCCAAGAAAATTCTCAGCGGATTTTCTTCTTCCGCCCGCCGAACAGCAGCATGGCGCCGCCGCCGATCAGGACAACGCCCACGGTGCAGAACAGAAGGTAGCCCATAGAGCCGGTCTGCGGCAGGGTGAAGCCCTTCTTGTTGACGATCGTTGCCGTTCCTGTGGGATCGGTCGGCGTGTAGGTCGTTGTATTGTGGGTCTTCACGATGCTGCCTGTGGACGTAAAGCTGCCGTCCTTTGTCCAGCTGGTCGTTCTGGAGACATTCACCTGGAATTCAAAGGGCTTGCTCAAAAGGTTATAATTCGCGATGGTCTTGGTTTCCTTCAGATAGTAGGTGCCGTTTTCCAGGCCCTGAATCAGGATGGTGCCATCGCTTTTCGTGGTCAGGAGATTCGTCGTACCTGTGGTTTCCCCAGCCAGTGCAAGACGGTACACGCCGTCACGCACCTTCACCACATTCAGGACGTTCTCCTTCGTTGTGGCAGTCTTAACGGAATCCAGCAGCTTAAACTGGACGCCGCCAATCTCGTTTCCGTCGTTTACACTGTCCTTATACTTCGTGATCCGGAACTGGTAGGTGTACACCCGAGCGTGGTCGGTGATGATGTAGCCGCTGGCCGCGCTCTCCGCAGGCACGTCCCCCACGATGACAGGATTTGCCTGTGGGGAATAGGTCAGAATCGCGGTATTGTCGTTGCCCTCTCCCTGAATGACTGCCTTGGCGGTAAAATGGGCCTGATACTGGATTTCCAGCGTCTTGCCCGCCGCCTTCGTCTTTCCGGAATCGGTGAGGGTAAAGAGGAAGCCTTTGCCGGTCGTCCCCGTGGCAGCTACCGCAGTTACATCGAAATCGCCGCCGTCCAGCGCCGTTTTGCCGCAGGTTACCGTAAACGAAGCCTTATCTGTATTATCTGCAAGGCCAACATCCGGCACATCCTTAATGGTGAAAGTGTCCAGTTCCCCGATGTTGTTCGGTACATAGGCCGTCAGCTTGTAGACAATGGTATCGTCCAGACGGTACTGCTCATCTGTCAGCCAGTCATCGCCGCCGTTCTGGCGCACCCGCTTGGTAAGAGACGGAATTTCATTGCGAAGCGTGATGGTCAGCGTGTTGGCGGAAACCGTGGGAGTTCCCACAACGCCGGTGTTTTCATTATTGCAGCCGTTTACATCCCCGGAGGAAGCGTTCCAGGAAACGGTGTTGTCCGCATTCACCTTGAAATACAGGGGATTGGGATTGATGATATAGCCCTCCGGAGAAATTTCGGGGGTATATACCTCCACCAGCTTGTACTGGGTGCCGCGGAGGTTGGCGGGCAGATTCTCGAGTTTCAGTTCTCCGGTACTGCCCGTTTGCAGCGTCAGGTTGGTTTCCACACCGCCATTGGCAGTTGTGGCAGTAATCGTTTTCCAGCCGCCGGTTACTTTTCCGTCAGCATCCAGTTTTTAGGCGAACAGCCGGAACGTTACATCTTTCAGTGCGTTTCCGTTCTGGTCGACCTTGTTCAGGGTGACATTGCCGGTAGCAGCATGGTTCTTGGGATAGACATGGATATTGTACAGCCACTGGGCTCTGCCGTTATTGTCGCTGATTGCGGTATTGACCATGGGAATGGAAATCAGGCAGGTTTCCGCCAGCGGGGCGGTGATCTGGTCGGGGGCGGTGACCTCCTTCAGCACATAGATGCCCACGGGCAAGCCCTCAAAGACATAGGTGCCATTTGCCGCGGTGGTTCCTTTCCATGCGGCAGAAACCGCGGTGTCATTGTAGGTTGCCGTGCCGGCGGCTTCGTCATACACAAAGCCGCTGACATCATAGGTATCGATGCTGGTGCCGTTATAATAGTCCATCACAGCATTCGCGTCCGCGATTTTGAACAGCTTGAAAACCGCGCCGCCCAGCGGCTCATAGCCGCTGTCAATGCTGCCCACGTCCCCGCTGGTACCGGGGGCTTCGCCCTTGGGGGGATTTGAATTCGTTGCACTATACTTGGTTGCATACTTGGTGACGGTGATGGAGCCTGTCTTTGTCGGATCGATCACCGCAAAATCCACTTCCTCCTCCGCGGAGGCGACTGCCACCCCGGACAGAAACGTCAGCAGCAGAACCAGCGTCAGCAGCAGCGAAAGGCTCCTTCTGGAATGCGCTTTGTTCACTTTCATGGATTGCTCTTCCTTTCTTTCTCCCGGTTTCTGCTGCTTCCCGGAACACGGGAAGCAGCATGGAGGCGGCCTGTTATGCCGTTTTCTTTTTGCGGCGTCCGCCGCGGGTTTGATAGAAGTACAGCACCAGGCCTTCCAGAATCGCCGTGAACATCAGAATCGATTTGGGAAGCTGAGGCGTTGTGGTACCGGTAGCGGGAAGCACCAGCCCCTTCTGATTGGTCACCGGCAGGAAGATGGTATCCGTGCCGGGATCCCGGGTCAGGCTGGTTTCCGTTGAACCGTATTGCGCCGTATAGACCTCGCTGTTGCGGTAAATGGTAATCTCCAGCGGCGCGCTGAGCAGATTATAGCCGGTGACCGTCTTCACTTCCGTCACCCGGTAATGCCCGTCCGGCAGGTTCTCAAAGATGGCAACGCCATTTGCGTCGGTGATCTTTGTCACCGGGTCGTGGGGACCATCCAGATAGTCCAGACGGAACTCTACGCCGGGAAGAACCTGAGTCGAACCCTTTTCCGTCTTGATGATCTTCAGATTCGAAGCCTTGGCATTGACCACTGTCAGAGCGATGCCGCCGGGCGTGCTGTCCGCGGGATTCTGGGTGATTGTGAAGTTCCTGTTTGTCTTCGTCAGGTCTTCCCAGTTCTCCTCCCCGACCTTTGCCTGCGTAATGTTACCTGCCGGGTCAATGGTGAAGGTCAGCGGGGCGGCGATGGAGTTATAGCCCTCCGGAGTGGTCGTCTCTTCCAGCAGGTAGGTGCCGGAGGTGAAGGTAGCATCCCGGAACACTTTGGTCTCGGTGGTGGTTGTCCATTCGTCCACCTGCGTCCATGTGCCGTCGCCCAGCTTGCTCAGCTTCAGCCCCACGCCTTCCAGAGCCTGACCGCTCGCCTGATCCACCTTGGTAATGGACAAGCTGATCTGCTGGTTGGTGACCTGAATGACGGGAACCGCTTCATTTTCCGTCAGCGTAAACATGGCGTTTTCACCGGTGATGGTCAGGGTTCCATTCTTCTCTACCCGGAAGGTGATCGTTTCCTTGCCGGAGTATCGGTAATAGGGATAGAGATCCGTGGGGTCCTGCTCCGTCAGAAGGTAGGAATTGTCATGCTTCAGACGGTCCTCGGGAATGGTAATCTGACCGCTAGCATCCGTTGTCAGGGAAATCGGTTCTGTTGTCCCACCGCAGAAGGAGGAACCCTCCGTAGGCGTCAGCGTAAAGGAAACATCCTTCATAACGATAGTGGGATCATCATAATCCACCTTTTTCAGCGTCAGTCGTATCTTCTCGTTGCTGACGGTGAAGCTCGTTCCCGTGGAATCCAGGGTAGCCTCCGTTTTGCCGCCGGTGGTGGTGAGCAGATTCGCCGTACCGTTGGGGTTGACGGAGAAGGTAATCTCCGCCGTGCATTCGTAGCCATCCGGGGCCTTGGTTTCTGTCAGCCGGTAGGTGTGCCCCGCAATGACGCGTTCAATGGGGATCTTCCCCTTCCCGTCCTCACCGGTGGTGACGGTCTCCGAAAGCGCGTCATTTGCCAGTTTGTGGACACAAGCATCCGTGCAGATATCCGTCAGGGTGAACTCCGCGCCGGGAAGCTTCGTGCCGGTGTCCTCGCCGACCTTCTCGACGGAAAGCGCAATGGGGGCGTCCTGCATCGGAACCTCTGTCACTTCCTCGACTCCAAGCCGTACCTTTCCGTACCGGTCGATGGTGAAGGTTACCGGGTCTGCGATTTTGTAACCCTTGGGGGCGGTGTTTTCCACCAGATGATAGGTTTTGGGCGTGTCCCTGTTGTCCGTCGGCAGACCGTAGATGGTGACGGTTCCGTCAGCACCGGAAGTGACGGTATTAACGGTTTCCGTTGCGTCCGCCGAAGCATAGAAGAGCACAGCCTGACAGCTTTCACTGTGGGTACCGCCCTCGTGCACCTCAAACACCGCGCCAGCCAGATTCTTAGGCGTCTCGGCATTGTCGGTCTTGTGGAAGGTCACCTGATTTTTGGAATTGTCAATGATTCCATTCTCTCCCAGAGACACCTTGTCAATCTGATTTGAGATGGTGAACGGGTACTCCCGGGCGGATAGCACATAGCCGGAAAGCGCCGTTTTTTCCACCAGCTTGTATTCGCCCCAGTTCAGGCCCTTGACTGTGAGCACGCCGGTCATGCCGTCCTCCTCACGCCACTTCCACGTGCCGTCTTCTTCCTGATACGCCGTGTAGGTCTTTCCGGTAGTCACGTCCTTGGGCGTACGCAGCAAGTACTTTTCTGCCGGTTTACCCGTTCTGCTCAGGGTATAGATGACCCCATTCAGCTTCTCTCCGGTGCCGGCATCCTGCTTGGTCAGGGTCACGGTGCCCTTGATACGGGAATTGGGAACGCCGTTGTGATCAACCGTCAATTTCGCCGTGCCGTCGTAGCAGTACGGGGCGTGATTGTCAACGTCCTGCGCGGGACCGTCAATCAGGGTAAACGTAAACTTGTTGCCGCTGTCCAGATTGTAGCCGGCGGCTGCCTGGGTCTCTTTCAGAATGTAATGTCCCTTATTATGGATTTCAATGGAGAGATTGCCGTCATCATCCGTGATGAAGCTGCCAACCGAACTTCCTTCTGTCCATATTCCATTGGTGAGCGTAGCGTGATAGAGAGTAAACTGTGTATTGGGAATCGCCGCCTTGTTCGCCTCTTCATCAGCGTCATACTTGTGGAGGGTCACGGTGGAATGATAGGGCTTGTTTACTGCGGCAGGTGCTTCGGCATCATTTCTCCTGTCCGTCAACGCAGTCTGATCTTCCGCAGCAATGTTGACATATTTCCCGGAGTCATAGGTCTTGGGTCCTGTCCGGTAGGCGTCGTAGTGATCCCCGGTAATCTGCACCTCATAGCTTCTGCCGTCATTATAGGCATTGTCCGGGGCGTAGATTTCCGTGAACCGATAGCCGCGCGTATTTTGCTGGAGGATGATGGTTTCAGAAGAATCCGTCCCGCTCGTAACGCGTTTGCCGCTGGAATGGAAGATCAGGCCGTTGGGGTTGTCGATGGTTTTCCACACCAGATGTCCAGTGGAATCGGTGACGGCAGTGCCAAGGTCTGTGCCTTCCCCATCCAAAGACCTGACTTTAAATTCAGCGCCGGGCAGGGCTGTGCAGCCGGAAGCCGCATCCCCTACTACCTTCCGCAAATCCACCGGGGCGATGATGGCTTCATCTACCATGGTCAGCACGGTGTCATTGAGGTTCGTGGTTTTGCTCCACTCGCCTTCCCGTGCGGGTGCACCCTCGCCCGTCCAGACATAGAGCTGGGAAACAACAGTTTTGTTTTCCCCTTCTCCCGTTGTGGCGGTGCCGAACAGCTTGAAGTAAATCGGTTTCGCTTTCAGATAGCCGACGGGAGCCTTCGTTTCACAGAGGGTGTAGATGGTGTTTTCCTTCAGGGTTCCGCGGAGAAGCGGATAATCGCTTTCCGTGGAAATCCAGCTTGCAACTGCGGTACCTGTCATCTCCGTTCCCTGATAAATTTTCAGTTCCGCACCGGAGAGGGCTTCGCCGTTCACATCCGTCTGGTCACAGGTCTTGGTGCCGCTTACAATGTCGTTCCCCTTTGCAACGGAGACAGCCGTCTTTTCGTTCTTAACGGTGAGGTTCAGGGATTGATCCTCTTCATCCGCATACTTTGTGACGGACACATTGGACACCAGACTGCTTTCCACTTTACCAACCAGAATTGTCCTGTTATCCTGCGCGTCTCTGCTGTCCACCACCTGGAAGGTCACCAGCTCGATCGGATTCCCATTGGCGTCCGTAGGCGTCATATAGCCATCCGGCGCCTTGGTTTCCTTGAGCACATAGGTGCCCTTTCTGGAAATAGATACCCGCTTCCCATCCATGGTTTTCAGCTCGCCATTGACCGTTTGGCACTGGATTTCCTCCGAAACCTGCGCGCCATCCTGTCCGTGGTTTTGGGAGGTGTAGGTCAGGGTGAACTGCGCGCCGGTAAGCGGTTCGTTATCGCCATTCACCTTCTGCAGCACGAGGGTCTTGGGCTTTTGGGTCACAGGCGTGTTGCTGACAACGCCCGTCTTTTCGCCGGATTGCGAGACCTCTGATGTGGTTGTAAACGTTACCTGCGCGTAGTCGTCATAATTCGCCGGTGGCGTTTCATAGTCCTTGGGCGTAATGGTAAAGTACACCTTATCCACCAGACGGTAGATATCCGACGCGCCCTGCTCGATTTCCTCGAAGTAGTATTCGCCCACATCCAGACCGAACCGCAGATCGCACCCGGTAATCAGGTTTTTGATGCCCTCATCCGAGTCGGAAAGCTGAATCATTCCCTCTGCATTGGTGGTCAGGCGTTTTCCATCCTCCAAAACCGGTTTCCATAAGCCTTCGTCCAGCTTCCAGAGCGTAAAGGAGATGTACTGAATGGGCGTTTCCGATTCTGCTCCCGCGACAATCTTCTTCAGCGCCACGTCCTTCAGATACCGGGCAACGTCCCGCAGAACCACTACGTTGTTATTGGCGTCCGAGTTGTAGTAGTTCTTATAGTCATTTCCGGCGACTGACAGCGGATGATCCTTGCTTTCCGCGTCAGGAGAGGTAACAGTGATCGTTCCATCCTCCCCCATGGTAAAGGCAAAAGCCTTGGCCTGAATGTTGTTGGCAGGGACGCTGTCACCCGGTTCGCTGATGGTGTAGGTCTTGCCGATATCGAACAGGCCCTTGATTGTCCAGCTGCCAGCAGCCGAATCGTAGGAGATGTTGTCTCGGTCAAAGGCGGCGCCGTTCGCTTTTTTCGCGGGGGTCGTGTCGTTCTGATACAGGCGGATGGTGTTCCCGCCGGTCGGGAAGTCTCCTGCGCTGACGGTAAGTTCCAAGCAGCCATTCTCACCCAAATTAACGATTCTTCCGTACTGATCCCGCTTGTAAAGGGTCAGCTGGTTGGGCGTGTTGGGCCATCGGTTCCCGGATAGTCCTTCGATCTGCGCGACATTGCTGGTATAGACCTCAGTCAGATCCGCGTCGATCTCCGTTTCCGTCAGTTTGGGAACTGTGACGGTACGAACCGTGGTATCCAGCTTGTAGCCGGGAGGGGCAATCTCCTCCTGAATGTAGTAGGTGCCGGAAAGAAGGGTGAGCTGACCGTTGGTCTCCACACGGAGGTAGGGAATGCTGCCAGCATTCTTACCGGTGTTTTTGGCGAGGAATTCTTTCTCCCTATCCGTACTTCCATCCTGAGCCAGCGTGGTCAGAACCATGGTAGTTCCGGAAGTATCCGCCCTCATACCCGCGATCTGATCCTTGCAGGCTGCATCCAGGTAAACACCGAAATAAGTCTCGGACTCACCGGATGCACCGGGGTGGGTATCCAGAGGGGTATACCGCTCATTCACAATCGGCCCGGTCTTGGTGAAACGAATGATGCCGCGGCTTTCCAGATTGTAGGCAGGGGCATCGAAATCCGTCGCCGGCGTGCAGTCATCTCCAAAGCTGGGATGGTTTTTACCGCTTGCTTCCTTGTATTCCACATTCAGGCCCAAAATGACCGTTCCGGTGGTGCGGATCCACGCCGTGCCGTGCTCGCCGGTGTTTCCGCTGACGCCCACGGTAAAGGTCACGCCGTTTTTCCAGACGCTGTAACCATCGTTGGTGCTGACTTCCTTCAGCGTGTAGGTGCCCGCTACCAGATACTTCTGCTCGGCGCCATACTTACCGTCCGTGCAAATCAGGTTGCCGTCCGCATCGGTCAGAACGCCGGATACGTATTTCGAATCGCCCGAATAGATGTCAAACTCTACGCCCGCCAATGGTTTGCCTGTTTGCGGATCGCCAGCCGCTGTAATGCCCTCGGCCGCCAGATACGCCGCTTTTTTGCTCAGGTTGACAAAGCCGTAGACCATGCGGTTGGTGGCGACGGTTTTGGTGCCCGCGAAGGCAGGTTCCTGCGCTCCGCTGTACTGGTAGGTCACGATATAGGAGCCGCTACTATAGCCGTTTACATCCGCCGCGTGGGAATTCCCCGACACGTCCACGCCGTTGATTTTGGTTTCCACGGCCCGATAGGTAATCTGTTTGCCTTCGGAAGTATACTTGGGGAGACTGTTCCAGGTATAGGATTGGGTATCGTCGTTCGCAACGTCCGAGGTAAGTGTATAGATCGCTCCGGTAACATCCGTCCAATCGCTGCTGCCCTCTATCTGCTGCTGAAGCTGGAAGGTGGCGGAATACTTGCCGTTTCCGTCCTGCCCATCCGCTGAATTCTTCCAGATTTTCTGCACGGTATAGTGCTGCAGTTCAATATTGGTGAAAGAGAAGTTGCTGCCGGGTTGATATTCGGCTGTGGCGGCCTCATTGACGCTGAGCAGATTCAGGAACGCGCGGAAGAGGGAGACCGGCTGTTGCGGTTCCTCTGCATCGGCGCCGCCCTCAATTTTGTACCCGGGCAGGGGATGCTCCACCACGGTGTATTCCAGTTCATTGCCTTCCCGGTCGTATTTCGGGACCTTGCTCCAGACACGAACGTCTTCTCCCGGCGTCATGCTCGTCATGGTCTTGAGCATGCATCCGCCGGCAGCGGTATGCCCGCTCCAATCCTCATTCGCCGGAATCTCCGTGCCGCCATAGCAATGCCAGTCCGACGCATCCTTCGTTTTGTACAGCAGCTCGAAGGTCGCCCTGGCAAGGGGGCCGGGCTGACGGTACCATGTCTTGTTGACCGTAACGTCGGTATCCCAAATCAGCCGATTGGTGATGGTGCTTTCGTTCCGGCTCAGATCTTTGTTGTAGATATGGTCCGGAGATTCGAGAACATAGTTTGTCGTATCCTCATAGTTCTGTGCGCCCAAAACCTTCTTGCCAAGGACCCGATTGCCCTTCTCGTCCTCAGTATCATCCGCATGCTTCTCTACGGCGCGGAAGTACAGCGTGTAATAGGTTTTTCCGTTCGCACCCACCGTGGCAACAGGAAGGTCCTGCAGAGTCGTCTCCCAGCCGTCCGCCTTGGTAAGGGTGAAAGTGTAGGGACTGCCGTCGGCCTGAATGACATTCTTCCAATCGGTCAGCTCGCCATCTCCTTCTCCCTCCCCGGGAGCGTCGGTCTGGTCATTCTGAACGATGCCCCGCATTTGCAGGTAGAAGGTAAGGCTCTCCGGGCGGGAATCGTACTTATTTCCGCTGTCATCCTGCCAGACCTTCTTCACATACAGAGAGGTGGATTCCAGCTTGTTCTGAATCACGGTTCTGGTGGCATCCTGCGTGGGGTAGGATCTGGTATACGCGCCCGCCACGTTTTCTTCATTGACTTCTACGCCGCCAATCTCGGTTTCGATACCGCGGTACTTCCATTTATAGCCGTTCTTATCCTGCGTCGGCAGGTTGGTGAAGGTGTACACCCAGGAGTTGCCCTTCGTATTCTGAATGACATTGCCTGACGTAAGCTTGATGGAAACAACGGGATTTTCACTCTTAGGGTTCGCGCAGGGCAGCGTTTTCAGGCTGTTATCCCACGGAATGTCTCGCCACGTTTTTCCATCATCATCGGAGCGCTGAAGCACAACCGTCACGCTTTCAGGGCGCAGGCCGTACTTGTTGTTGCCGTCCATCCAGTTCTTGCGGACCTCGTAGGTACCGGTGAAGCGGTTGGTCAAGGCAGCCATCTTCAGGACGCCATTCTGTGCGTCCTTCGCGCTGGCCTGAACCGACTGGTTATCCTGTCCGTAGGCTGTATTTTCCAGTTTCGATTCGTCAATCACCTCGGTGACGACGTAAAGATAGGGCTTTCCGTTGGGGGCGTACTGCTCCAGATTGTAAATCGTGTAGGTCCAAACGCTGCTGTTCTCCGGCTTGTCCCAGACAATATACGGCTGGTCAGTGCTCACCTGATCGGTAAAAGTAATCTGTTCCGAACCCACCGCATTATCCTGCCCCGTCTCGCTGGCGGTGCGGCGGGTGAGCGTAATGGTAATACTGTCCGGCCGGCCGCCGTAGATGTCAGCGCTGTTGCCGTAGTCGTCCCAGACCTTACTGCCTGCAATTCTGATTTCTCCGGAGTCAAAGGTGTTGGTGGTGCCGACCTTCGTTACAATCGGTTCCTCATGCACCTGAAGGGCGTTTTCCGGAATGCTGATGACATCGCTGCGGTTGTTATTTTCATAACCGGGCTCAATGCCCTCCTCGTCCTGATAGGAAATGGTATAGCCAAAAGAGGAGCCGCTCTCACCATAGGATTCCGTTACATAATAGGAATAGGGCTTGCCGGTGGGGGAGTAAATCAGAAGGTCTTCAAACGTCCACAGGGGCAGCCGTTCCGCCCCTTCCGCAACAACCAGTTCGGCATTTGCCTTGACTGTAGCCGCAGAGATTTGAACCTTCTCCAGCTCAACAGGCTCTGTCTCTTCCCCGTCGGTATCACGCGCATAGCGGTACAGGGTATAGGTAACAGAGGGGTAGACACGCTCCCCTTCCGGTCTGTTCACCCAGGTCTTGGTCACCGCAATCGAGCGCCGGTTCACATTCTCCCGGAAGTGATTGGTCAGCAGACCGCTGGCGGAGATTTTCGTGTACAGAATATCCGCCGTTTCATTATCCATGGTTTCCCGCAGGGTGTAAATGTACCGTCTGCCTTCCGCGTCAAACTTTGGCAGCTCATAGCTGCCCTGCTTCGTTTCCACCAGATACCCCTTGGACACCGCGTCAGCAATGTCCGCCTGCGTCATTTTGCTGTAGGGGAATGCGTAGGCGTTCTTCGCTTCGTTCAGGAACGTGGTATTGACCAGGGTGATGGTTCCATCGGAAACCATTTCCGCAATTTCCTCATTCGTCTTTCCCTGAAGCTCCACCTGTCTCAGTGAGCGGTACAGTTCGATTTTGGGATTCGGCAGGTCGCCCTTCGCCGTCTGGTAGCCTTCCAGACCGGTCCAGACCTTGGCGCCTTTGATCGTCATGGTATCGGTCAGCGTGTTGGCAAAAACCTGGCTGGTCTCGCCGGTCGGCTCCGTCATTGTGCTTTCCGACAACTGATAAACGCCGTAGGCGTTCACGCCGTCGTTATTCATGCTCTCCCGGAAGAAGTAGACATACTCTTCTCCCTGATCGCTGTACTGGGGCAGACCGGTAGCGGTGATCTTCCAGTCATAGGTCTTCCCCCCTGCAACGGCATTTGCCGTCCACAGCTGATCCTTGTAATCGATGAAGGGCTCCAGCTTCTCACGATCAACGGTAGCTTCGTCTTTTTTCAGGTAGCGATACAGGGTCATGTACAGGTCGGGACGGTCGTCGCCTCTGGTTGCCTGATCCTTCCAGACCTTATAGGCCGTATGGCTGATCGTACCGGTAATCGTGTTGATAAAGGAGTACTGATAGGTCAGGCAATCCGGTCTCTGCGCAGACTGCACAAATTCCACAGGTTCCTTGGTGGAAATGTAGTTATCAAGTGCTCCCGCTTCCTCCAGATTGTAGGTGTGAGGAACGCCTGCGTCGGTGAACATGGGCAGATCTTTCAGCTGAAGCGTCCACGTTGCCGCCGCGGCGTTGGCTTCGGTTTTGCGCACCGTCAGAATGCCGGTGGCAGGGTCCCACTCCGCTCCCTCTACGGTGAGCGCCGCGCCGCTGGTTTCGTTCTGATAGGGCACGCCGTCCTGATACACCTGGAATTGGATGCAATCCGGGCGTCCCTCTCCCTCATCCTTCCAGGTCTTGGTCACAGAAAAAGTGACCTGACCGGCGCGGGTATTGGTCAGAAACACGCGGTTGTTCCCCTCTGTCACTGCGGTGGCGGTATACTGGCGGCTGCTGTTGTACACCGTTCCGGTGACAGAGTTGGTACTGCCGCTGCACGCATTCCGCAGAGCCTCGGCAGAATATACCGCGGACTGCGCGCCGTCTTTTTGGGCGCTGCCCACCAGATATTCCAGCACGAGGTAATCCCCCGCGCTGCTGCCGCCCAGTTTTTCATTCAGGGTGGGCACACTTACCAATGTCCACCAGTTATTTTCGCGGAAGGTATGATCCACATAGGGCAGGGAGCCCAGAGAATCCAGGGAGACCTCCCCTGTCCTGCTCCCCAAGGCTTCCGCAAGCGCGGTCTTACGGAAAATGCGAACGGTGACGGCCTTGCGCTCATACACATCGCCGTTGTCGTTCCACGCTTTGGAAATGGTAATGATGGGGACAGAACCGCCTGAGACAGAGTTGACCACTTTGGTGCCGTTCTCGTTCCGGTAATGGGTAGCGATCCAGCCTGTGCTGTTCAGCGGGATTGTTTCTTCCTTCCCTTCGCTGTTTATCACGGTGACGCTAACCTCGGTGGCGTCGTACTGATAGGCATAGCCCTCAGAGTCGTATTTGTCAAGGTCCTCAATCAGGCTGGTCCACGTTCTGCCGGTACCGCATTCGATGGAATAGGTTTCCGGCAATGTCACCGATGTGGAGCCGTCCTTGGTGCTGCGGCGCTGAAGGGCAAAATTCACCTTGGTGACATTGGCAAATGTCCCCGCATCGACAGACTGATCCCAGACCTTCTCCAACTGGTAGGTTCGTTTGCCGGTAATGGTGTTGGTCTGCCGGTACTGGTATTCCTTGGTCCCGCCGGAGGACAGCATACCCTTATAGCTGGTTTCCGCCTGAAAATCGTTACCATTGAACTGGAATTTCCCATCCGGATCGGCTGCAACAGAAGCTCCGTCCTCCGAGAGAATCGTCTCCCGAATCTCCGCCTTCTCCATGTCAAACAGGCGGCCTTCTTCGTCATAGATATTGACGTAGAAGCCCTTATCCTGCGCGGCAACGGTGCCGGTAAAGCCGACGATCGTCTGCGCGGTATCCTTGTCTTCGCCGGTCAGCACCGCATAGGAGTTTTCCGCCGGATTGTACACCGTCAGTTCGTGGTATGCCCCATCGGGTTCCTCCGCCAGCGGCGCCCAGATGCGCATTCGGACGGAAGCCCCCGCAATGACCTGCAAATCGGAAGGGCACCGCCACACCTTGGAAACGGTGACCAGCGCCTTTTCCCGGCGGACATTGGTGATGGTGCCGCCGTTGGCGATTCCCTGGGTCTGATCGCCGGAATACTGAATCTCATAGTTGTCGGAGTCAACCGTCTCCCGGACGAAATAGACGTAGGGATTGCCCTGCTCGTCGTAGGCGGGCAGTTTGAAATTTTCTGGCAAGCCCTGCACGGTGGTATGATCGAAACGGATTGTTTCTCCATTGTCGCCGGACAGCTGATACTGAAGCAGAACATCCGTATCGCCGTTGCGGTAAATCACGATAGCAGCCTGGCCTGCCTTGTACGCGTCATCGATGCTCTCCGCCTGGGCTTTCGGGTACCGCCACAGCGTCACCGTCGCGGTCGGGCGGGGCTCGCCGGACGCATCGCGCCAATATTTCGTTGCGCTGAATTCAGCCTGCCCCGATCTGCGCAAAACAACGGTACCGCCGTTATGGCACACATCAGGATCGTTGGCAAAGTTGGTTCCGTTATTGTTATAGTATGCCTTGTAGCCTGTCAGATCACCGGCTACCAGATAATACTCGTATTCGCTGCCATTGTCGTCATACTGGGAAAGATTTGGAATTTCGATGGAATTGCTGTTCGGATGCAGCGTCATGACCGCATACGGCTCCCCAGCTTCTGTCTTACGGTAAAGGGTCAGCGGAATCTCCTGTGGCCTGTCCGGATGATTGCCGTCCTTCCAGTCAATTTTCGCCTGGAAGGTAAGGGTTTTCTCGTAAGTAACACTGGTCAGCCGTCCGTTTCCGTCGTATGTTTCCGTTGCGGTGTAGCCATCCAGTTCTTTCGGTTCGACCCGAATATCGATGGGGGCATGGTTCTCACCGATGGTAGTCGGCAGGCCGCTGAGGACGCACTCCCCCGTCGATGGGTTCCACGACAGCTCTGCGGACGCGTCAAGCGTCTGCCAGCTGTCTTCGCTATCGGATACTCTATACAGCAGTCTGAAGTCGGCTGCCGTAAGATCGGGACGGCCGATGCCGTTATCCTTCCAGTTCACCGTAAAACGGTACTGCCGGTTCTTCAAATAGTTCAGAGTGGTAACCGCGTAGTCCCCGTCCATTTTACCGGAGGCGGAGCCGGAATTTGTTGTTTCAGAACCATCCGACTTTACAAGCGTATAGGTCGGGGACAGTTCATAGCCGGAAGCCGCCGACTGAGTCACCTCAAAATCGATTCCCACAGGCACACGAATCTCCGAGGGTGCGCCATCCCGTACGATAAACGCAGCTGTCTTCTCCGAAACTTTCGTATCGTTCCCCAGTCCATTTGTAAATTTGGCGTTCATCTGAAAAGCCGCGCCCGCGCCTTCCGGCACGTTCACCGTCGGATTCAGCGTCAAGGTATGGTACCGAACGCTCATGGTCAGCGGATCGGAGGTCAGGTTTCCACCGTTCGGGTTGACAGTAACCTCGTTTGTCTCATAGTAGGGCAGCTTTTCTTCGTCCTCTATGATTTTTAGCGTATAGTGCGTAACCTCGTGCGGCCCATCCTCAGCCGTCACACTGGTGGGAACGTTGTAGATCAGGAAGTCCGCAGTGCCGTCGCCGTTATGGGTCAGGCCCAGATAGCACTCCCCCTGGGGCAGATCGTCCTGCGTCTTGTATACCTGCTGCCCGCCCTCATAATACGCCGTCAGCTGAATGTGCTGACCGAACACCTTGGGGCGCAGCAGGTCTGTCCAGCTGATGCCGGACTGTCCGTCCAGCTCCTGGAAGCCGATTTTTCCGGAAATGGTGATCTTCTGTGTTGACCCGTCCCCATCCGGCAGAGCGATTCCCTCCGCCAGGGCCAGGGGAATCCCATCATCCCGCAAAGTGGGCATGACCAGGGTATACGCCGGGTGAACGCCGTCATTGCGGAGCAGCACCGACAATCTTTCGGCGTCCCCAGTCAGCCGGGTTTTCAGCGGAATCTTCTGTTCATAGACGCCTTCCGTCAGGAAATGAACCGTCAGCCTGGTGCCGGTATCCGGCGCATCCAGCGCCTTGACCTCACAGCGTATCCAATCCGGGCAGGAATACGTCTGCGCAAGCCCAAGCTCCGCGAACGCTTCCGGGAACGTGACGCTGAACCAGTCGCCCGCCACCGCTTCCGCACGGAACCGGAGCGTCATGCCAGCCTGTGCGTTTTCCTCCCACGCGTACGCGCTGAAATCCACATTGCGATTTGCATCCGCTTCGGCGCGCTGGTCCTTAGACGCGTACCACCAGTTTTCCAGAGCAAGCTCCACATGGTTGGTGATATCTTCCGCCGCCCGGATTTCGGGCTGAGAAGGTTCCTCAGAGGGCGGATTTTCCGTGGGCGCTTCCGTTGTCGCTTCCGTGGTTGAATCCGTGGTCGATTCCGTAGTGGATTCCACCGTCGATTCCGTGGTGGATTCCGCAGTCGGCTCCGCAGTTGTTTCCGCAGTCGGCTCCACGGTTGTTTCCGTAGTCGGCTCCACGGTTGTTTCCGTGACCTGTTCCGTCTGCTCCGTTGTCTGGGGCTGCTCTTCCTCGGAAAAGACCTGCAAAGGCAGTGCGGAAACCACCATGACGCAGGCGAGGAACAGAGAAATTCCCCGCTTCCACAGGTCGCTTTTCTTTATTCTCTCCGCGAATGCCCCAAGGCCGTCCGAAGCGGCCTGTTTCCGATCATCCATATTGCACACCGTCAATCCCCTCCTTGTCTGTCAGCCTTTCGCCGATGTGCCGCGCGTATCCATATTGGGCCTCCGTCGGCAGATTCTGTGTTCAATCCGCAGTCAGGGCAGAGTACCCTCACTTTAAGAATTTACAGTTGATAACATTATACAACAGAAGGTGTGACAAAGGTGTGACAAAGGTGAGACAAATTCCCGCATTTTTCCTGTGGCTTCAATAAAAATTTGACCCGCTGGTCTCAGGATAGTCAGCAGCTGCAAACCGTTCCCGAAATGAACGCATTCACCTTCTTTGGGAAGCATCGGTTGATATCGTAAAAACCGTAGTTATCTGTTTGTCCTGTACGGAGCATCTTCTTCCTTTTGTGAACGCCTGTTTTTTCCTCCAACCAGCCTGAAAACGCAAAAACAGGAAGCACATCCTACCCTTTTTTACGGGGTACGACGTGCTTCCCTTTTCATTTTTGCGATATTCGAGACTTTGAACTTTTTGGGTCCAAAATCAAGAGGTTTTCCCTCTTACTTCAGGCTTTCCTCAACAGCCACAGCGACGGAAACGGTGGCGCCGACCATGGGGTTGTTGCCCATGCCCAGGAAGCCCATCATTTCCACGTGAGCGGGGACGGAGGAGGAGCCGGCGAACTGGGCGTCGGAGTGCATACGGCCCATGGTGTCGGTCATGCCGTAGGAAGCGGGGCCGGCAGCCATGTTATCGGGGTGCAGGGTACGACCCGTGCCGCCGCCGGAAGCCACAGAGAAATACTTCTTGCCCTGCTCGATGCACTCTTTCTTGTAGGTGCCGGCCACAGGATGCTGGAAGCGGGTGGGGTTGGTGGAGTTGCCAGTGATGGAAACGTCCACGCCCTCGTGGTGCATGATGGCGACGCCCTCGCGGACATCGTCAGCGCCGTAGCAGCGGACAGCGGCCCGCTCGCCCTCGGAGTACTTGTACTCCTTGACGATGGTCAGCTCGCTGGTGTAGTAGTCGAACTTGGTCTGCACATAGGTGAAGCCGTTGATCCGGGAGATGATCTGGGCGGCGTCCTTGCCCAGGCCGTTCAGGATGACCCGCAGGGGCTCCTTACGGGCCTTGTTGGCGGAGCGGGCAATGCCGATGGCGCCCTCGGCGGCGGCAAAGGACTCGTGACCGGCCAGGAAAGCGAAGCACTTGGTCTCGTCCCGCAGCAGCATGGCGCCCAGATTGCCGTGGCCCAGACCAACCTTGCGGTCCTCAGCCACAGAGCCGGGGATGCAGAAGGCCTGCAGGCCGATGCCGATGGCCTCAGCGGCCTCAGCGGCGGTCTTGACGCCCTTCTTCAGAGCGATGGCAGCGCCCACGCAGTAGGCCCAGGCAGCGTCCTCAAAGCAGATGGGCTGAATGCCCTTGACGATCTCGTAGGGGTCGAAGCCCTTTGCCTTGCAGACCTCGCGGCACTCTTCCACGGAAGCAAGACCATACTGAGCCAGAACGCCGTTGATCTTGTCGATTTTTCTCTCGTAACCTTCAAACAAAGCCATCTTAGCGCCCTCCTCTTATTCCTTGCGGGGATCGATGTACTTAGCCGCGTTCTCGAACCGGCCGTAGTGACCCTTGGCCTTCTCCAGAGCGGTGTTGGCATCGTCGCCCTTCTTGATGAAGTCCATCATCTTGCCCAGGTTGATGAACTCGTAACCGATGATCAGGTTGTCCTCGTCCAGAGCGCAGCGGGTCACATAGCCCTCTGCCATCTCCAGATAACGGGGGCCCTTGGCGCGGGTGGCGAACATGGTGCCCACCTGGCTGCGCAGGCCCTTGCCCAGATCCTCCAGAGAAGCGCCAACGGCGAGACCGCCCTCAGAGAACGCAGACTGGCTGCGGCCGTAAACGATCTGCAGGAACAGCTCACGCATGGCGGTGTTGATGGCGTCGCACACCAGGTCGGTGTTCAGAGCCTCCAGCAGGGTCTTGCCGATGAGAATTTCGGAAGCCATAGCGGCGGAATGGGTCATGCCGGAGCAGCCCAGCGTCTCCACCAGAGCCTCTTCAATGATGCCGTCCTTCACATTCAGGGTCAGCTTGCAGGCACCCTGCTGAGGTGCGCACCAGCCCACACCGTGGGTGAAACCGCTGATGTCCTTGATTTCCTTAGCCTGAACCCACTTGCCCTCTTCGGGAATGGGAGCGGGGCCGTGATAGGCGCCCTTGGCCACGGAGCACATATTCTGTACTTCTGCACTATAAATCATGGCAATTTTCCTTTCTTTCAAAAGACGTTTTAGTCGCCTTTGGATTTACATGGTGGAACACCTGAGTTTTCCGCAGATATTATACAGGCTGCGGCGGGAATTGTCAATTCCCGTTTGTCTAAAATCGGTATCAATTTATCAGTTGCAGACTGTGTAATCAGGGCCGGGTTATTGTCCGCCCGTTGCCGCATTTTCAGACTGTGGATCGTTTCTTTTCTGCCCCGAACAGCAGGCCCACGTCAGAATAATGGGCGCCATGCCGATCAGCGGATAGGCATAGCGGCATTCCCCGTTGATCGGCGTAAAAATCAGACCGATCATCAGAATCGCCATGGGCACAATCAGAACGAGGATTTCCTTCGATTTGTTCCGCCACGCTCTTCCCGCGGAAAACAGCAGCATCCAGCTGTACGGTCCCGGGCCAATGAGACGGCTCA
>JAXEXE010000030.1:0-36135 GCA_034113565.1 Faecousia sp.
CGCTGCCCCTGCTTCGGTTCGCTGTTTCCGCCACTGGCGGCGCTCACCTTTGCAGCATCCAGTATTATCTGCGCTTTTGGCTTAGCATCTGCCGCACCTCGCTCGCCGTATCGGCACTTAGAATTATGCGGTATTGCCTAAAGACTTATCCCTGCTTTTTCCAGGCAGGCTGCCCGCAACCCCGCAGGCAGCCTGCCTGTTGTGTTTGTTGAGTTTGCCGGGCACGAGTGATACAATATCAGTTAGGAGTTAGGAGTTAGGAGTTAGGAGTTGGGGGATAATTTCTCATTGCTCATTTCTAATTCTCTCAACTCCTAACTCTTCCCTCCTAACTAAAGAACGGAGGTCCTGCAATGTACGGGCATTTTATCCAGTTCACCATCCCCAAAATCGGCCAGGCCCTTGTGGCGGTGGTGCTGTATCTGAATTTTCTCAAACTGCCGTTTGTGGCCTGCTTTGCGGGTGCTCATCCGGCGGTGTATCTGCTGCTGCCGCTGTTGCTGCTGGCTGTTATGTCCTGGATCGGGCGGGACCCGCTCGGCCCCGGCATGATTGTCAACTCCCATCTGACCGGGCTGTATATCGCCGGGGACGTTGTGGGCTTGCTGGCCCGTGCAATCGGCGGAACGGTGCAGGCAGCCTGGCAGACCATCTGGATGGGCGGTCTGCTGGCCTGGGTGGGCACGGCCGCCATGATGGTCTGGAGCTATTTCAAGGCTATGCGCCTGGTTACCACCACCTACCGCCAGCAAACCACCAAGCCCCTGCCGGGCGGCAAACTGCGGGTGCTGCAAATCAGCGACCTGCACCCCGGCGAAGGTGCCATGGATCGCAAGCGCATCCCGGAGCTGAACCGCCGCATCCGGGAACTGAACCCCGATATGATCCTTTTCACCGGCGATATTTTTGACGAGCATGTGGAACGCCCGGATTTTGATTCCTTCAATGCCTTCTTTGCCACGCTGGACCCGCCCGGCGGCAAGTGGTTCGTGTTGGGCAACCATGATCTGTTCCACCACTGGCGGGAGCCGAGCTATGGCCGCGCGGACCTGGAGGGCGCTCTTGCGCGGGCGCACATTCGCATTCTGGAGGATGTTTCCCAGCTGGCCTATGTGGGTAAAGATGCCACCCCGGTGCGCATTGTGGGCCGCAAGGACTGGCTGTACACCCAGGGTAACCGCTTTACCCCCGCCCAGCTGATGCCGAACGGCCCGGACAATGTGTATACCATCCTGCTGGACCACGAGCCGCGCGAGCTGAAAGCCGATGCCGCAGCCGGTGCAAACCTGATTTTGAGCGGTCACACCCACGGCGGTCAGATCTGGCCCACCGGCCTTGTGGCAAAGCTGTTCCGCTATAATGAACTGAATTACGGCATGAAACAGATCACCCCCGCCTGCGCCGCCATTGTGAGCGGCGGCACCGGGACCTGGGGCTACAAGATTCGTACCGAGGGCAAGACCGAACTGGTGATGGTCGAGATCGAACAAAAGAATGCTTGACTTGGATATATTAAACAAATAATACAAACTGTATAGCACTGCGCGCGCAGAGAACCGCCGCCCGGCGGCCCGGTTTGCTGCGCTGATTCTGCCAAAATCGGATCGCATGGTTTTGCACCCGCCTGGCCAGGTTTTTCCGGCGGGTGGGTGCTTTTTGATGCAAAATGGCCCCAAAACCGGCAAAATAGCAGGCTGCAACCCAAAGTATCGCCCCAGTTGGTGGCGGCAACCGGGTGCTTTCGCTATAATAAGGCCAGCAAAACACAAGGGGCCGGACCATCCGGCCGGGTTTTGCCGGGCGGTGCACCGCCCACTGCAAGCTGTTGATAGGAGATTATAAAATGAAATATCAAGTATTTGGCATTCTTTGGACGGTATTCAATCTTGCGCTCATGCTGGTTATGGGCATTGTCGGTATCTACCTGCTGTGGCTGGTCATCAAGGCGCTGCGGGTTTACATCAACTCCCACGAAGTGCGGGTAGAAAAGAAAGCCACCCGCAAGTCCCTGGCCGAAGCCCTGCGGGAGAACCGTGTGCGCTGCAAAATGACCCAGGAGTTTGTTTCGGAAACCATCGGTGTCAGCCGCCAGGCGGTATCCAAGTGGGAAAACGGAGTTTCCCAAAGTTAAAGAGATTGTACCAAATAATCCACGCTTACATTTTCCTTCTATGCCTATACTTGTACTTCGCACGTTGAGACAGTTTCTTTCCAACTGAATTTTTGCATCTCCTGCCGGTCCCGTGGCCACTGGTACCCGCCCTCTTCCACCCGTTTGTACAGCAGCACGAATCCGTCTCCCTCCCGCAGCAGCGCCTTGATCCGGTCCCGCCGCCGTCCGCAGAACACAAACAGGCTGCTGGAAAACGGGCCCAGATGGAACTGCTGCTGCACCAGCCGTGCCAGACCATCTATCCCCAGCCGCAGGTCGGTTACCCGCAGGCGATGTAGATGTTCTCCACCTTGCTGATGTCACCGAGCATTCTGCACCGCCTTTAGCACCATCTCGAGATGCTTGCTTTCGATCCCTTCCGGGACCTCGATCTCGGTTTCCCCGATTTTGATCCGAATGGCGGGCGTGCTCTGCACGAGGGTAGAGCGGCGCGTGGATGCCTTTTCCCGAACCACTTCGGGCATGGCCAACGCGGCAAACTGCGGCTCACTTTGGGAATCTGTGACGGTTGCCGGCAGGTTGGGCTGCCTTTGCTCTGTTTCCATCTCCTCAAGAAGTTCCTCGCGCAGCGCATTCTTCCGGCGGTAGTAAATCGAGCTGGCAACGTGGTGTTCTCTACACCACCGCGCTACCGTTTGTCCGCTTTGTGCCTGCTCGTGGAATAGTTGCAGCCATTGGCTACCTCGCAACGACATGACTTCTGCCTGCATCCCGGCACCTCCCTGTATCTGCGCCTCCTAAAAATCCCGCTGGCTTAGCTCTATTTTCTCTTTTCGCAGGACGCTTATGCAGCACGGGTGCTTGTTGGGCGGTTACGATTGAAGAAATAAAAAGTAAAAACGGGTATACCCTAAAAACGGCCTACCTATCAGGTTCAGGTTGTGTCCTGGTACGACAACGAGAACAGTTACACCAGCCAGATGGTCCGCACCATCAAGTACTTTGCTGAGCTGTAATCTCGCAGCCTGACAAGTTCAGATGCAAACGGCGGCCGCCGCTCCGGTTCTCCCGGTGCGGCGGCCGCTTTGTGTTATGAATTTGTTCCTCCGGCAGCAATATGTGCCGGGATAGGCGGGCAGAAGGTTCTCTGTCCGTTTAATTGGCCAGGGAGACAAGATTCAGCAGGCCCTCATCGGTGAAGAGCAAATCCTTGAGCTTCATCAGTTCCTGGCGGGTTACCAGGACTCCGCTTGCGCCATGGGCTGAGTCGTTGCGGATCCCCCTCACCTTCAGCAGCATGGATCCGTGGCGCTGCCAGTATTTCACCTGGCTGCGGCTGCCGGCAATGCGTTCATATTGCTCTTCGGTCCTGTGTTCCGGGTTGATGGGATAGAGAAATGCACCGATGGGAATTTTGTTCTGGACCTTCTTCCGAAGCTCTGCATTGCTCAAGTCACGAAAAAGGACCGGATGATTATTTTCCTTTACCTGCGTTTGAGACTTTGGCAGACGCTGAATATAAAGATCGACGTGATAGAGCTTGAGTGCCTTCTCCAGCGTCTTGCAGTACATGATGGTAACCGGGCTGTAGTCGATCGGATCCTCTTCGCTCCCGGTTTCGGCGTTCATTCCCCGGCAGAAGACATCTTCCAGCCGGGCGGCAAAATACAGATCCACCATGAGGGAGGGGTCCAGCTCCCGCTGTAAATCCTTGCACAGGCGGGAATCAATCTTCAGCAGCTCCCACAGAGGCTTCTTGTCCGGGATCTCCTCCTGCATGGCAAGGGCTGTGCGGTAGTTGGCGCTCATCTGATCCATGGTGGTGCCGATTTCCGCCTCGGCCTCGGCCCGGCACTCCGGATCATCGGAGTGCAGCTTTTCCACAACTGCGGGCAAGGCATCAGGGGCAAAGTAGGCATCCAGACGGGGCAGCGAATGGAGACTCTGCTGGATCTCCCGGGGATTGGTGGTGGTCAGGATGTTGTTGATGGTATTGCTGATCTGATGGACAGAAACGTTGATGATGACCTTGTCCTGGAACTGATTCTCGATGACATCGCCGGCCATATCCCGCAGATTCTGGAGCACTTTGGCCGATTTGGCGCTCATGATGACGCCGCCCGCCGCAAACAGCTGTTTTTCCTCCGGCAAAGATTGGAACAGAGCGTAGAGCTGGTCTATGACAGGCTCACCACTCTGGGCAGGTACCTCCTCCTCAGGGGATTCATTGAGGAAAATCTTGTCCTGATGCAGTTTGTCCAAGTTCACGCCGCCCAAAAACGCGCAGTAGTAGAAGATGGTGCGGAAGGTATAGCTCTTGGAGCCCATCCCGTCCGGACTGTCCGATATACGGAGAATCTGCCGCGCCACGGCGATGGCAAGGGAGTTTTTCAGGGCAGTTTCGCCCTCCACCAGATCGTGCTTGGTAAATTCACTTTCCGGGAAGCTGTCCTTGTCGGGATTGTTGTGCAGCCACCATGCCATGTACCACAGATACTGCTTGTCCGTATTCGTATCGAGGTTTTTGGTCACCGCTTCGTAAATCTCCCGGATACCCTCACGAGTATCCGCCCTGAGTTCCTCATCCTGCAAGTTCAGCAATGTCTGAGTGGCCCATGCAATGTCCCGGACATAAATCTCGTTGCGCCCTCTGTAGGCTTCCGGCCGACTGTCGATGTCCCGCAGAATAACGTTGCAGATCTCCTTGCCGTAAAGCGGCACACCGCCGGTATAGGAGTACAGTGCATCCAGAGCCTTCTGAGAATACCGAACATTGGCACCGGCGATCCCGTGATCCGTCTGGATCATCTGGGAAAAAGGCTGTTTGAGCAGGGGATCCACCGTAATGCCGGACCCCTTGAAGGCATGGCGCCAGACCGAATTGTCTTCCAGAACCATATGCTGCAGCAGGTCATCCGATCCGCAGATCACCAGTTTGATATGGGTGAGACCGCTGCCGGGATAGTTGAGGGCCAGGCAGAGCTGTACAAAGTCACAGTCCCTGGCAATGGTTTTCCATCGCTCCACCACCTGCTGGAATTCGTCCAACAGCAGCCACAGCTCCAGCTCGGCGTTGCGGAGCAATTCATTGACGGCATGGTATCGCTCGAGCATGCTCTGATTGGTGTTGCGGAGGATGGACTTGATGGACGTCCCTAAATCCTGGGGAAAGGAGGCACTTTCCGGCAGACGGCAGCGGGATCCCATGGCGTCGGAAAGGGCCTGCCGAATGGTGCAGGACAGCAGGTATTCGGACATGGCCTGGTTGTCCCCGTAGGGGATTTGGGCGTATTCTGACGGAATAAAGCTTTTCTCGTAATCCGTTTCACCACCCTGGCCGCCCTCACCGCCAAAGCTCACTCGGATGACGTTGCCTTTTTCCCGGGCATAGTCGTTGGCCACCCAGTTCAGAAGGGAAGTCTTGCCGATACGGGACGGCCCATAGATGACGGCCAGGCCGCCGCCGACCTTGTCGGAACGGGTCAACTGGTCGCGGAGCTTGTCCTTATCGCCGTCGCGGCCGAACAGCATATCGGCATCGTTCACGGCACAATGGGTGGTGTACCAATGCCGGTCATTCACGGTAAATTCCTGTTTGCAGGGGGCAACGGGAAGATGCTGCTCCTTTGCCCGGCAAAGAAGAACCCCGTCCTCGGCCCGCTCTACCCAAAATTCCACAGAGACCGTCCGGGGCTGACCGTCCAGGCGCAGCCTGGCCCGGCCACCGGTGACATATTGGCTTCGGAGCTCGTTCAGGCCGGTGAATTCCAGCTCCTGGCGCAGGTAATCGTCCTGCTGGAACCAGATGCGCAGGGCTTTTGTGTGGAGCTGTACTGTCTTTTTGCCCACGTTGCTGAGCTGGTAGTAGACGTAGCCGTCTGTGGCGGCCTTCTGATCATCGAGGCGGATGGAAAGGCGTACGCCGGAGGCAATGCGGTCGATTTCCGCCTGGATGGCATCTCCCACCTTCTGCGCGTATCCCTCAGTCTTGTCAAAGCCTTTGATTTGGCCCAGCAGTTTCTGGTAGTCCTCCAGGCGCTCTTCGTTGGTATGATCTGGCCCGAGAAGTACGGCGCAGCGTTGGAGGATCTGCCGGTTCAACCGGGCAAAATCCTCCACATTGCCGGTTCCTGCAAGGCCGAGACATTTCTGGATGTCGTCCCCATGCTGCGCCCAGCCGGTCAGGGAGATGCCGCGATAGGGAATTTGGCGGAAGTTATCCAGCAGCTGTTCAAACTTTTCTGCCACAGCCCTGCCTCTGCCCGCGGTGATCTCCAGCAGTTTGGAAGCGATGGTCAGCTGCAGATCGGCGCTGATGCCGGATTCGGACTGGAGGGCCTCCAGCCCGACATCAAGCAGCAGGTCCTTCCAAAGAGGAGCCTCCTTGGGGCTGCATTGGTTGAGAGGGGGCATGTTGGACAGCAGTGTCACCCCGGCATGGAAATGCTCCTTGGGGGACAGCGCGCTGCTGCAATACCGGGCGTGCAGCGCATTCCACTCGTCTTTCCGGAGTTTTTGGGCAGGAATGTTCAGCAGTTTCTGCAATGTGGGCACAAAGGAAGGGCCCGTTGCCCGGAGATTGCTTCCCTGGCTGATGTCAATATCGAACCGATCCGGCTGGAAGCTTTCCTGTCGGCCGTCGAGGTAGGCCATCATCCGCTGGGCCTCGTCCTGCCAGGCCTGGGGAATGTCCACCCGGAGATCCAGCCCGGCCAGGGCCTCCTGCGCCCTGGCGCGCTGATCCATCAGACAGAAGCCCAGGCCGGTCAGATAGGCCTGTACCGCCGGAACCGTTTGGTCACTGCGGGCGGCATAGCGGCAGCAGACGTCGAACTTTTCCAGAATCTGGTCCAGATAGTCCTTGTTTTTGTGATTACGGATGAGAAACTCCCGGATTTTGCGGTAGAACTGGAAGGGAAACTGCCGTGCAAACACAATGGGAGCGATCACGTCGGCATACTGAGTGAACACCTCTGCCTTCAGCTTGAGGAGAGCCTTGATGCAGGCGGAGGGCGGGTCGGTCTGTGCGATGCGGAGGATGGCAGTACAGTCCTTGCCCTCCGACGCGGCCTGGCGGAAGGCCTCCCATGCGTCCACAAGCCTGGGGGAAAGGGCCTGCGCCACCGGCAAGACCAGTCCGGCACTGCCCTTCAGGATCTCCTGACCGTACAGTGTGAAAAAGCTCGCTGATGTCTCGCGGTAGTCCAGCCTTTGGATAATCTGCACGGTGTGCTCCTTGGCGTCCATAGGCAGTCCGGCCAGTTCGGCCCCGTGGCTTTTCAAAAACCAGCCGATTTGCCCCACCATCAGTGCCAGCAAAAAGTCCTGTTTTGTTCCGTCGGTGAGGGGCACGGTGCGGATCAGGGTGAGCACTTCCTGCTGGAAGGGCTGATAGTCGCTGCGGTAGATGCTGTCGTAGTGGTCATACTGCCGCATGGCGGCCAGGATGAACCCGTCGTCGTAGTCCCCGCCCCAGTTCAGCAGGATTGTGGCAAGCAGCAGCTTGAAATACCGCCATTTTTTATAGAAAAAGTCGTAGGCGGCGTTGAAATCCAGCTGTGCCAGATAGGTATTTTGCAAAAACAGCAGATAGGCATCCCTTGTCCTGTGGTCGGCCAGGTCAAGGGCCTCCGGGATGTATTGTGGGGATTTGTAAATGTCCTCATCATACAAGATGCCAAAAATCAAGGCATAGATGGTCAGCCGGTGGGAAATGCCGAGACAGTTCTGCTCAAACTGCCGCAGCTTTTTCTTTGCCGGGTAATCGGTGAGAATCCAGGCACAGTCTCTCTTGACCCGGATGACCTCGTTTTCGTCTTGGAACAGGGCGGGGTATTTCAGCAAAAGGACTTCCTCTTCCCCGAAAAGCAGGCGGAGGAAGGCCAGCATATTGCGCTCATGGGGAGTGAAATCCTGGTCGGAGATTTTGCTGAGGAATTGCCGGCTCTCCTCCTGCTTGTCGCCGTCCAGATAGTTCTGGCACAGCTGGACAAGGGCCCGTTGCATATTGTGATCCTGCAGGCTTATGACCAGAAGATCCTCATTTTTCAGGGCCAGAGGCAGCACGTTGAGCAGTTTGAAATAGTGGGCACTTCCGGTTTGCCGGAAAAGCCGTAGGGCATAGGTCTGGAACTCCTCGATGGTCTTTGTGTAGGTGGGATGCCAGGGATTGTCTTGGACCAGATGCTGGATCACGTCGGGGTCGGACAGGGTTGCGGTGAGCTTTTCATACAGCTCGGTGCTGCGGCCGTTTGTCTCCATGAGATAGGACAGGGCGTAGGGCAGCAGGTTGTAGGGAAGCTGTGCAGGGCTGCTGTTATCCAGGATATGGCTGAGTGCTAGGTCGGTGTTGGTGGGAGTGAACTCGGCGGACAGCGTTCCCAAAATGCCCTCACAGACCACGATCTCCCACAGGTTGAGGCCCACCCGCTTGGTCAGGTGAGCCAGGAAGGTCTGCCAGTTTTTGGGGTCCAGGGGATTTTCAATGAGAAACTGGTAGAAGAAGGAAAAGCTATTTTCCAGTTTCAGTTCCTTGAAATCCGGGATGGTAATGTTCCGCAGCCACTGGAAGAAGCCCAGCAGGTCTTTTGCGCCCAGGGCGGAGAAGGCCCAGCCGATCACATCGTAGTGGCTCTTGAACATTCCGCTGGCTGTCCAGGGAACCTGACTGCGGATATCCGAATACAGCCGGGTGAATCCGTTTTCCGCCCTGGACCGGTAAATCTTGTACAGATAGGCCAGCCGGCAGTAGCATTTGCGGTGACAGTACAGCGCCATGAGGCAGTTGACTGCCTGGGTGGCGATGCTGATGTTGTCGCCCATATGGGAGATCAGAAGGGCATGGGCCTCCTCCCAGGAGATGGCCTGATCCAGCACCTGAAAGGCCTGCTCGTCCAGGGCATTCAGGCGGAAATTCTCACTCAGCACCCGGATCTGCAGAACCTCCCGGGTATCCGCAGGAACCGGCGCCCGGGTGCGCAGATACTGGACTGCCTCTGAAAAGCGGCGGATCTGCATCAAGGCCCCAATGTACATTTCCACCGTCCTGGGCGAAATGTCGGTGGAGGGGAAAAGATCCATATAAAGAGCGTAGACCCTGGCATACGCTTCAAAGGCCCTGCACTGGTTCAGGTGGTCCAGATGGGCTTCCAGCTCCTGGGCGGTGCAGCCCTGCAGCGGTTTCTGCATATACCATTGGGCGTATTCCTGCTGGATCTTGTTCAGCACAGGAAAATCAAACCGGAAGGCATGGAACAGCGTTTCATAAACCGGCTCGTTTTCTTGGGAGACGGGGCCGGTTTTGTGCAGCACCGACTGGCAAACCTGCTGGCGCAGGGATTCCATATGGGAAAGACTTTCCACCGCCTCAGGGGGGATCTGATCCTCATTCAGATCTTCAGCCGTCACATTGGCAATGTAGGTGGCAAGGGCGTACATCGGCATATCCAGGCTGGCGGCCAGGGCACAGATCTGGGAGTCTGACCGCAGGAGCTGGAGCTGCTTTTCCCGTTTGGTGAATTCGGACAGGAAATGATAGCGAAGAATTTCATCCACGGAGAAGGAGTCATCCCACATACAGATCCAGCCCAACAGCCGGAGAAACGGCTGGGGCAGGTCGGGCTTGTCGGCATAGCGCTCCCAGGCCAGGGCGACAATTTTCTGGAACAGCTGCCGGTTGAAATATCCCCGCCGCAGCAGGGCGCGCAGCCGGTCCTCCGTCCAGGTAAAGGTATTCTGGTACAGGTCCAGAAATTCCCATTCAGCCGCCGCGTGGGTGGGGTCCACAGCCTCCAGGGTTTTGGGGGCCCGCAGGACACAGTTGCAGTCCACGAACACAGACAGAAGATTGGTGACCAGGTTGTAAGGAAAATCAATCTTCGGCAGGAGGGTATGTACGGCCCGTACCAGTTCCTCCAGACAGAAGAGCTTTTTGGTATCATCAGGCCGGGCAAAGAGAAGTTTGGGCCGCAGGGCTTTCACTATCTGACAATACCGGCTGAGCACTTCCTTGACTGTCTTTGGCGTGGGGTTGGCCATGATGCGCATGAGAAACAGGCAGGGGGCCAGACGGCTCCCGCACTGGCCAAACCGTTCGGACAGGCCGTTGTAAGAGTTGTTGAGGGTGTGGATAAGGCCGATGTCGTTGAGCTCAGCGGCAGCCCGGCCGGAATCCTCCGGCAGGGTATACTGCGCCCAGGAGGAACGGGCATAGGACTGGAGAATCTCCTGGTCGAACATGCCCCTGATCTTCCATTTCTTGATGAAATCCTCGCTTTTCTCCGCTTGGAACAGGGCGCGCTCAAAGGGCTCCATCGTGATTTCCATCGTGGGAGCGCGGTAGAGAATCCGCGCCGCACAGGTAAGCGCCTGCTGCTGGACATCCTCCGGCAGTTCCCTGAAAGGAGTGGAGGTAAAGGTTTTGCAGGACAAAAAACCGACAAAATCCCCGGCTTGGAACAGCCGGTCCAGCTCTGAAAAATCCACCGATTTTTCTTCCGGTTTCGGCTCTTGATCTTTGGACACGGTGAAATCCTGGGGTACAATGATGCCGGGCAGACGGATTCCATTCAAAACGATGTTTTTCAGCACTTTGAAATCGGGAAGGTACTGTTTGACAAAGCTCTCCACTGAGTCTGCGTACAGATGATAGTCCGACACGCCGGCATCCCGTGCCATCTGAGGAAACGGGGCGGTCAGGACATAGTCTGCCTGGGACAGGCGGTCCCAGATAGTCTTTCGCAGGACCTCGATGCTGCTGGCCAGCTCCGGGGGAGGGAGCTGGCCCTGCTTGACGTCAACGAGCACGTCGTCCTCCTGCGGACAAAGGAGGAGGCAGTCCTTCTGAGAAAAGCTGCAGACCACAGTCACCGGCACCTGAGGGTCCACGGTGGGGAAAGTATCCCCGTTCAGGGGACTGGTCATACTGCCTTGGATGGAGAAATTCACCAGGTACACCTTCGACTTGGTGTCCAGAACTAGGCCTTCCGGCAGAAGGGTGATGTCGGACGGCGCAAAAAGGACAGAGCGGGCTTTTGATTTGAAATGGGGATGAGCCTTGTTGTCCGCATGATAGGAATTGATGAAACAGACCCTGGAACCGGGCTTATAGAAACGGATGACCCCGTATTCCGTGCCGGCAACCGTTTGCCCCTGCAAAATCACATCATAGGGAATCTTCTGAATGCTTTCGGCTTCCCGGGCAAGGGCCTCCTGGTCCACCAGCCGGATGATCACCCCGTCCTGTTCGATCACGGCGGACACAAGCTGCTGGCGGTCATATTCCCGGAGGATTTTCACCGGCTGGGTGCAGTCGATGGTCTGCCCGTTCCCCTGATAGCGGACAAGGTAGATCCGGGTTCTGGTATCGGGCACCACCTGGGAGGGGAGAAAACGGACGCTGCTGGAATCGAATTTTATGCCCTTTTTCTCGCTCTGATATGCCTGACTGTGGAAATGAGCCCGGTTATAGAAGGAAAAATCCATCACCCCGTATTCCGCGGTCCAGTACGGCATGAGGGCGTACCGCCACAGAGCTTCCCCGGGGTCCCCGAACGCTGCAAAGGGAATCCGCTCTTCCCGGAAAGGAACTGTTGGGAGATTCTTGCCGACATTTTCCTGACCTTTCAACATAGACTCCTTCGTCCTCCTTTTGCCCGATCCTGTCTGATAGCAGCCGGATTTTTCTTGCAGGATCTACTTGTTTAACTTAATAATAGCACAATGATTCAAAATTGTATATATTCCGACCTGTCCAAAATAGGCAGAAGGGTTCTCCCTTTGCGTCGGCATCCGCCTTATTGACACGATCTGCGAAGATGTGCTATATTGGATATGGTACGATAAGGAAGTTTCTCTGTCCTAGAGCTGGTTTATGTTTGGGGTCAGGCCCATACGGTCCGGCCCACGAAAAGCTTGGGAGGAAGAGAAATGAAAAAACTACCATCAACTACGCAACCGCATGGCTTATGGGGATCGACCTTATCGCAACCGGTAAGCAGCTGAAAGCAAAACGCCGGAGCCACTCTCTGACACAGGAAGAACTTTCCGAATGTTTTGAGCAGGGCGGGGACTCGGCATCCCGAGCGGTCATCAGCATGTGGGAAAACGGCAAGAAATTGCCCAGTCTTTCCCATGTGGTGTTTCTGGCGGAACTGTACAGCTGCTCTCTGGACGAGCTGGTCATCAGTTGTCGGCGCTCTCGGGAGGCGGATGACGGGGACCAGCCCGTCCCTTTTTATTTTCCATACGGTATGCCAGGGACGAACGCATGGATATGCGTTCGTCCTTTTGTATGTAACCCTTGGTTTATACTATGTAACCTCTGGTCTATCCTCAAATGCCTCTACAGACGGTATCATAAAATCACAAAATCCGAAGAGAAACATCGGACAGCAAACAGACCCATGAGGAAATCGGGGAGGTATCACCATGAATCGGATCAAAAGAAGACATTCCGACAAAGATCGTGTCGTGTGCGTCAGCATTCCCAGCAAGCAGTGGTTCTACTATCAGCCTGCAAGGGGCAACCATTGCGTGTATCTCTTTGAGACGGAATTTTCGGGCTCGGTGTTTGCCTACTTCCGGGACAGGGGCCGCAATCTTGCCGACCGGGGATTCAGCCTGACCATCCAAGAGCTGTATGAGCACCACTGCCGCCGCAATCCCAAGATCGATTTCCTCCTGCGCCGTCTGCCCGGGGCCATTGACCGGGCCCTGAGGGAGGAGGCCAATCCCTGGCGGATGGAGCCCCTGTTTGAAACAGCATACCGGGGCGGAGGGGAAACGCCTGACGACGACATCGCAGCCTGAGGAGGAGAAAAAACATGGGCAAGAACTGTTATCTCAAAATGAAAGCACTCCGCACGCCGGGGCTGCTTCTCTGGACCAGGGGGGTCATCCACGGCAAGCTGCTCCATACCGGGGAGCTGGATCAGCAGACGGAGCGCATCTCCTCGGGATTCATCACCGGGCAGTTGGCCCGCTTCCAAAGTGCCTGCGCCGTCTGCTGTGAAGAGACCGAGGCGGCCCTGGGTCCCCTGTGGACCGAGGCCGACCGGATCCTGCTGGAGCTCCGCACCCTTTCCGCCGAGCTGAAGCAGCAGAGCGGCCTGCCCGCTGACCCCGGGCAGGACAGTCCGTCCCAGGCCCGCAGCCGGGAACGGCAGACCGAAGCCCGAGCAACCTGTACTGCCCGGCAGCTGCAGCTCCGGCAGCGGCTGGCCGGGCTCTCCAACACCATTGCAGGAAAACTGCGTCTGGCGGAAATGCGGGAACAGGCGACGGCGGCACAGCTGCGCAGCACCTTTTCTGCCTACGGCCACGGCCTGCTGTTGCGCCCGGTGGCAGAGCGGAACCTTCCCCCTGTGCCCGGCATGGACATTGACAAGCAGATCCTGCAGCAGCACCTCGCCACCTGGAACGCCATACAAACGGAGCTGGAGGGATAAAGACATGGGCATCTTTGGCAAGAGAAAGAACAAGGGACACTACAACATTCTCACGGGAGACTATGTGCCCTCCTTCCTTCCCAGCTTCGGGATGGGACTGCACACCTTCGTGACCACCGACTACCGCATGAACAAGCCCGAGGAGATCCGCAGCTTCTACGAGGAGACTGAGGAGAAGCTGAGCGAGATCATGGCAACCTGTGACCGGCATAGTGCAGGCAACGAGTGCGACTGCTATATCGACAGCGCCACGGAACACAACTGGGCCCTCCACCAGGCGGAGGTGGCCGAGCACGAGGCCCAGATCGCTCGCATCCGGTCGGCCATCCAGATGCGCAAGGAGGATCTGGACAGGATCATCGGACCGCTGCAGGACAGGGCGGACAAGCTCCGGGCCGAGATCCAGCCGCTGGAGTCGCTGCGCGCCCAGTTTCAGGTCCATTTGGGCAGCCGTAGCCTTTCCATCGGCCTGCCCATCACCATCCTGGCCATGATCGTGGATGCCATTGTGAACATGAGCTATCTGCAGTCGGTACTGCTCAGCAACAGCATCCTGCTGTTCATCACGGTGATGGGCATGTCGGTGGCGTCCGACCTCTCCATGTGGGCGCTGGGAACATTCCTTTCCCACAAGCAGGAGAAATTTGTCTCCAAACCGTTGTTCTACGCCATTTGCGCTGGTTTGCTGTCCATGTTTTTGCTCTCGGTGGTCTCGTCGGTGATGATCCGCTTCGGCTCCATGGATATCACCTTTGCCAGCATCGGCGGGGACGGGGATCTGATCGCCAAAACGGCGCCCTACACTCTGGCGGAGTACGGCATCACTTTAATCACGTCCTTCCTGACCACGGCGACAGGTCTGTTGAGTTTTGCCTTCTCCCTCGATTCCAAAGCGTATCTGGTGTCGGTGCGGGAACGGAAAGAGCGGGAGCTGGAGCAGTGCACCGCCCGGCTGGAACCGCTGCTGAACGAGCGCGCCCAGCTGGAAGAGGCACAGGACCCGCGCCTGCGGGACGAGGGGATGCGGACTGCAGCGGAACACCAGATAGAAGCCCTTCACCGGGGACTGAAACTCCATGCCCGCAAGCTGATGACGGTACAAAACAAGGACGCTGACTTTACCCAGCAGATGGGCCAGTCGGGCAGGCAGGTCCTGACCGAAAGCCTGCCCGATGCACCCCGTTCTGCTTCCACAATCAGCCTGACCAGGGCTGGCTGAGAACAAGGAGGATACCATGAAACTGTTCCATTGGATACTCGCACTTGCCATGGTAGCGGCACTGCTCTGCACCGGCTGTAGCAGCAGCCAGCAGACCGAGCCGGTGAACATTGCGTTCCTGGTGGGCATTGCCGACAAAGAGTCCATGTTGAATGAAGGAATTGATGAGCTGCAGCAGCTGCCCGCCATGCCGGGAACCAGCTATGCTTTTATCTCCATCGAGGGAATCCCCGTGAGCATCGGGACGCCGGGAGTCATTGCCGACCTGACCCAGCGGGGGTATACCAGCGAGATGATGAAGCGGGTGGAAGCGGGAATCCGGGCGGATCTCATGACCGAACTGCGGTCGTACCGGCCGGTGACCGAGGGCATTGATCTGGCTTCTGCCATCCAGCTGGGTGTCCGTCAGCTGCACGCCCAGGCCGATGGCCAGCGGAAGAACATTTTGACACTCTACTGTAGTGGAAAAAGTACCCGGGGTCTGATTAACCAGGTGGAAACACCCATCTGCCGACTGGATGTGGAAGGCTCGGTGTCCGCCATTGCGGACAAGATGGGAGTGGACATGTCCGACGTGGACCAAGTCATCTGGTACTGCTGCGGAGACTTCACGGGGGAAGGCCAGACGCCCCTTTCCGGTGAGGAGAAGGACACTCTCAAGCAGTTCTATCGCTCCCTTTTCGTGGCTCTGGGCATGCAGGAGGACAACATTGTCTTTCGGGACGATCTGCCGGAAAGCGAGTGCTACCAGTTCGACGATACCCCGGTTCCCTGCGTGGAGGCAGCCGGGCAGGAATCAGGCCTGCAGGAGCTGGATACCGTGGACTTTGCCCGGGAGGATGCCCTCCAGACGCCGGTAGTCCTTCCGGAGGAGACCGTTGAGTATCAGCCGGACTCGGCGGAGTTTCTCCACCCCCAGGAAGTACAGCAGGCCATGGAGCCGCTGGTCGCCTTTCTGCAGGAACATGCTGACGTGCAGGTCCTTCTCTATGGCGGCTGCGCGGGGGACAGCGACACGCCGTACAGCCTGCAGCTGGGAAGGGAACGTGCCGAGAGCATCCGACAATATCTGATTGACTCGGGCATCGAGGAAGCAAGGCTCACTGCGGTTTCGGTCCCGGTGCAGCAGAACCCCTACCATGTGTACGGCCTGGGCACCGACTCGGAGGAGGCCAGCGTCAACCGGCACACGGTGATTGTGGATGCGTCCACCGACTTTGCCCGTCAGATCCTGCAAAATGCCCAGTGACAGAACAGGAGGAAGCAACCATGTTTCATCCCGAAAACAGCCATATTGACCCGGAAACTGGCAATGTTTCCTACCGCGGTCCCCTGGAACGGAACAAGGGCAGCCACGCCCATATGCCTGCCCGCACCGAGGCGTACCTGCCGGGGGACGAAAAAGGCCATGTGAACGCCAGTTCCCTGGCCGGCGTCAATGACCGCACCAATGTGGTGGCGCAGAATCATGATGTCAACCGCTATTCCTTTGGCCAGGTTGAGCGGGGAGAGCGGGCGGCGCTGAAAAGCGGGGCCTCCATCGAGAGCGAAAAGACCGCCATTGTCAACGGTCTGCCCGGGGACCGACCGCAGAACTTCACCATTTCAGATACGGTGACCTATGCCGACGGACACACAGAGCAGATCCATCATTCTTTCGTCAACGCCTCCTACGCCGAACAGCAGGCATGGAATGACCTTGCCGCCTCGCTGCCGGATACCTTTGAAGCCCCCAATCCCGGGGACGGGCTGCGGGATTCCATGAGCGCCGGGGCGTATGCAGAGCTGATGGAAGAGACGGATGCCAAACTTCCCGGCCTAGCGGCAGAGTATGCCCCCGCTGATTTCAGCGGCCTGCCTGCAGGGGGAGAGGTGGATGGGGGGAGCTGGGAAGGCGCGGCGTCCGCCGACGCCGATGCCGGCCCGGACGCTGACGGGGAGACGGATGCGTCCGCCTCTCCCGATCCAGACGCTGACGGAGATTTTGTATGAGGAGGGAAACGAGATGGGATATGGGATTCCGGCCTCCATGAAGGGGGCGGTGGTTTCCGCCTGGCCCGGCGGCATCGGGGGCATCCCGGCGACGCTGGCCAACGGAACGCCGGTGAAGATCCCTGTGCTGCAGGGGGTGAATGTGCTGACATTTGGAGTGGTGGGCACCGGGAAAACCCGCTCCTACACCCTGCCCGCAGCGGAATGCCTGCTGCGGGCGAACCCCCGCATGCTGGGGGTGTTCTTTGAGATCAAGAGGTCCTTCATCGACCATTTTCTGCAGCCCGGCGACAAAGTGATTACCCAGGACCCGGGGGCTGTCCGGCCGGAGAACCTGTTTCGCCCCAACCTGATCCGGGAGATCCGCCAGGCGGCGGACCGGGAGGCGGAGATGCGCCAGCTGGCTGACTTTTTGTTCGGGGACCTGCTGCAGGACACCATGGCTCTGGCGTGGATACAGTCGGCGCGGGATGCGTTCATCGGGATTCTGCGGGTGATTGTGGACCTCTATCCGGATCAGGACACCAGCAACTGGGAACTGGTCAATGCACTGCGCCAGATGTCCATGGAGGAGATTCTGGGCTATCTTGCCAGACATCCCCGCAATGTCTCTGTGCTGAAAAAAGACTTCAACTATGATCCCGCCTGCCCGACACACTACAGGCCCCACCGCCGGGCTGCCGACATTCTGTTCTTTTTCAATCAGGTACTGGAAAAGTTCAGCGGTGCGTTTGAGTCCCGGGGCCGGGACACCATCAGCGATTATCTGGCTGGGAAATACGGCCGCAACCTGTTTTTCCTGTATGATCTGGCCTCGGCGGAAATCAGCCGCCCCTTCATGCTCTACTACCTGAAAAAGCTGAAGGATTTCAAAATGTCCAACCGTAAGGACCAAACCCCGCCCCTGCTCCTTGTGCTGGACGAGATCGACAAGATGTGCGATGGCGGCAAAACGGCGGATTTCGGCCTGTTTCAGGCGGTGAACTTGGGGAGGGAGTATGGCCTGCAGATCCTGCTGACCAGTCAGAGCGTGGAAAATCTGTATGGACTCAGCCCCGATTTCAATCCCCACGGCACCATGGGCGGGTTGGCCGGATTTCCCATGGTGCTGTCCTTCCGGCCCGGAGACCCCACCACCATCAGCACCCTGCAGACGCTGTTCGGCTCCGACTACAGGGAACATCTGGTCCTGCCGCCCTCCCGCTATGGCTCCGCCGAGAGAAAGCTCGAGCGGGAACCCCTGGTGACCGACCGGGCGTTCGCCGGGCTGGATACCGGCGACTGCTATGTGAAGATCGGTGCCTGTCCGCCTCAGAAGGTACACATCCTGTATCCCGTACAAGGAGGAGATGCACCATGAATTATCTGCAGTATATCCACTCCTTTGACCAGGGAATCCCGGGAACTGCCGACCTTCACTTTCTGGTCAGCGGCGCGGACGGCCTGGTCCGGCAGGCGGTGGGGGAAAGCCTTCTCCGAACCTGCCGTGCCGGGGGCAAGACCCTGATCCTGGTGGACAATATCCAGGGCGAGGAAATGCCCACGGCATCCTTCGGATGGGGTCCGGTGACCGATATCCGCAGCGGCAAGGTCAGCCTGTGCCCCAACCTTCTGGACGTGTCCACCCTGACCGGGAGTCTGCGGCTGCGGGGGTTCCTCTCCGACCTAGGCATGGATGGCCTTTCCTCCATGAAGGTGGTGGCCTATATCCAGTTTGTGAAGGAGACGGAACGCCGTCTGGGCAACATGGCACCGCTCACGGTGGAGAAGCTGGAGGAGTACAGCGGAACCATGCTGGTGAGGTGGAAGCTGGAGCAACTGGTGGAGCGGGGCAGGATTGACGAGGCCGACCGCGACTGCTTGCTGGGCAGATACGCGGAGGTCAGTGCCGCCGCTGCGGATTTTGAGATGGTGCTTCCCCTGGTGGGGCCGCTGCTGAAAGGAAGCCCGCTGGCTGGGGAAACCGCCCTCCGCGTTCCCCTGGGTGCCTTCTCCTGTGACCCGTCGGTGCAGAAATTCTTGGGCAGGCTCACGCTGGACTATGTCCGGGGCAACGCTGCCCGCTGTTTCCTGCTACTGGTGGATGACGGCAAAAGTACCGGGCGGGAGGTGTTTCTGCACATTCTGAAAAATCTGCCCCCTGCCACAGCGGTCCATCTCTTTTCGGCGGACATCTTTTCCCTGGAAGAATCGGCGCTGAACGTGGTGATGGGCACCTTCCCCGTCCGCATCTATACCCGGCATGAGAATATGGCCTCCGCGGAAAAGATTCAGGCACGGTGCGGCCAGATGGATGTGGTGTACAAAAGCAAAGCCGTCACGGTGGACAAGCGGCTACGGGCCAACTCTCCCTGGGATCTACTGCTGGGCAACAATCGCACCGAGACACAGACCCGGAACACGCCGGTGAAAGAGTACCGTTTCCGCAAGGAGAAGATTGCAGCCCTTACCCCGGGAACAGGGATTGTGGATTACCGGGGAAGTCAGGTGCTGTTTTCCTTTTGACAGTCTCCGCTGTGCACCAAGAAGAAGGAGGGATCGGTCATGACGAGAGTGACCTGTATGGGCAAGGTGGCCGCTGTGCTGGCCCTGGATTTTGTGGTGATGGCTTCGGCTCTGGAGCAACCGGCTGTGGCCGGGGTCCTCACGGGGATCGTTGCGCTGTATGTCTGGCTGGGGGGATACATCGCCCTGTTCCAGGAAGGGGCGGTGGCCTGCGACAAACTGCCCGCCTTTGAAAAGGGCCGCCTGCAGGCGGCCAAGGCGATGCTGGCGGAGGATGTAAAGCATACCAGCGGGAGGGATATTTCCAGGCTGAAGCTCTATCTGATTCCCGATGACAGGGATATGCAGGCAACTGCCTACGGTGCAAACTGCATCAGCGTGACCCGGGGAACCTTCGAGAATGCCGACCCTATTACTCTGAACGCGGTTCTGGCCCATGAAATCTCCCATACCCTCCACTGTGACCCGGAATTTTCCCGTGGGGTGTTTGCGTCCATTGTGCTGCTGATGGGCACCATCAGCATGATGTCCCTTGTCCTGGTGGGAATCCTGTTCCTTGTCTTTGCCGTGCTCAGCGGGTTCCGCTCCTGGCTGGGGGTCATGGTGTTCCAGGGAACTGCAAAACTGGTGACAGGATTTTTCAGCCTGCTGCAGCGCTGTGTGGTGGCCGTCTACCAGGCCGTTATGGGCCTGGTGAGCCGCCAGGCGGAATACCGCAGCGACCTGTATTCCTGTACCCTTGGATACGGGGCCCAGCTGGCTCATTTCCTGGCCGTTGCGGCTCCGGAGGAAGACCGCCCGCTGACCATCACCGAAGCCCTGTATCGCAGCCATCCCCCCACCGAAAAGCGCATCGCGCGCCTGGAGCAGGCGCTGAGCCGGGAAACGAAATTGCAATGAAGAAAGAGGAATTGTTTATGAATCCATCCACTGCCGCCCTTGCCTTTGACCATCTTTGTATCCCCTACCGGGAACATCCTTTTAAGGATGGAACCCTGTATTTTTGCCGGCTGCCGAATCATGGAATTGTGGATCTGTTTGTGGGGGTACGAGGAAACCTTTGCCTGTGGTGTTTTGTGGGAAGCGAGTCCCCGGCGTATGCTGGGACCCGCATGGAATTCCAAGGGCAGGGGCAGCCTTCCCTCACCGCAGGAATGGAAATCACGGAGGAAGGAGACCGCCGCCTTTATATGGAGCAGCAGTGTGACGATGATACACAGATGGAGGAGAGCGTCCGCAGAATGCTTGCTGCCTTTTCCCGCATGCTCGCCTACCTGCATCCCACTGCACAGGAGAAGAAATGACAGAATGTGAAAAATCACAGCACAACGCTGTTCTACTTCCAGTTGGTTGCGGAATTTTTCCGGATGGGGTACGCTGAAAACAGAACCAGGGCGGCTGCCGGACCCCATGGGGCAAGGAAAAACCACCCGGAAAGAACACAGGACCATGGTGGACAAAAACAGGGTACCTGAACACCGAACTTTCCAAATATGGCTCGAATGTGGTGCTGATTTACGGGGATGGTTCCATCAAAAAGAATGGAATCTATGACGAGGGCATCGAGATTGCCCGTTAGCACCAGGCGGACCTGCTGCTGGCCGTGGGCGGCAGCTCGGCGTGCGACTATGCCAAAGCTGTTTCCGTTGCGGTCAACTGCAAAGAAGATCCTTGGGAGAAAGATTATCTGCGTTTTGAGGAGCCGGACTGCGAAAAGCGAGCTTGTAAACGTGCGCGATTTTTGGGCGTGCAATACACTTCCTTATGCGGCCATATCATCCGTGTATGCCGGGCCGTACAACAATCAATTTGAGCAAGCGTTGTAACGCTGCGCCCAACAACATCATGGCGGACGGCATCCATTCTAATGCTCCAATGCGAGTATATCAGACTTTGGAAGTTTGCCATTACCACAGGCAAGAAGATAAGCCGCTGCCCTGTTGGCAAAGCGGTGTGTCCTGGACGTGTCCCACTCCGCCAACCGCACAATCTCCGTTGCGCTTCGCTCAAAATCGAACTGAATCTCACCCCATTCGCCGTCGTTGTCCACCTGATACAGGTAGACAGCGGCGGCGATTTTCTGTTTTCTGCGGGTCTGTGATTGCCGTTTCAAGCGGACCATGTGGATGACGCCCGCCTCTGTTAACAGACAGGCCAGATGTTCCACCGCCCGGCGATAGGCGCGTTCCGCCCCTCTGGCGGTACTGCACTCAAACTGCACCGCCAAGTCCTCAAAGCTCATGCGGGTGCTGAGCGAGCTCACCCGCCCGCAGGTCATGCAGATGGCGTTCCGCTTTTCCAAAAGGGTCTGTTCCCGGTAATCCAGCTTTTCAAATGCCTCTCGAACAGCCTTGGCCCGGATACCGTTCCAGAGAATATCCGCATAATTCCAGCTGTCATCCCGGCTTACATCCTCTCCGGTCTCCTCCCCCTCCTCGTCCTGCACTGTCTGGTAGAAGGGCACCCTGCTGCGGTTGCGCTGTGCCAACGCCAGGTACTCTGCGGCAGTCGTTTTGGTGCAGTTCTGTCGGTTGGCATATTCGGCGATGACATCTTTTGCGCTCTTGCCAGAATTGTTGTAGAGCCAGGCGATCCCACGGGCGGCCTTGAATTCGTCCAGAGATTTGAAAGAACCGGCCTCTTCCTGGCGGCGGCACTCCAAAAGTGCGTTGCCGATAAAATAATGGGCATAGGTCAGAAAGTCTGCCTCCTTCGCCGGGTCATAGCCCGGAAGGCAGTCCAGTATGGCGAGGACACACCCCATTTTGTAGTCCAGAAATCGCTCCGGGTCATAGCGCTCCAGCCCCTCCCGCATCAGGAACCGAAAAATGCGGCCATTGAGCCGGGTTTCATAGTGGTGCAGGAAGAAGGAAAAGTAGTCCAGGTTTCGCTCCCGCAGGGCGGCAGTGATGTAATCGTTGAGCGTTTCTGCCTCCGGCGGCTGCGGGTCAAGCTGAAAGACGCGCGCCGCCTCCCGCATAGTCAGCCCCTCCGGCTGGGCCAGAAAACCATATCGGGCGCAGTAGCCGTCCAACGCCCAAGTAAATTCCACTTCCGCCATTTCCTCACCGCCTTCCTATGGCACTACAAAGCCATTCGTCTCTTTGCCTCTGCAAGCAGGGCCTCCTGGGTCATTTCCTGCTCGTATCTGGTGCTGGCATAACTGTGGTCAGAGATTGCCCGCAGCATCTTATCCTTTGCCAGCTTTTTCATCACTTTGGCCAGTTCCGCGTCCAGCTTCCCCCGGCGGGTACTCTGGAGGATGGTATTCATCCGCCGGGTATAGACCGCCTTAATGGGGTGGTCTGCCGCCAGCTCCCGCTGTTCCCGCCCCCGCAGGTTGCCGATCTGACGGCACGTCCGGCCCCGCTTGTCTCCCGGAGCCAGGCCGCCGCAATATTTGGTGTGCCGGGCATCGGTGGTCAAAAACCACCGCCCGCAGATGGGACACTGCCTGGGCGCATGGCCCACGCACAGGCCCTCGAACAGGTCGGAGCGGAACATCCCCACAAAACTGACGTAGTGCATCCGCTTCACCAGCTGCGGTTCCGCTGTGCCGGGGCGAATGGCGGAGACGTACTGTACCGAGGCGTTGGTCAGGGTCATCCAGGAGGGATTGCCGTCAGAGAGTGTCGGTTCCTCTTGGAAGAACTGCCCGAACAGGGCTGCATAGCCCTCTGCCGTGCGGTCGTGGCCGGGTTCATTCAGCTGCCGGGCAAACGGGAGCAGGGCGTTCTTGTACTGGCGGAGGGAAAAGCTCAGATGTCCCAATACCTGGGTCATGCGGATCAGCTGCACCGCCAGGCTGCACTTGCCGGTCAAGGTGCAGAGCAGCTGCTCCTGCTGGGAAAGCTGCAAATAATCTTTGGCATCTTCCAGATACGCGGCAGAGAAAACCTCCGCCAGCTTCTTCCCAAAGTCGCTGTCGGACAGCTGGGAGAACGGCGGCGTGGCATCCATGAAGGAGAGGATGTCACCGGCAGCGCCCTGCACCCGGGGCAGCAGCGTCAGGTCCACCGTCCCTGTGTTCATCCCTTGCAGCAGGCGGTTCATCGTATCGCAGGGCGGGGTAAGGGTTTCAATCGCTTCATCCGAGATATTCAATACCTCGCAGCCAATGGTCCCTGTGGGCATGGCGCAACCCTCGTAAGTCACGGTATCCTGCCAGAAATCCAGCGACAGCACTGCATGGTTGATGATCTTGTCCATCGGCCCCCTCCTGTCATGTTTTTCTTTTTCTATCATAGCACACAGGCATGGGTTTGTCATGTTTTTTGAAACGGCTCTGTCATGCCATCAGCCTGTTTTTTTCGATTTTCCCCATAACTGATACAGAGGGGGTGAGAAAAGCGCCCCACGCATCAAAAAATGGAGGGAATTGCATGAACCTGTTTGAAACCGCAAAAACCGCCGTCAACACCAGGGAGGCGGCGCAGCTGTATGGCGTTGCGGTCAACCGCTGTGGAATGGCGCTCTGCCCCTTCCACAACGACCGCCACCCCAGCCTGCTGGTGGCAGACGACCACTACCACTGTTTTGCCTGCGGAGCGCACGGGGATGTCATCGACATGACTGCCAATCTTTTTGGCCTGAGCCTGTATGATGCAGCCCGAAAACTGGCGGCGGACTTCCACCTTGCGCCGGACAAGCCCCTGCCGGAATCCATCTGCCAAAAACTGAAACAGAAAACCAAGGCACAGCAGCTCCGGGAGGATGAGCGGCTGTGCTGTTCTGTTTTGGGGCAGTACCGCCGGACGCTGGAGGAGTGGAAACTGCGGTATGCCCCGCAGACACCGGAGGAAACACTGAACGAGCGGTTTGTGGAGGCTTGCCACCGGCTTCCCTGGGCGGAGTACCTGCTGGACGCCCTGCTGCAAGGGGATTCCCATGAGCGGGAGACAGTGGTTCAGCAGCTGATGGCAGACGGAAGCATCCAAAAGATCAATCGGCAACTGAAAGAATGGAGAAAGGAGACAACACACAATGCGCAAACAATCTGCTGCGCCGCCCAGTCACGGCGGCTGGCCCGCCTGGTATGACGGGAAGAACATCAACGAGGTGCTGTTCTGCGAGGAATTTCTGGCGGCTCACCCTATGAAGTGTATCCGGGGCAGGCTGTTCACGGTGGACGGAGCGGTGGAGGACGAGGTGGTGGTCAGCCAGCAGATCCTGGAGACTGTTTCCGGCTGCGTCACCAGCGGACTGTCCAAGCTGGTGTCCAACCTGCTCGCCAGCATCAAACTGCAAGCCTACTCGCCGCCTCTTCCCATCGAGACCGACCGCATCCACGTGGCCAACGGCACCTATTTCATGGACGGCCGCTTCTCGCCGGAAAAGACCTACTGCAACAACCGCCTGGCTGTGGGCTATCTGCCGGACGCCCCCAGGCCGGAGCGGTGGCTGCGGTTCCTCTCCGAATTGCTAGAACCGGAGGACATCCCCACCTTGCAGGAGTACCTGGGCTACTGCCTGCTGCCCACCACCAGGGCCCAAAAGATGCTGCTCATCATCGGCAGGGGCGGCGAGGGCAAAAGCCGAATCGGCCTGGTGATGCGTGCCATCCTGGGGGACAGCATGAACACCACCAGTATCCAGAAGGTGGAGAACAACCGCTTCAGCCGGGCTGACCTGGAGCACAAGCTGCTAATGGTGGACGATGATATGGATTTGAGCGCCCTGCCCAAAACCAACTACATCAAGTCCATCGTCACCTCCGAGTGCAAGATGGATTTGGAGCGCAAAGGCGTCCAGAGCTACCAGAGTCTGCTCTATGTGCGCTTTCTCTGCTTCGGCAACGGGGCGTTGACGGCGCTTCACGACCAGTCCGATGGCTTCTTCCGGCGGCAGATCGTCCTGACCACCAGGGACCGTCCGGCGGACCGGGTGGACGACCCCTTCCTGGCAGAGAAGCTGGCGGCGGAGCGAGAGGGCATTTTCCTGTGGTGCCTGGAGGGGCTGCACCGCCTCATCGCCCAGAACTACCGCTTTACGATCAGCCCCAAGGCCCAGGAGAACGTGGAAACGGTGCGGCGCGGCAGCAACAACGTGGTGGAGTTTTTGCAGTCGGAGGGGTACATTCGCTTTCGTGCGGACTATGAGGCCAGTTCCAAGTCCATCTATGAGGCATACAAGGTCTGGTGCGAGGACAATGTGCGCAAGCCCCTGTCGGCCAACCGCCTCAGCTCAGAGCTGACCCAAAACGCGGCAGCCTACAACGTGGAACCCACCAACAATATCTACTCCGGCGGCAGGCGGGTGCGGGGCTTTGTGGGGATCGAGGTGGTCGCACGGCCCTTTGGCTGAAATTGAAGTGAGATTTTGCTGTACGTACTGTACGGTACGTACAGAGGATTTTCGCTTTTCCCTCAGAATAAGAAGGCAAAATGACTATGCAAATTTCAAGGCCTGTGCAAACCGTGAACTATTTCACGGCAGGAAGCACAGGCTTTCTTGTTTGGTGATTTACCGGGCAGTGAAGCCCCATCGCCCGGCGGTGAGGAAGCACACGGTCGCAAACAAAACACCGCCAGACGGTAAAGCCGGATGGGGTCACGTTTGAGTACCCCATCGCAGCGCAAATTACGAATGAAAGGCGTCCGTGCTTAAAAATTTTATCCACTGGTGACGGCACATCACCGGGAAATGAACACATTTCACGAACAAATGGAGGCAAAAACGACATGAAATCCAATCTGAGAAACGAGATCAAGGCGTACATTGTGCGCTCCGGCTGTACGATGCAGGAGGTGGTAGACCTGCTTTCTGACGAACATGGTTGGAGCAACAGTGTTTCCAACTTGTCCAACAAACTCCAGCGGGAATCTCTGCGCTACACCGAGGCCGTGCAGCTGGCCGATGCCCTGGGGTACGACATCGTGTGGCAGCGCCGCACCAAACCGTGACTCTCGTACCCATCGAAGAAGCCGCAGATTCTGAGATGGCTTGGCTTGGAGAATCCGGCGGATTGCCCCGGCCCGTGGGCGGCAGTATTGAAGCAAAACCGATGGCTTCAAAGCTGCCGTCCATACCGGCTTTTTCGGATTGCGGGCATCACGGGTGAGCCGAAAAAGGCGGAAGGCTTCCGCAGAAGCCGCACTCCCCCTCGGAGAGCCCACGGCACTTTGCAGCCCTCCGGGATGAAAGTGTTATAGTGGGTTATTACACTTCCCGCAGGAAGTACATCCCCGCCCCGCAGCCGTCCACGCCCCAACGAAAGGAGTTGATTTTTATGGCCAGAAATGATGGAATCGACCGTACAAGCGCCAGAAATGTGGATGTCCCGGACAAGGACATCGGCAACACCCAAAAGCACAACGAACGGGAAAAAGACAGCTACCGCAACCCCGATATTGTCCCGGAACGCACTCCGCTTAATATCCACTTCAAAGCCCCCACCGCCAGCTACACGGAGATGTTCCGGCAGATGGAGCAGGAGAAAATCGTCTCCACCCGCGGGCTGAAACCCGATGCCACCCACTTCGGCGAGCTGATCTTCGATGTGAACTCCGCCTACTTCCACAACCACGGCGGCTATGAATTTGCCAGGCAGTTTTACGCCGATGCCTACAAAGCCGCCGTGGAGATCGTGGGCGGGGAGCAGTATATCCTTTCTGCCGTGATGCACGCTGATGAGATCAACCGGGCCATGTCCGAGGCGCTGGGCCAGGAGGTGTATCACTACCACCTCCATGTGGTCTATGTGCCGGTGGTGGAAAAACAGATCCTTTGGAGCAAACGCTGCAAGGACAAGTCTTTGGTCGGCACAGTGAAGGAGACCGTCATGCAGGTCAGCCGGAGCAAGAAATGGATGTCCAAGCCCGCCCTCGATGCCAATGGAAACCCGGTCTTGCAAAAGAACGGAAAGCCCGTCTTGAAAAAGTCCTACAGTGTGCTGCAAGATGATTTTTTCCATTTTATGCGCGCCGCCGGGTATACCGATGTGGAACGCGGCGAGCGAGGCAGCACCGAAGAGCATCTGACCGTGACCCAGTTCAAGGTGCAGGCGGAGCAGCAGCGGCTGGAGGCTGTGACCGCCCAGGTGGCCCAGGCGGAGCATAAGCTGAACGCCACCGAGGCCGCCGCGCAGAAAAAGGCGAAGGAGCTGAAATCCCTCCAAGGCCAGACCAAAGAACAGCGCACGGTCGCCCTGACCGTAGAGGAGATCCAGTCAATGGGCAAGAAAAATCCCATCACGGGAAACATTTCGCTGACGCCGCAGGAGTGCAGCACACTAAAAACCTACGCAGTCAATAGCATTACCGCCAAGGCCGACAACGGCAGGTTGCAGGAACGGCTGGTTTCCGCCCAAAAAAGCGCCGCGATTTGGAAACAGCGGTATGAATCGCTGAGCGAAAAATATCAGGAACTAAAAAAGAGCGTCCAGCCCTATCTGGACGCCGTGAAGCTCGCACCGGAAAGGGTGCGGGCTTTTCTTGTGGCCGTTTTGACCCACACCCCGCAAACAAGACAGCCTGTCCGCCGCCGCGGGCAGGATATGGAACTTTGATCGATGGAGGTCGCTATATGAAAAAACAAAACGATTTTATTAACGAAATGGACGATGGGTATATCGACATCGAATCCTGCTTTGACCCGGTTTTCGAGCCGCCGGCAGAACTCCTGGAAGAATGGAGCAAGCGGTATGAGGGGCCGGAACCGACCTTGGAAAACACATCGTTTTATGTCGTTGGCCCGGATGACACGAAGTATTTCTACTGTGGGAATCTCTGCATCAAAATCTCTGAGCATTTTGCGGATGGAGGCAAACAGATGGACGAGCTGGTGGAGGACGCCGTCCGCCACCATGCGGGCCGGGACAGCAGCGCCCCGGCCTTTTTGAATGCCGTTTAAGTGAAGAAAGAGCAATGACTGATCGTTGAATCGCACCCGTGCTTACAGTATAATAGACGTAGAAGTATTGTAAGCGTGGGTTGTTTCAACGCAAAGGAGGATATTACAGTGAAACAACCGAACAATACGAAAACCAAAATCTACAGCACCGCTTTGTATATGCGCCTGAGCCGCGATGATGAAAATTTCGGCGACAGCGTCAGCATTGAGACCCAACGCACCATCCTGCAAAAGTTTGCCGCCGAGAACGGTCTGCGCGTCTATGGCGAGTACGTGGACGACGGATGGAGCGGCACCAATTTTGACCGCCCCAGCTTTCAGCGGATGATGAATGATGTGGAAGCGGGAAAAGTCAACTGCATTGTGACCAAAGACCTCAGCCGGCTTGGACGCGAACACGTGATGATGGATTATTATCTGGAGTTTGTGTTCCCGGAGAAACAGGTCCGCTATATCGCCATTGCCGAGAATGAGGACACCGAAAAGGGCTTGTCTGAGTTTGTGCCGTTCAAGAATCTGTTCAACGAGTGGTTCGCCAAGGACACCAGCCGCAAGGTAAAGAGCGCGCTCCATGCAAAATTTGAAAAGGGAGAACGCATATTTGCCTATGCCCCGCTGGGATACAAGCGCCACCCGGAGATCAAGAACACGCTGACGCCGGATGAGGAAACCCGCTGGATCGTAGAGAAAATCTTCGATTTGGCTGTTCATGGCGCTGGCGCGGCCAAGATCACCCGCATTTTGATTGCGGAAAAAGTGCCCACCGCCGGTTGGCTGAACTACAAGCGGTACGGAACTTTTGCCAACATTTACGCCGGCGCGCCGGAGGAAAAGTCCTACGCCTGGACGATTGCACAGGTCAAAAGTATCCTGAAAGATGAAACCTATATCGGCAACAGCATCCACAATAAGCAGACCAACATCTCTTACAAGAACAAGAAAAAGGTCCGCAAGCCGAAAGAGGAATGGATTCGTGTGGAAAATACCCATGAAGCCCTTGTCAGCAAGGATGTCTTTGACCGGGTGCAGGAGCTGATCGAGACGCGCCGCCGCAAGCAGAAAGACGGCACGACACAGATCTTCTCCGGGCTGGTGAAGTGCGCAGACTGCGGCTGGTCGCTGGCGTTTGGCATGAACAATCAGAACAAAAAGCCCTATGGACACTACCATTGCAGCAACTACGGCCAGGGTACCGGACACTGCACCATGCACTATATCCGCTACGATGTCCTTTACACCTACGTCCTGGCACGGATTCAATATTGGTCTTACCAGGCACAGATGGACGAGGGACGCCTGCTGCAAAAGCTGCTGAAAGCCGGTGACAGGGAGCGCACGGCAAGCCAGAAAAAACAGGCAGCGGAGCTGAACAAGGCAGAGAAGCGCAAGGCCGAGCTGGACCGCCTGTTTGCCAAGATGTACGAAGATTGGGCCGCTGGGCGCATCACCGAGTACAACTTCAATATGCTGTCCCAGCGGTATCAGACCGAGCAGCAGGAGCTGGCGGAAAAGATCGAAAAGCTGAACGCCGACCTTGCCGCCCAACAGCAGAGCGCCGTGGACGCCGAAAAATGGGTGAACCTGATCAAGCAGTATGTGAATCCCTCAGAACTGACTGCCGAACTGCTGAATGCCTTGATCGAGAAGATCATCGTCCATGAAGCCGTGAAAGACGAAAGCAACACCCGCACCCAAGAGATCGAAATCTACTACCGTTTTATCGGCAAAGTGGAGTAAAAACGCAAATGAACCATTTGTCTCTTTAAGTTGGGGAAACCGGCACCTCGGACCCCAACACCTCCAACCTGATCGCGCTGGCCAAGCTGTATGGTATTTCGGCGGAAGAGCTGCTGAAAAACGTGGAACACTCTGCCGGAACCGCCAAACCGAACGAAGGCAGCGAGAAAACCGTGTAAAGGCAATACCGCATAATTCTAAGTGCCGATACGGCAAGCGAGGTGCCGCAGCTGCCAGAGCGGTGCTTAAGCCGCAAGGCGGGAATTGTGCGGTGTTGCCTAAAAGAAAAACAAGGCATGCACCCCTTTTTGCCACGTTTTGTTGCCCTGGCAACATTCAAAATGCCGGAAACTGGCTATACTAAAACCGTCGGATATGATAAAATATTAACGACCGATCCGGAGTGTGCCGGAAAACAAAAGGATTCCGGTACGCCGCAACAAGAGGACGCCCGCAGGGCAGAAAAGGGAAAAGTATGAAGATCATTTTTTATGGCACCCGTGATTACGACCACCTGTATTTTGACGTTCTGGCCGCTGACCCGGACTATGGCTGCACCATCAAGTTCCTGGCGGCCAACCTGGACCCGGATACCGCCCAGCTGGCCGCGGGCGGCGATGCCGTCTGCGCCTTTGTCAACAGTGATTGCGGTGCCGAAACGCTGTCCGTGCTGGCCAAAGCGGGCATCAAGCTGCTGCTGATGCGCTGCGCGGGCTACAATAACGTGGACCTTGCCGCCGCCAAAGCCAACGGCATTACCGTTATGCGTGTGCCGGGCTACAGCCCGGAAGCCGTTGCCGAGCACGCCATGGCGTTGGCCCAGGCCGCAAACCGCCGCATCTGCAAGGCATATATCAAGGTGCGCAATAACAACTTTGCACTGGACGGCCTGCTGGGCCAAAACTTTTATGGCGCCTGCGCCGGCATTGTGGGCACCGGCCGCATTGGCGCCGCCATGGCGCGCATCTGCCACGGTTTTGGCATGAATGTGCTCTGCTATGACATGTACAAAAACCCCGAAGTGGAAAAGTTTGCCCGCTATGTTTCGCTGGAAGAACTGCTGCAGAAAGCCGACCTGGTCAGCTTGCACTGCCCGCTGACCGAGGGTACCCATCACATGATTAACAAGGATACCATCGCCATGATGAGGGATTCTGCCATCCTGGTCAACACCAGCCGCGGCGGCCTGATCGACACCGACGCCCTGATCGAAGCCCTGCGCGCCCGCAAGTTCGGCGGCGTGGGCCTGGATGTGTACGAGGATGAGGATGACCAGGTGTTCCAGGATTTCTCCGACGATGTGCTGGAAAACGAGGTGGTGCCGGTACTGCTCAGCTTCCCCAATGTGGTCATTACCAGCCACCAGGCGTTCTTTACCCGCACGGCATTGCAGAGCATTGCCGCCATCACGCTGGAAAATGCCCGTGCCTTTGCCCGCGGTGAGGAACTGAAAAACGAGGTAAAAGCGTAAAAAACTATCATTTGTGTGCAGATGGGATACACTTGCCGCTACCGCACAAACAAAATTTTTCAAAAAATATTGTCAAATGCGCTTTAGCGTGCTAATATAAATACCGGTGAAAGAAATAGAGGACCGCGCGCTTTCCGCCAGTTTCAAGGGGTCCGGCAGTGCGGCCGGAAGCGGAAAACAGCAGCCCACCAAAAAGGAGAGTGTATACCCATGTCTATCAAAAATGCTTATCTGAACGAAGTGTACCAGGGCCTTGCAAAGCGCAATGCTGAGCAGAAGGAATTCCTGCAGGCTGTTGAGGAAGTTCTCGAAAGCCTGGAGCCCGTTGTTGAGGCCCATCCTGAATATGAAAAGGCAAGCCTGATCGAGCGCCTGGTTGAGCCGGAGCGCATCATCATGTTCCGTGTGCCTTGGGTGGATGACGCCGGCAAGGTGCAGGTCAACCGCGGCTATCGTGTGCAGTTCAACTCTGCCATCGGCCCCTACAAAGGCGGCCTGCGCTTCCATTCTTCTGTCAACCTGTCTATCCTCAAGTTCCTAGGCTTTGAGCAGTGCTTCAAGAACAGCCTGACCAGCCTGCCCATGGGCGGCGGCAAGGGCGGTTCTGACTTTGACCCCCACGGCAAGAGCGACGCCGAAGTTATGCGCTTCTGCCAGAGCTTTATGACCGAGCTGTACCGCCACATTGGCCCCGATACCGATGTGCCCGCCGGTGATATCGGCGTTGGCGGCCGTGAGATCGGCTTCCTGTTTGGCCAGTACAAGCGCATCCGCGACGAGTACTCCGGCATCCTGACCGGCAAGGGCATCCCGTTCGGCGGTTCCCTGGCCCGTACCGAGGCTACCGGCTACGGCCTGTGCTACTTTGCCAAGGAAATGCTGGCTGATGCTGGCAAGAGCTTTGAGGGCCAGCGTGTGGTCATCTCCGGCTCCGGCAATGTTGCTACCTATGCAAACCAGAAAGCTACCCAGATGGGCGGCAAGGTTATCGCCATGAGCGACTCCAACGGCTACATCGTGGACGAGAACGGCATTGACTACAAGGTCATCAAGGAAATCAAGGAAGTCAAGCGTGCCCGCATCAAGACTTACCTGGATTACGTTCCCACCGCTAAGTACGTTGAGGGCAGCAAGGGCATCTGGACTGTTCCCTGCGATATCGCTCTGCCCTGCGCAACCCAGAACGAGCTGCAGCTGGAAGGTGCCGAGGCACTGGTTGCCAACGGCTGCTACGCTGTTGCCGAAGGTGCTAACATGCCTTCTACCCCGGAAGCAATCGCTTACCTGCAGAGCCACGGTATCCTGTTCGCTCCCGCTAAGGCAGCCAACGCCGGCGGCGTTGCTACTTCCGGCCTGGAAATGAGCCAGAACAGCCTGCGCCTCTCCTGGACCTTTGAAGAGGTTGACGAGCGCCTGCACAACATCATGGTCAACATCTACAAGAACGCTGCCGATGCAGCCGAGCGTTACGGCATGAAGGGCAACCTGGTTGCCGGTGCCAACATCGCAGGCTTCGAGAAGATCGCCAGCGCTATGATGAGCCAGGGTGTGGTTTGATTTTCCCCCCACGCTTCAAACAGAATATAGCCTGAAATAACACACCGGGCTGCATGCAATATTACATGCGGTCCGGTGTTTGTTATGTGCTTAAAAATTACTCAAAAATAAAAATCTCTTCAATCGGTGCTTCCACCGTGCGGGAAATATCCACAGTCAGCTGCGCTTTGGCGCAGTTTTCGGTGCAACGCTTGTCTATCAGCGCGTGGGACATTCTGCCCTCAAAAAAGAACCCGAAAAAGCCAAAGAACAAAAAGAATGCAAAGGGAAAACTTCCTCGGTCTGCGGGTAGACCCAGAAGCCCAGTAAGCCTAAAAAGCCCAGCAACCCTAAAAATCCAAGCCGCTTGCCGGGAATTTTCGCCATCCGTTTGCACCGGTGCGCGGCAGGTGCTATACTGTTTACAGAACCCATGCGAAAGGAAGTAGCAAACGCCATGAACGATGCAGAACTGGACAGCCTGATGGGAAAGGGGGCACCCGTATGACGACCGCACAGCGCCGGGAAGAAATCTTGGCCCTGCTCAACCAGGCCGATGCCCCCATTGCCGCCAAGGACCTGGCCGCGCGGTTTGGGGTCAGCCGCCAGGTGATCGTGCAGGACCTTGCCGTGATCCGGGCATCCCGGCCCAATATCATCTCCACCAACCGCGGCTATATCCTGCAGCAGCAGGAAACCGGCTGCCTGCGGGAGTTTAAGGTCCGCCACACCCCGGAGCAGGCCGGGCAGGAGTTGAACCTGATCGTGGACCACGGCGGCCGGGTGAAAAATATCAGCATCAGCCACCGCGTTTATGGGCGCATCACCGCGGAAATGGATATCCGCTCCCGCCAGGATGTGCAGGAGTTCTTGCAGGCATTGGCAGGCGGCGCTTCCACCGTGCTTTCCACCGCAACGGACGGCTACCACTACCACCTTGTGGAGGCCGCCACCCCCGACCGCCTGGATTTGATCGGCCAGGCCTTGCAGGATGCCGGTTTCCTGGCCCCCCTGCAGCCGTGGGAAAAAGAAAAGTAAGTAAAATAGAAAAGCGGCCGTTTGAGCTTTTGGGTTCAAACGGTCGCTTTATTTTGGGCTTTTTTCGCTGTAAGGGCTGTGTGGTTCGCCATCGGCAGGTTCAACATAGGTTATCAGGTCTTCAACCCGGCAGTGGAAAATCTGGCAGAAGTCGTCCAGCTTGGCCGTGGTAATGCCCTGCCCCTTGCGGATGCGGTCAATGGTGCCGCTGCTGATGTTGTAGTGGTTGATCAGCGTATAAGTGCTTTCCCCACACCGCTTCATCGTTTCCCAGAATTTGTCGTATACAATCATTTAATCACCTAGATAAAGCATAAATTATGGTCAACTTATTGACAATGGCTATAATTGTAGCTAGAATATAGTCATAAAAATAGCTATAATGATTTAGAGAAAGGAGGAAAAATGAACAGTTATATCTTTGCGGCAGTCGTGCTTTATACGGCATGGGCAATATACTCTGGCTACAAATATGTAAATGGGCGCTACCAATGGTTGGAGCAACCAGAAATAGCGCATCGCATTTGCAAATATGTGGCTATTTTGGGTATGGGCTATATTGTTGGTGCGGGCACGATTGTGAAATGGGCTGTTGTAGCAGCATTGAGAATGGCAGATCACAAATAGCAGAGCAAAAAGGAGCAATAAAATGGAGAACATTAAAACTTTGATTCAGGAAAACAAAGATTGTAAAATGGAAAAAGGTGTGCTGTGTGCACAGCATTGCCGAGACTGCCGTTATATGGAAATGGACAATGACCACTATAATGACGGGTCGCGTCGCTGTGCGTATAAAGGCTGCTGGCTGTCACCGAGCACAGAAGCCTGTGCCGCCTTTCAGTGGTAAGAAGCTGACAGTTACTACGAGGGTATTGGCAAAAATAACAAATAGTTTCATCGGACGAAAAGAAGAAGCAGGCGGAATTTTGGGAGCAAGCAAAAGCTTGGATATTGTGGATTCTTTTGCGTTGATACCAGCTGAAAAGGATGGAAAGTACTACTATATTCCCAATATCGAAGCTGCAAACCGCCAGATTCACCAGTGGGCAAAAGAAGAAATTTGCTTTTGTGGCTTTATCCACTCACATATTACAGATAAAAAGGAATTATCTGAGGGCGATATAAAATTTGCGGAACAACTGTTTAATAGCTTTCATTTACCAGTACTGTGGTTTGGCCTGCAAATTTTAACAAAAAAGTGCCGCGAAACAAAATTCTACTCTGTCCAAAAATCAGACACAAAATTGGAAATAAGCTCTGTTTGCTGGGAAATGGAAGGTGAGGATGATATTGAATGTTTTGCTGATGATAGTGTTCATAATTTGTGCGGCAGTTTTGTATACCTGTTATAAGTCGGCAAAAGATCTTGAGAAAAATAGCAAATTACCAAAAGCGCCGTCTGAAGATGTCAAACAAGAAGGGTGCTGCGGTATTGTGGAATGTGGTTACTGGGTACCCTTATGGGAAAACGGTGAAATGCGCCAGGACCGCTATTACTGTAACTATAAGCATTGCGAAATGAAACCAGGAGCACCCTGCCCATTTGCAAAAGAACAACCGGAAATGTTGGCACCAAGCATTATAGAATCACTTATGAGTGAAGAATGGAACAATGCAAAATGAAAAAGAAAAATGCGCGGATAACAACTATAATGTTGACAGTTCTTTTAGCAGTAATACTGACAAGCTGTGGCGAAAAAGATTTTGTTTGTGGATGGTGTACCCGCAGCGTACACGAAAAACCACACGAAGCACGGATTCTTGGACAGGACGTTGAATTGTGCAATGATTGCTACAAAGAATTAAAGAACTATCAAACGCAGTTGGATTAAGTAAATCAAAAGATAAAGGCTTAATTGGAAAGTAGAGAATCGTATTTGAAGATTTTATAAAAAGGAGAAGTTATGCAAAGAACAAGTATGATGGGACTATTGTTGGCGGCAACACTAGTATTAGGTGCTTGTGGGCAAAGTCAAAGTACTGTTGCGGATTCGACAGAACAGAGAACAGAGACAGAGATGCCTGCCGAGGAGAGTGGACTAGAGGAAGAACAAGAAAATGAAGCATTGTACCCACAATATGATGCGTAAGCGATCAATCTTCATCCGTATTATAATCAACTCCACTTTATGAGATAATAGACTCTAAGAAGTCTCAGAAATCCAAAAAGTCCAAGGCAAGTAGCAAGGAACTATTAAAAGACGCAAAAGTCTCGGAAGTCTCAGGT
>JAXEXE010000031.1:0-81800 GCA_034113565.1 Faecousia sp.
ATCAACCGGCTGTGTGCTGGTTTTTGCCGCCGTGATTCTGTCCCAGCTTCCTGCAAGTCTATTCCGAAAAAAGGCATAAAAACCGCTCCTTTGCGGGGTGTTCGTAAGACAGTTAAATAGGCAAAAGGCGTGACGAAAGTGGTCACGCCTTTTTCATGCAAGGATAGCCGCATAGCGGCGCAAGGGGTGCAGCCTCTTGTTCGGAACGCAGTGACGCAAAACAGCCCGGACATTCAGGTGTCCGTGCTGTTCGGTCTCACCGAGCGCACATACGGGGGTTACCCCGTATGTGCGCCCTTAGTTCCAAAGGGTTTTACAATTTCATTTCCTTAAATGTGTCCACCATTCCCGCTACAAAATTCCATTGACGTTTCATATAATCATGCAAGAGCTTATTGGGTACATTGATTACTACAACAGACGAATTAAGGCAAAACTTAAGGGCTTGCCGCCTGCGGTTCACAGATAGCAAGCCCTTTCGGCTGCTTGAACAATTTGAGTTAGAAATATTTGTCTAACTTTTTGGGGGCACTTCACTTTCACGCCGGTATTTTTAATTCCATCAAATTTCCTTAGCGATTGCAGCAGAGTAACGAAGTGTTTGATGGTGTGAAAATGGGTATGGGTACATTTGAAGCAAATAGAATTCCTGCATATTATTTATATCAAATGCGTCATTTTTTGAATATTTGAAATAAAATACCACCCAATCCAAAGGCAAGCACCAACAGCACCAGCGGTATCTCCAACCACCCGAGGCAAGCAGCGACTATCAAAGTGGTAACCATTCCAAACACCGTCCAGTTTCCGCTGCCAACCAAGTATTTTTTCCCGCCGAACCGTGGAATCAGTACCAGCGGCAACAGGGATATCAGCACCACAATCACGACCAGTCCTCTCGAGGCATTTAGGACAGGCTCCTGAGAAAAGCCGTTGTATATCAGAAAGATTGCCAAGACTCCATAGAGGAAATGATAGGAGGAAGAGAGGGGAAAGTGTGATTTTAAGAAACGGGTCAGCTTCTTCGCAGTTTGCATCATATCAAATCGTTTCATTAAAGTGTCTCCAAGTGGCACTCCCTGACAGATTCCGTAATAAATAATTCATAGAATTACTGTGTTACGGACACCCGCCGTTCGGGAGCGGTTTTTTGTATTACATCTCCTGACGGCCTTCCAGCGCACGGGACAGGGTCACTTCGTCGGCGTATTCCAGCTGGCTGCCCACCGGGACACCGTAGGCAAGCCGGGTCACCTTGACCTCCATGGGCCGCAGCAGACGGGAAATGTACATGGCGGTGGCTTCCCCTTCCGTGTCCGGGTTGGTCGCCATAATGACCTCCTTGACCTCCCCGGAAGCTACCCGTTGGAGCAGTTCCTTGATGCGGATATCATCCTGGGTCACATGGTTCAGCGGGGAAATGACGCCGTGGAGCACATGATACACCCCCCGGAATTCACGGGAGCGTTCCATGGCGATCACATCCTTGGGATCGGCGACCACGCAGATCACGGATTTATCCCGGGTATCGTCGTCGCAAATTGGACAGATTTCCCGGTCCGTCAGATTCTGGCAGACCGGGCAGGTGTGCACCTGCTGCTTTGCTTCCAGAATGGCGTCGGCAAATTCCTGCGCATCCTCCATGGGCAGGCTCAACACGTGAAAGGCCAGCCGCTGGGCGGTCTTACTGCCCACGCCGGGAAGCTTCGCAAATTGATCCGCCAGGTTTTGCAGCGCCGCAGGGAAAAACTGCATACTGCCTCCTTAGAACAGGCCGCCCAGATTCAGGCCGCCTGTCAAACGGGACATATTGCTTGCAGCATCGGCATCCGCCGCGCGCATGGCCTCATTCACAGCGGCGATGACCATATCCTGAAGCATTTCCACATCCTCAGGGTCCACCGCTTCAGGGTTAATCTCCATACTTACCAGCTCATGCTTGCCATTGACGGTGGCGGACACCATACCGCCGCCGGCCTTGGCGGTGAAGGTCTTGGCCTCCTGCTCCTCCTGCATCCGCAGCATCTCCTGCTGCATCTTCTGTGCCTGCTTCAGCATCGCAGACTGGTTCATTCCGCCGGGCATTCCCCGGAATCCACCCTTTGCCATAATCAAACGCTCCTATCTAAAATTATTCTTTGATTTTGATAATATCCGAATGCTCCCGCCCAAACTGCATCAGCCTGTCCATGCGGGGATTGCCTTTCGGCTTCGCCGAACTATCCACCACGCAGGCCCGCACAGGCCGGCCCAGCATAGCGCTGGCCTTTCTGCCGGCAACTTCCAATATCTCCGGCTTATCCAGCATTTGGGCCGTAAAGTCATTGGCGCAGCGCAGCTCCAGTCTGTCGCCAATCAGCGCGCCCTGCACCGGCGCGTTGGGCGTTCCGGCAAAGAAACCGCTGATTGGAGGTTTCAATTCCTTTCGAACACCGCCGCACAGCTCCGACCAGAAGCCCACCGGCGTATCGTCCTGTTGTGGCTCAGCAGGCACATCCCCCGGCTCCGGCGGGATGTCCGCGTCGTCCGGGAAGGGCGGCCGTTCTTCCTCCGGCTCTGCTTCCACTTTGGCGGCCTTCGCCGGTTTTGCCGGAACAAAGGCACCGCTTTTCAGCTGCTCCTCCAGCCGGGTCAGCCGGGCGTTCACCGACTGCACGTCCAGACTCAGTTCCGGCTGGCACAGCTCCACAATGCACAGCTCCGCGTCCATCCGGCGGCTGGCGCTGCGGGTGAAGGAAGCGAGGGTCGTCTGAATCCGTTCCATAATACGCACCAGTTCCCCGCTGCCCAGGGCCTTGGTCAGCGCCAGCGTCTCCTGATCTGACGCGACCCCGGACAGCATGGTGATTCCAGCGTTTCCGGCGGTTTTCAGCACCAGCAAATCCCGGGTCAGACAGGCCATTTCATCCAGCAGCGCGCCCAGATCCTTTCCCTCGGCATAGAGCCGGTTGAACAGGGACAAGGCGCTTTTCGTATCATGGACGGCAATATAGCCCATGAGCTCCCCGCATTTCTGCTCCCCCGCAATGCCTAAGCAGGTATAGACCCGCTCTGCGGTCAGTTCACCGGTAGTCGCCGAAGCACACTGATCCAGCAGGCTCAGACCGTCACGCATACCGCCGTCGGCAAGACGTGCCAGAACGCGAGCCGCGCCATCGTCCAAGTCAATATTTTCCTGATAGGCTACATACTGAAGCCGAGCCGCGATGTCCTCCTGGCTGATACGCCGGAAAGCAAACCGCTGGCACCGGGAGAGAATCGTAGCAGGCACCTTGTGCAGCTCCGTGGTGGCCAGAATGAACAGCAGATGCTCCGGCGGCTCCTCGATGATTTTCAGCAGGGCGTTGAAGGCGGAAATGGACAGCATATGCACCTCGTCGATGATATACACACGCATTTTCACCTGGGATGGAGTATAAATCGCGTCATCCCGCAAATCCCGGACGTTATCGACGCCGTTGTTGGAGGCGGCATCGATTTCCAGCACGTCCATGCAGGAGCCAGAATCAATGGCCCGGCAGGCCTCGCAGCAGTTGCAGGGGTTGCCATTGTCCGGGTGCAGGCAGTTGACTGCCTTGGCGAGGATTTTCGCGCAGCTGGTCTTACCGGTGCCCCGGGAACCTGTGAACAGGTAGGCGTGGCTCAGGCGCCCGCTGATAATCTGGGTTTTCAGCGTCTGTGTGACCGCCAGCTGGCCCGACACATCGTCAAAGGTCTGGGGACGGTATTTGCGATAAAGGGCCTGATAGGCTGACACGAAATCACTCCTTCTGGGTATAAAACAGACCGGCTCATAACAAGATCGCACACCCACATTTGAACGCGCCGAATATCCGTGACCTGCGCAGCCAGCTCAAAAACGGCAACCTTAGCGGCACACGGGAAAATCCGCTTAATGCTGCTTGGTTCCCCACCTGACATGGTTCACGGGATCCCGTTGCGCAAGACCGGTTTCTCAACACCGCTTACGCAGGACAGACAATATTCAAACGCGCCCGGGTGTGGGAATTCATCCCTGCTATAGCGGATTGCAGGCAGAGGGCACCGCTATCTCCCCGACTAGTGCGACCTTGTTATAAGCCGGTCAGCTTTAACATGGTATCTCTAATTCAGTTCAGCTTGGAATCAATAAAGTCGGCCAGCTCCTGAAAGGTCGTGATCTTCTGATCCTCCAGCTCCAGCTCCACACCCAGCTCCGTCTCCAGATCCATAATCATTTCCACCACGTCCAGAGAGTCGATGCCAAGGCTTTCAAAGGTGGAATCCGGGGTAATCTCGTTGGGATCCAGCTCCAGCTGCCGGGCCGCATAGCTCTTAAGCTTCTCAAACATAGATAAGTCCTCCTTACATTGTCTCTAAAGCACTATCCGATTGGTATTCTAGTATAGAAACCGTTGTTTGTCAATGGTTGTTTTCCCGAGGGCATCGTCAGCCCTCCGAAAACCGCACCACAATGGTTTTCCCGATCTGTTTGACGGAATCCTTTCCAGGCCACAGTCCCATCTGCTGGACTGCCTCGCTGCCGGACAGGATTTCTGTCGTTTCCTGGTTGGCAATGGGGAATCGCAGAATATAGTCCTGGGGTACGGGCGCCGTTGACGAAAATTGGTAGAGGGGAAGCTCATCGTCGTGCGTGCGATAGTATTCCAGCGTAAAATCCAAATACCGGTTCAAAAACAGCACGATCAGGTCGCGGTCTGACAGAAGAGAATAGTTCACCATCTTGAGCGGTCCCAGGGTGCCGAGTTTGGACGAATCCATGGTGTCTTCCTCCGTCACCGTCCAGTTCCCGCCAATGGAGCCAAGAAATGCCACATTCTCCGCCGTACCGTCGTCTTCCAGATGGATTCTGGTGGATAGCTCTGTCGCCGCGGCCAGAGACTGCTCATGGCAGCGGTTCAGATACGCGTAGCATACGTTGGCCATGACGGCGTTATTGACAATCACGGCAGTGAGCAAAAGCAAAATCAGGTTCTTGCAGATCGCCCCTGTCCAGCGCTCACACAACACGCCCAGCAAAATATAGAGGAGTACAATTGCCTGAAGCATCCGCGTGAAATACTCCACGCCGGGCGAAATGAAATAGCACAGGTAGCATCCAAAGGGCAGTGAGACGACACACAGCAGGAAAAGGAACACCACAGAAGGGCGCTTCCAAATTCCGCTGAAATGAAACGCCGCCGCGCAAACCGCAATGAAGGCAGCCGCAAATGCGATGCCCAGTACGCTGTAGAGAGAGAACCCATACCTCAAAGGATTTCTCTCCAGAAAGAACCAGATAAAGGAGGTAACGCACTGCTTTGCCGCCGTAAGCAGCGTACCGGCGCTGAATGTCCCGATGGAGCTGATTCCTTCATAACTGGCAGGGGCAATACCGGACAGCTTCATAATGAGCTGCCAGATGCCGAAATAGAGGGCCAGTCCGGCGGTGAAAATCCCCGCCTGACAGGCGACCCACTTCCAATATGCCCCGGTTTCGTATCGATTCTCCAACAGCTCGCGCAGAAAATAGCAGACCGCAAGGATGAAGGCGAAGGACACATAGGCCTGATAGACAGCGCAGGCCAGACAGATGCAGATTGCGGCTGCAATGCCGTTTTTCCAGCGAACGCCTTTGGACATTTTCGTGAGATGCACCGCCATCGTCCCCAGCAGCATGGCAAGCATATACCCGTCCGCCGTGAACTCGAAGAACATGGTCTCCGTGATGGCAGGAAAAGACACCAGCAGGCCGCTGCTCAGCGCGATCAGGCAAGGGTTCTTCATTTCAAAGATTTCTGTGAGGAAAACCGCCGTCAGCGCCATGAACACAACGGAAAAGATGCCGACAATCCATGGAAGATCAAAGCAGGAACTCAGCGCGCAGGCTGGGGCCAGAAACCACCGGCCCGAAGCCACCATATTCTGGGTGCTCCAGAAATTAAACAGTCCGTCGTGATTGGGAAAATAATTTGTGAACTTATAGGTATGAACCAGGAATCCAATGATGACTGCGGAGAAAAAGGCAATTTTCCATTCTTTTTTCACTTTTTCCCGGTAAAATCTTATGATATTCTCGCCCATTATTTCTCCTCGCCTGTTCCTGCCGCCGTTGCCGCGGCGTGCGCCGTCGCCCATGCGATCTGCAAATTAAAGCCGCCGGTATAGGCATCGCAGTCAATGATTTCTCCCGCAAAGTACAGACCCTTTACCAATTTGGATTCCATGGTTTTGGGGTCAATTTCCGAAACCTTCACGCCGCCGGAGGTGATAATGGCCTCTGCCACCGGGCGCTTGCCGGTGATTTCCACCGGAAACGCCTTTAGCAGCTGCGTCAGTTCCCGCCGTTTCTGCTTTGTCAGAGCATTGGCCTGCATCGCCGGGTCGATTTCCAGCCTGCGAAGAATCACCGGGATCATGCTTCTGGGCAGCAGGTCGGTCAGCGCGTTCTCCATGGTACGGTTCTGATACCTCTGCATATCCCTTAAAATGCGGTCATCCAGCTTATGTTCATCCAGCGCGGGCTTCAGGTCAATGAGAAGCCGACAGCCCTCTCCCTTCAGGTGGCAGCTGGCGGACAAAACCGTTGGGCCGGACACGCCAAAATGGGTGAACAGCAGCTCGCCAAAATCCTGATAGAGGAGCTTCCCTTTGGCGCTCAGCAGCTTTACCGACACATTTCGAAGACTCAGGCCCTGCATGGCGGGGCAGTCCTCCCCTGCCGCCTCCAGCGGCACCAGACTTCCCTCCTGCGCAACGATGGTATGGCCCAGCTCCGCAGCCATGGCGTAGCCGTCGCCGGTGGAGCCGGTAGCCGGATAGGAAAGGCCGCCGGTCGCCAGAATCACCCAGTCAGATGCGTAATTCCCGGCAGCACCCGCAACGCCCGTCACCACTCCATTTTCCGTGAGAATACGTTGAACCCGGTCGGTTTTGACCGTCACATGAAAACGGCGCAGCTCCTTCGTAAGGCAGTCCAGAATGGTCTGGGATTTATCTGTCGCGGGAAACACCCGGTTTCCCCGCTCCGTTTTCAATTCACAGCCGCACTGACGAAAAAAAGCCATGGTTTCCGATGGCGGAAAGGCGGTCATGGCACTGTAAAGAAAGCGGCCGTTATGCGGTATATTTTGCAAGACCTCCTGCCCGGAGCAGTCATTTGTGACATTGCAGCGTCCTTTTCCGGTAATCAACAGCTTCCTGCCCAGCCGGTCGCTGCGCTCCAGCAGCAGCACCCGTCTGCCCTGCCTTGCGGCGGTGATGGCTGCGAACATACCCGCCGGGCCGCCGCCGATGACGATTCCATCGTATTTCATCGCTTTTCTACCTGCTTCTCGTAAACATCATACTCGTCCCAGATGCGCTCCAGATTCTCAAAGGTTCTTGCCAGCTCCTTCTCCTTTTTGGACGCGATGGCGACGATCAGCGCATTGATGACGCTCAAGGGGGCAACCAGAGAATCTACCAATGACACCATGTCGCTCTTGGCGATGAGCACATGGTCGCTGTTGCTGCCAAGGGGCGACAGGCGGTTGTCCGTAATGCCGATGACCGTAGCGCCGGCGCTGCGGCAGTACTGGGCGCCTTTGGTTGCCGTGGAAGAATAGCGAGGGAAGGAGAAAGCAATGACAACATCCTCGCTGTTCACACCCACAATCTTTTCAAACATTTCCACCGTGCCGAAACCGGACACAATGTGGACATTATTGAACATATAGTTCAGATAATATCCCAAAAAGTTCGCCAGCGGCTCCACTGACCGGACACCGAGAATATACACCCGCTTTGCCTTGATAATGGCATTGACGGCGGCGTTGAATTCCTCCCGGTCCAGAATTTCGCTGGTTTTTCGCAGTTTTTCCATGTCGGAGTGGAGCACCATGGAGACGATATCCTGATCTCCCAGCCGGTTGTTGGCCACCTCGATGCGCTGCACCGAGGTCAGCCGGTTCAGCACCATCTCCTGCATGGCCTTCTGCATACTGGGGTAGCCGTCAAAGCCCAGATCCACAGCAAAGCGGACAACCGTTGACTCCGAGACACCCACCGTTTTTCCCAGACGGTTGGCCGTCATAAAGGCGGCCTTGTCATAGGCCTCCGTAATGTAGCGGGCAATGCGCCGCTGGCCCTTGGAAAAGGTCGGATCCTTTTCCTGTAATATCGTTAAAATGTCGTAGCTCATACGTTTCTCCCACAGCGGCAGTTTTTTTGTTTGGCCGCTGCAACAATAGTAGCAAAAGACGCCGCGTTTTGCAAGAGCAAAAGCAGCGTCATGCAATATTTATTTCAGTTCTGCAACTTCCTCCGGTGTCAGATACCGCCATGCACCGCAGGGAAGGTTCCCCAAGCGGAGGCTACCCTCCTGAATTCTGCGCAGGCGGGTGCAGCGCATCCCCGCCGCTTCGCACATTCTGCGAATCTGACGGTTTCGGCCCTCGTGAATGGTCACCCGAAACTTCGCTTTCTCCCCGTTGGCGCTGAGCAATACCACCTTCGGCGGGCGAATCCGGTAGCCGTCCAGTACAATGGGGCGGGACAGCTTTTCTTCCCCGCCCGGCGCGTACCCCACTGCCCAAACCTCGTAGATTTTTTCCACTTCTTGCTTCGGGTGGGTCAGGGCGTTGGCAAAGGCGCCGTCGTTGGTAAATAGGAGCAGTCCCTCAGAGTCCATGTCCAGCCTTCCCACCGGATAGACACGGGTGCCGCAGTCCGCTACCAGCTGCGCGGCGTTGGGCCTGCCCTTTTCATCGGAAAGCGTGGTCACATAGCCCCGGGGCTTATTCAGAAGGATGTACACGAACCGCTGCCCGGTCGGCAGCGGCTGTCCGTTTACGCAAATTCTGTCAAGTTCGGGGTCGGCACTGTCGCCGAGGGCGGCGGTGACACCGTTCACGGTAACAGTGCCGTTTTGTATCATCTGCTCCGCCTTTCTGCGGGACGCGACTCCCCGGGCGGACAGTATTTTTTGCAGTCGTTCCCGCATACAGCCTCCATTCAATGCTCGAAAAGTTTCTGCCAGAAGCCTTTTTGTTCCTCCGCTTCCTGCTCTACGGTGGCGCCATATACCACAGGAACCTTTCCGATCACGGTTCCGTTAATCAGCACATAGGCAAAGCCCGCCTCCGCGCCCTCCACTGCCGGCGCATAGACAAAGCCCGGCCCCGGCAGCACCAGCTGTGGGCATTCCTCTGCCGCCAGAGCATAGGAAAAGTCTTCCGCCGCCAGCACCTCAATTCGCCGGGCATCTCCGCCCAGCACCTCCAGCACAGACACGCGCTGTCCCGCCTGCACAATCTGCCTGTCCTGATAGCGGGCAAAGCCCTCGTTCAGAAGCTGGCAGTGGTCGTTCCAGTCATCGGGGGCATCGATGGTCACGCCGATAATCCTTCGTCCCTGCCGGGTGGCGCTGGACACCAGAATCCTGCCAGCCGCTTTCGTAAAGCCGGTTTTGACCCCATCCGCTCCCTCCAGCTTCCACAGGAGCTTATTGTGGTTCGTCAGGCATCGCTCCCCGATTCTGACGCTTTTTGCGGACACGGTCTTGTAAAAAATGGGGTTTTTCATGGCATAGGCTGCCAGTTTTGCCAGGTCCCGGGCGGTTGAATAATGACCGGGGCTGTCCAGACCGTTGGGGTTTTCGAAGTGGGTTCCGGTAAGGCCCAGATTTCTGGCTTTGTCGTTCATCAGCTCCGCAAAGCCCTCCACGGTGCCGCCGCAGTAAATTGCCAGCGCGACCGCTGCATCGTTCCCCGAGGAAAGCATCAGACCGTACAGAAGCTCCTGGAGGGTCAGCACCTCCCCCTCCTTCAGGTACATGGAGGAGCCTTCAATGCCCACCGCTTCCTTGGGAATCCGCATTCTGTCCAGCACATTGCACTGCTCGCAGACAATCAGCGCAGTCATAATTTTGGTGGTGCTGGCAATCAGGCTACGCTCGTCCGGATTTCGCACAAACAGCTCCCGCCCGCTGACAGCGTCCAGCACATAGGCACGGCGCGCGGACACCGCTTCCGCTTTCACCGGAATCAGCAGAGCGACGGCCAGCAATGCAGCCGCCGCTCCGGCGAAAAATCGTTTCATGTATCTCACCCGGAGCTAGTCTGCCCGGATGAATGGTGGGTTATTCTCCCGTTTTTCCCGCTTTTTTGCTGTCCAGCAGGGCGTTCAGCTTTTCCAGCGTATCCGGCAGCATCTCCACAATGCGGTCTGCCGTGGAGCTGGCAGGCACCGGCACGGGCATCATGCGGACATTGCCGTCCTGCACGATCAGGAAGCACAGGGGCGTCACCTTAACGCCGCCGCCGACACCGCCACCGAAGGGATTCTCGCCGCCCTTGCTGCTCACAAAATCAGAACCGCCGCCGCCGAAGCCCACACTGACCTTGCTGACCGGAATAATGGTCACGCCGTCCGGGGTGTGGATCGGTTCCCCGACGACAGAATTTACATCCACCATCTCGCGAATTTTCTGGATGGTGCTTTCCAGCATATTGGGAAGCTTTTCACTCATTTTTCGCCACCGCCTTTTCTTTTCATGGATAGAAATTCAATCAATACGCGAACGCCGTAGACTAAGGCAAGCGCCAGCAGTCTGCCCAGCGTAATGGTAATATCAAGATGGGCAACCACACAGGTTTCCGATGCCGTGAAATCGCACTCCACCTGAATGTCCCGCTTTTTGATCACAAACAGCCGTTCCAGCTGGGGCATCAGATTGCCCACAGCCGCCCAGATTCGCCCATAATTGACCGCCAGATCGCAGGGGTCGTCCCCTGCCAGAATCAGGCGCACATAGAGATTATCCAGCCGCAGCTTCCGGCGGAAATCGCCTAAAAATTTCAGTCCCAGCTTGATGAACGGCAGGAAACGGGCAATGCTTCCGCCTTTTTCTTTCTGTTCCGGCTGCGCTTCCGGGGGCTGGGGCGGTTTGTCTTCTGATGCGGAAGGTTCTGCGTTCTGCTCCTCTTTTGACTTTTTTTGCTTTACCTTCTGCTTTTTCGGCTTTTTCTTTCCGGGAAAAACCGTAATCTTCAGAGGACCGGCAATCACACGCAGAATCAGGCCCGCGCTGTTATAGCGGACGCGGACGCCCAGCGGAAGCACCGCGAGGATCAGCACAATCGCCGCAGCGATCCAGACGCCCATCAGCCTTCCTCCACAGCCGGCTGCTCCTGGGGCAGCTCAATCGGCTCGCCAAAGGTGATTTTTTCAATAGGCGGCAGCTCTTCCAAAGAGGACAAGCCGAAGGTTCTTAGAAAATCCGGGGTTGTCCGGTACTGAATGGGCCGCCCCGGAACGTTCAGCCGCCCGGCTTCCTCGATCAGCTTCTTATTCAGCAGGGCCGCCACGGAATAGGCGCTGTCCACGCCCCGAATCTGCTCCACCATGGCCTTGGTCGCCGGCTGATAGTAGGCGATGATCGTCAGAGTTTCCAACTGGGAAGACGACAGCTTGGGCGGCTTTCGGGTTTCCAGTGCTTTTGTGACATAATCCGCCATTTCCCCGGAGGAAACCATCTGATAGCCCTTCTCCAGCTTTAAAATACGGATGCCCCGTCTCTGGAACGCATATTCATCCGCCAGCGCATCCGTGGCTTTTTCGATCTCCGAAGGGTCTGTTTCCAGCACATCGGCAAGTCTCTGAAGCTCAATCCGTTCCCCGGCAGCGAAGAGAATCGCCTCAATTGTTCTTTGCAGCTGTTCAAGTTCCATGGGCGATTAGCTCCTTCTTCTCCTCCTCGTCCAGCAGCCGGACGTTGGGATTGTCTCCGTTCACGTCATCCTCCAACGTTACGGAATTGCTCTTGCACAAATCCAGCACCGCGAGAAACGTCGCCACGATCTCGGAACGGCTCTTATTGCCCCGGAACAGGTTCTTCAGTCGTTCCACACCCCGCAAAACCAGCTGGCGAAGCACCTCGCCGGTCTTCCTGCCAATGGGGTAGGGTTCCTTGCCGACGATGCCCTTAAAATTCGCAGTCGGCGGCGGCAGCTGCCGGGCATTGCGTTCCGCGATCGTATCCAGCGCCCGCAGCAGGTCCAGCACATCATGCTGATACCGGTAGCCCCGGTCCCGCTTCAGCGGTTCCGGCTGCTTGGTGAACAGGCAGCGCCCGATCTCGTTTCTCGGTTCCAGCTCTGCCACGGCAACGCGGATCTGTTCCATGGCTTCCTTCCGTTTCCGCTCAATCAAAGACTGACGCAGTAAATCCAGCTCACTCTCCGCCTCTGCCTGTTCGGCAGCGGAAAGCAGCATCTTCGTCTTAATCAGCATCAGATGAGAGGCCATGGTGATAAATTCACTGGCAATCTCCATGTCCAGCCGCTTCATTTCATCCAGATAAGCCAGATACTGCTCCAAAATAGCGGTGATGGACACGTCCTGTATTTCAATTTTATTTTTGCTCAGCAGCTCAAAAATAACGTCCAGCGGGCCTTCAAAGTCCTCCATTGTCTCGGTTTTGGTACGGACAATGCCCTCCAGATGGTACTGCGGTTCTCCCATAACAGCTTCCTTTTCCTCATTCCACAGTCATTTCAATGGGATTATACCATTGTTTTCCCTTCAGCGCAAGCATTTAGAAAAAAAATGCCCTTCGCCTCAGAAATTATTGCATTTTTCGATTGCCTGTGGTAAGATAGGCTTACAAGAAAAATCCTGGAGGGATGAGAAGTGGCAAGACGCAGTCGCAGTCGCAATCGCTATCGTGAAATGGAAAGCATGATGACCAAGATCATTCTTGCTGATGTTTTGGTGTTCATTCTATACCTGGTGTGTGCCGGTCTCAGTTGGAACGTGCTGAAGGTAATTACTGCCATTATTGCCATTTTTGGCTCTTTGTTATGCGTGGGCTGGCTGTATCTGACCGGAGAGATCACCCGCAGGCGAAGCCTGTGGATGGTGACGGCCTTTGTCTGCATCGTCATCTGCGTGGCGGTTTCCCTGCTGCTTGGCTACCCCTGTCCCGCTCCCACCGCCTGATAGAAAGATCTGAGACGGCAGCAAACGCTGCCGTCTCTTTTTTTCTTGAGTGCTTATCTGGTTAACTCAGCAGTCAGGTAAAATATGATTGTTAGAGTTGACAGTTGACAGTTAAGGAGTCACTCCGGGACAATTGAAATCATTCTGGATCATAAACCGGATATTCTCTTGTAAAGCCATCGATCTTTAATGATATTTAATATCATCCCGAAGGGATACCACAACTTTCAACTGTCAACTTTTAACTATCAACTCAATCACAATTTGACGGCCTGCTGACAAAAACATTTTCTTAAAAGAGACCTGCCGCAAAACGGACGTTCAGCGGCAGGCCTTTCTTATTTGTTCTTTTTTTCCGCTTCCTCCTGCTGGGCAATACATTCTTTCAGTAATATCCGCTGCTTCTTCCACTCACGGGCCAGCGGAATCAGGCCCGAAAGAATCAGCAGCAGTGCAAAGCCGGTCAGGCACAGCGCAATGGGAGCCGCATTGGCGCGGATTACCGCCACAGCCAGCAGGACTCCGGCGGCGACACGCATGACAATTGCCCTCATCAGGGTGCGGATGGTTTTCCGGCAGCGCTCCTCCCGTTCATAGGGGTCCATGTCCGAAAGGCTTTCCAAAATCATCTCGTCAGCCATCAGCGCGCCACAAAGCCGACCTTCTTATAAACCTTGCGCAGGGTCTTCTCTGCCACAAAGCTGGCCTTCTCGGCACCACTGCGGTAGACGGTTTCCAAATACGCCTTGTCCTTCATCAGGCGGGAAGCTTCCTCCCGGATGGGCCGCAGGTGCTCAATGACTGCGTCACCCACCACGGGCTTGAACTTTCCATAACCGCAGCCGGAGAATTCTTCCTCGATCTGGGCATAGGTCCTGCCGGTGACGGCGGAGTAAATGCTCATGAGGTTCGCAACGCCGGGCTTATTTTCCGGGTCAAAGCGGATACAGTTCTCCGTATCGGAATCGGTGATGGCCCGCTTGAATTTTCGCTGGATGTCCTCGGGCTTCTCCATCAGGAACACACAGCCCTCCGGGATGGACTTAGACATCTTGGTATCCGGTGCGTTCAGGCTCATGATCCGGGCGCCGGTTTCCGGGATGTAGGGCTCGGGAATCTTGAACACGTCGCCGTAGATGCCGTTGAACCGCTTGGCGATATCCCGAGTCAGCTCGCAGTGCTGCTTCTGATCGTGTCCCACAGGCACCAGATCAGGCTGGTACAGCAGAATATCCGCCGCCATCAGAGAAGGATAGGTGAACAGGCCGCCGTTGACATTTTCCGCGTGCTTGGCTGCCTTGTCCTTGAACTGAGTCATCCGGGACAGTTCTCCGAACATGGTATAGCAGTTCAAAACCCAACCCAGCTCTGCGTGCTGGTGGACATGGCTCTGGATGAACAGGGTGTTCTTCTCCGGGTCCAGCCCGCAGGCGATGTACTGGGCAAGCTGCTCCAGCGTCCGGCGGCGCAGATCCGCCGGGTTCTGGCGAACGGTGATGGTGTGCAGGTCCGCCATGAAATAGAAGCACTCATAGGTATCCGAACGGGCGCCCCAGTTGCGGATGGCTCCCAGATAGTTGCCAAGATGCAGATCGCCGGAGGGCTGAATGCCGGAAAGCATCCGCTTCTTCGGGACAGCAGTTTCGGTAATGACTTCGCTCATTGTCTTCACATTCCTTCATTAGTAATTGTGCCTGTCATTTTATCACAAAACATCCCGTTTCGCAAGGGCCTGATTTGGGAAATGAAAAGATACGGCAGAATTGATTTTCCTGTCTGTCTGTGGTATAATACGGAAAACTTTATGGAAGAAGAGGTATCTTACTATGGATTATCAGGCACTGGCTGAGCTTCTGTTCCCCGACGTGACAGAAACCCCGGAGTCTCTCGAAGAAAAATATCCCCCCCGGCGGCTGCCCGAGGGCGCGGTGGTTACCCGGATGGCTCCCTCTCCCACGGGTTTTGTCCATCTGGGCAATCTGGTGCAGGGTCTGACCGCCGAGCGGATGGCCCATCAGAGCGGCGGCGTACTGTTCCTGCGGGTGGAGGACACCGATGCCAAGCGGGAGGTTCCCGGCGCGGTGGAGGTGCTGATCAACACCCTGAAGCACTACGGCATCCACTTTGACGAGGGCGCAACTATGGATGGCGACAACGGCGCCTACGGCCCCTACCGCCAGCGTCAGCGGGCGGATATCTACCATGTCTACGCCAAAAAGCTGGTCACCGAGGGCATGGCCTATCCCTGCTTCTGCACCGAGGAGCAGCTGGCCGCCATGCGGGAGCAGCAGGAGGCGAACAAGGAGACCACCGGCTACTATGGGAAATATGCCATGTGGCGGGATCGCCCCATGGAGGACATTCAGGCCCAACTGGATGCCGGAATGCCCTGGGTTCTCCGGTTCCGTTCCACCGGCTCCATCGAGAATCAATTTAAATTCGACGATCTGGTGAAGGGCAAGCTGACTATCACGGAAAACGACATTGACCATGTTCTGCTGAAATCCGACGGTATTCCCACCTACCATTTTGCCCACGCCGTAGACGATCACCTGATGCGCACCACCCACGTTGTCCGGGGCGACGAATGGCTGCCTACCCTGCCCTTCCATATTCAGCTGTTCAAGGCGCTGGGCTTCAAGCTGCCAAAGTATGTGCACATCGGGCCGCTGATGAAGATGGACGGTACCTCCAAGCGCAAGCTCAGCAAGCGGAAAGACCCTGAATTGGCGCTGACCTATTACAAGGCAGAGGGCTTCCCGGTGGAGGCGGTCTACGAATATATCATGACCCTGCTGAACTCCAACTTCGAGGACTGGCGGCGGGCCAATCCCGATGCGCCGGCAGATACCTTCAAGTTCAGCCCAAAGAAGCTGAATCCCGCCGGTTCCCTCTTCGACTACGCCAAGCTGACGGATGTTTCCAAGAATGTCATTTCCCGGATGGATGCGGAGAAGGTTTACACCCTGCTGACCGAATGGGCACAGGAATTTGACCCGGACTTTGGCGCAAAGCTCACCGCCGACCCGGATTACGCGAAGCGGATTCTCGCCATCGGACGGGGCGGCAAGAAGCCCCGGAAGGATTTGGCTGTCTGGAAGGATGCCAAGCCTTACATGGGCTTCTTCTATGACGAATACCTGCAAACGCCGGAGTTTGACTCCAGGTTTGACAAGGCTGTGATTGTGGATGTACTGAACCGGTTCCTGAACAGCTACGACCCTGCCGACGATTCCGGCACCTGGTTCGACAAGGTCAAGGGAATTACCACGGATATCGGCTTTACCACCGACATGAAGGCCTACAAGGCCAATCCTGAGGCCTTCCCCGGCACGGTAACGGACGTTTCCACCTTTATCCGTCTGGCAGTCACCGGGCAGACCAACTCCCCTGACCTGTACACAGTCATGCAGATTCTGGGACAGGAGCGGACAACCCAGCGGATCCGCGACGCCATTTCTACTCTTAGCTAAACAGTTTACCCGGCGGTTTCATAACCGCCGGGTATTATCATGTGGCCCGATTGGTGCCAGGAAGGCCGAAGCTGACGGCGATGGCATCATCCACCTGTGCCATCTGCTGCTCGTCCAGATGACCCATGTGCTCCCGCAGCCGGCGTTTGTCAATCGTACGAATCTGCTCCAACAGAATGATGGAATCCTTGCTCAAGCCCACGCTGCCCCCCGCGATGTTGATGTGGGTGGGCAGCTTTGCCTTGCCGGTCTGGCTGGTGATGGCGGCGGCAATGACAGTGGGAGAATGGCGGTTGCCTGTGTCATTCTGGACGATCAGCACAGGGCGTGTGCCGCCCTGCTCGCTGCCCACCACCGGGGACAGGTCCGCATAGAAAATATCGCCCCGTTTTACGGATGATTCGGTCATTTTTTCTCACGCTCCGTGCAAAATCTACTGCGCTACCGGAAAGCTCCATATGTAACGCGGTAACTGTATTGTCCCACGTCACAATGGTTTTTATACTTTACGCGCCTGCAAAATATCCTATGCACGGTTTCTCCGGAATGCTACGAAATCTGCACATTTTCCAGCTTAAGCGACAGAATTCGTTTTCCCGCATAGCAGATATCGGCCCTTTGGGGAATGTCCCCGGCGTCCAGCCACACATCCAGATTCAGCGCGTCCTCCTCATAGCTGTCGTTTACACTCACACGAAGCTGCCCGTCTTCCATGCCGGCACTGGTGATATAGCCGCCCCGCAGGGCCTTCATCAGCACCCAGGGAGCGCTGACGGGAGAGAGCTGTTCGTCAGCAAGCAGATTAAAATACAGTGCCGTATCGTCAAAGGTCAGCGCGCCGCCCTGTTTGGAAATTTCACCGGTGATTCCCGCAATGGATTCCGGTGCGGTTACCCGGAAGGAAACGCCTCCCTGAGCATCTGCGGTACAATTCATGTGAAAAACGTGCAGCGTATCCCCATAATCCGCTGTGATTTCCGCGTCAAAGGTGCAGGCGGAGGACTGCAAGAGCTTCGCCCGCAGGGACAACGCCCGTTCCATTTCCTTTGGCGTTTGGGAGCAGCCCGTAAGCAGCACAACAGCCAGCAGCAGCGGCAGAACCTTTTTCAATCCGATCCCGTCCTATTTCAGTAGTCGCGGAAGGGCGTTCAGAAGATCCGTTGGCAGCATGGCATATTGCCCCAACTGGGCGGCACAGAGGTCTCCTGCCGCACCGTGAAGCCAGGCAGCGCAGGCCGCGGCCTTCAGCGGCTCCATGCCCTGCCCCAGCAACCCCGTGAGGATGCCTGCCAACACGTCACCGCTGCCGCCAACTGCCATGCCGGGATTGCCTGTCCGGTTGAGATAGCCGACCTGTCCATCGGTGATGCAGCTGCGGTGTCCCTTCAGCAGCAGGATGCAGCCGTATTCTGCCGCGAATGCGGCGGCGCTGGCCATTCGGTCTTCGCTCAGAACGCCGCCGGCACGGAGAAATTCCCCGTCATGGGGCGTCAGGATGGTTTTGTTTTGCCTTCCACGCAGTACATCCATATGCCCGGACAGCAGATTTATGCCATCCGCGTCCAAAACCACAGGACATTCCGCGTTTTCCAGCACCGCCCGGACCACCATCAGCGTCCCCTCGGAAACGCCCAGCCCGCAGCCCGACAGCACCGCGTCCATGGCTGGCAGGCGCTCCAGAATCTGGGGGATTGCTTCCCCGCTCAGCTTCCCATCATTCTCCGGAAGGGGAAACACCACCGGTTCATTCAACTTAGTCGCTTCTATGGCATAAATGCTCTCCGGGACACCCAGGTAAACCAGTCCCGCCCCAGCACGGAGCGCACCCATGGCTGCAAGGTAAGCCGCCCCGGTGAAGCCCCGGCTGCCGCACAGCAGCAATACCTTTCCAAAAGTGCCTTTATGCCCGAAGGGATCCCGATCCGGCAGCGTGTTCAGAACGCTCAGCCTGTCCAGTTCCAGAATTGTCATAGCATCACCCGCTTTTTCAGATAGGATAACCATACCACGCCAGACTTTTTTCGTCAAGAAGCGGAAATCATTGTAAAAAATACTTGCAAATTTTATTGCATTGTGCTAAGATAGCCATTGATATAGAAAAGCGAAGATCGGGCTGCCGGATACCGGAACTGCCGCACAAGCGAGAGCGGGATGGTGTAAGCCGCTTGGGCATGGTATTCAGGCTTTCTCCCGGGAGCTGCCCTCTGAAATAACAGTAGGTTGGGCCGCGTGACTGCGTTATGGGTCTTGGATGTGTCTGCATCCGAAAAGCGCGCCGTTACGGCGAATTGCGGGTGGTACCGCGGAAGCTGGCCTTTCGTCCCGAATTGTGGGAGGAAAGGTTTATTTTTTTGTATATCGCCCTTTCAGGAGGAAGAAACATGAAAAATCAATTGGAACAAATTCGCGTCAGCGCCCTGAAAGCGCTGGAAGCCGCCGCGACCCCTGCCGCTCTGGAAGAGCTGCGGGTGAAGCTGCTGGGCAAGAAAGGTGAACTGACCGCCGTTCTGAAGCAGATGGGCAAGCTGTCCGCTGAGGAGCGTCCCGTCATGGGTCAGCTGGCAAACACCGTCCGTGCCCAGATTGAGGAAAAGCTGGAAAGCCGCAAGGCCGAACTCCACGCCGCCGCGCTGGAAGCTAAGCTGGCTGCCGAGTCCATCGACGTGACCATTCCCGGCGAAGCGGTCGCCATCGGTCATCAGCACCCCATGAATCAGGTGCTGCAGCAGATTAAGGACATTTTCGTTGGCCTTGGCTATCAGGTGGTGGAAGGCCCCGAGGTGGAGCTGGCAAGCTACAACTTCACCCGGCTGAACATCGAAGAGGGCCACCCCTCCCGGGACCGCAGCGACACCTTCTACTTCACCGATGATGACAGCGTTTTGCTGCGCACCCAGACCAGCCCCATGCAGATTCGGTTCATGGAAAACCACAAGCCTCCCTTCTGTATGCTGGCTCCCGGACGGGTGTTCCGGAAGGACGAAGCCGATGCCACCCACTCCCCCATGTTCCATCAGATCGAGGGTCTGGTGGTGGACGAGCACATCACCATGGGCGACCTGAAGGGCGCACTGATTACTATGATGCGCAAAATCTACGGTGAGGAATCCGTCATGCGGTTCCGTCCTCACCACTTCCCCTTCACCGAGCCCAGCTGTGAAATGGATATGCAGTGCCACAAGTGCCACGGCACCGGTGAGATTGACGGTCAGGTGTGCTCCACCTGCCACGGCGAGGGCTGGATTGAGCTGCTGGGTGCGGGCATGGTGCATCCCAAGGTTCTGGAAAACTGCGGCATTGACCCGGAGAAGTATTCCGGCTTCGCCTTCGGCATGGGCCTGGAGCGCATGGCCATGGGCCGCATGAAGATCAACGACCTGCGGCTGATTTTCGACAACGATATTCGGTTCCTGAACCAGTTCTAAGGAGGTAAGCAGAATGAAACTCAACAGAAAATGGCTCAATGAAGAATTCGTTGACCTGTCCAATGTGTCCGATAAGGAATTTGTGGAAACCATGACCGTGTTCGGTCAGAAGGTGGAAACCTATGAGCGGATGGACGCTGAAATTAAAAATGTGGTGGTCGGCAAGGTGCTGTCCATGGTTCGCCACCCCAACTCCGACCATATGTGGATTTGTCAGGTGGACGTGGGACAGGGGGAGCCTGTTCAGATCGTCACCGGCGCACAGAATGTCCACGAGGGCGATCTGGTGCCCGCCGCACTGCACAACTCCTGGCTTCCCGGCGGCGTGCACATCACCAAGGGCAAGCTCCGGGGCGAAGTTTCCAACGGTATGCTCTGCTCCTTTGCCGAGCTGGGCCTGACCCAGAATGACCTGCCCGGTGCCTATGCCGACGGCATCTGGATTCTGAATGACGAGGACTGCAAGATCGGCGAGGACATCAATCTGGTCATCGGCAACGATGATACGATTGTGGATTTCGAGATCACCAACAACCGCCCTGACTGCTACTCCATCATTGGCCTTGCCCGGGAAGCGGCTGCCGCTTTTGGAAAGACCATGCGCCACCATGAACCTGTGGTTCACGGCAGCGACGCAGGCTCCATCTTCGAGCATCTGGATGTGGAGGTTCCCGCCGCCAATCTGTGCAACCGCTACTCCTCCCGGATGGTTGCCAACGTGAAGATCGGCCCCTCTCCCAAGTGGCTGCGGCAGCGGCTCCGGGCCAACGGCGTCCGGCCCATCAACAACATCGTGGACATCACCAACTACGTCATGCTGGAGTATGGTCAGCCCATGCACGCCTTTGACTACCGCTATGTTTCCTCCGGCAAGATTGTCGTGCGGGAAGCGGAAGAGGGGGAAACCCTCACCACACTGGACGGCACCGTCCGGCAGCTGAAGGCCGGTATGCTGGTGATTGCAGATGACACCAAGCCCATCGGTCTTGCCGGTATCATGGGCGGCGAGAATTCCGAGATTGTGGATGACACCACCATGGTGGTCTTCGAGTCCGCCAACTTCAACGGCACCTCCATCCGGCAGACCGCGCTGGCGCTGGGTATGCGTACCGAGGCATCCGGCAAATTCGAAAAGAGCCTTGACCCCATGATGACCATTCCCGCCGTACAGCGGGCCTGTGAGCTGGTGGAGCTGCTCCAGTGCGGCGATGTTCTGGACGGCGTTATTGATATCGTGAACTACGTCCCCCAGCCCAAGACGCTGCCTTTGGAAGTGGACAAGATCAACCGTCTGCTGGGTACGGAGATTTCCAAAGAGGAAATGGTTCGCTACCTGAATCTGCTGGAAATCCCCGTGGAGGGCGATACCATTTTGGTTCCCTCCTTCCGTCCCGACCTGAACCTGATGGCGGATATTGCCGAGGAAGTGGGCCGTGCCTACGGCTACAATGAAATTCCCACCACCGCATTCAAGAACTCCACCCAGGGCGGCTACACCGAGGAAATGAAGCTGGAAGCCAAGACCGGTACCCTGTGCCGCGCGATGGGCTACAATGAGATTATCACCTATTCCTTCACCTCCCCCACTGTCTTCGACCAGATTCGCCTGAGCGCGGACAGCCCCCTGCGCAATGCCCTGCGGATTCAGAATCCCCTGGGTGAGGATACCTCCATCATGCGTACCATCGCCCTGCCCTCCATGCTGGAAATTCTGTCCCGGAACAACGCCTACCACAACAAGTCCGTGAAGCTGTACGAAATTGCCAAGATTTACCTGCCAGTTGCCGGTCAGCCCCTGCCGGAGGAACCGAAAATGCTGGTACTGGGCACCTACGGCGCAAATGAGACTTTCTTCACCCTGAAGGGCGAGCTGGAAGGTATCTTCGCCGGTCTGCGTCTGAAGAAGGCCAGCTATCACGCCGTGAAGGACAACCCCAGCTACCACCCCGGACGGTGCGCGGCTGTGGTCATCGATGGCATGGAAGTTGGCGTCATGGGTCAGGTGCATCCGCTGGTTGCCAAGAATTATGGCATCGACACGGATGTGTACTGTGCGGAAATCAGCTTCACCAAGCTGCTGCAGTGCCGTCTGCCTGACGCCACCTATTCCCCCCTGCCCAAGTACCCCGCCGTCACCCGTGACCTGGCGCTGATTTGTGATGAAGCCGTCACCGTGGCACAGGCCGAGGAGGTCATCACCGCCGCCGCCGGAAAGCTGCTGCGGGATGTGAAGCTGTTCGACATCTACCGGGGCGTGGGCGTACCCGAAGGCAAGAAGAGTATGGCTTTCTCGCTGGAGCTGCGGGCCGACGACCGCACCCTGACGGATACCGACTCCGAGGGCGTCGTAGCCAAGGTTCTGAACAGTCTGAAGGAAAAGCTGAACGCAACTCTGCGGTAAAGCCTGAAAATTCACAGATAATTCGGATTTCAGGGCTTTACAGTTTCCTCTGTTTGCTGTATAATGATTGCATTCTTTTTGAAGGAGGCTGAATACCATGACCGAACAGGATACGCAAAAATTCACAGTGCCAAATGACGACCGGGAGAATATGCGCAGGATTCTTCGGACTGTGTATGAGGCTCTGACGGAAAAAGGCTATAATCCCATCAATCAGATCGTCGGCTACCTGCTGACCGAGGATCCCACCTATATCACGAATTACAACAACGCCCGGAGCATGATCTGCAAGATCGACCGGGACGAGCTGATGCAGGTGCTGGTTCGCGAGTACCTGTTCGAGCAGGAATGACCCAAAGCCAAGAGGCTTTTGCATCCGCAAAGGCCTCTTGTTTTGTACCTTGAAAATCTCATACTTTTCCCTCCGTTCTGCAAAAACGTAACATTTTATTCGCATAATATTACGTAAACCGCGCAATATATCGGTATTTTCCAATGATTTACTTGACATTTATGTAACAATATGTTACAATCCGATTACATTTCCCAAGGAGGTACGTTTCATGGCTGATGAAAATGCAGTTCTCATGTATAAGGGCCGTCCGCTGATGCGCAAGGACAACCTCGTTTATTATGGTTCCATGGCCGACAGCCACATCGTGATGCTCCAGGTTCTGGAGACGAAAAAGGTCGGTGACCTGGATGTGGCTACCCGGGTTTCCGTTCAGCTGCAGCTCACCGATCCCGCCGCGAGAAGCCGAGACCGTATTGTGAAAAAGAGCGAAAAGGACGGTTTCTACACCGCGCTGGACGTTGGCTGCGTCTGGCTGGAACGGGCGCTGGCCGGCAAATAATCCCGCCTGATTTCCCCGCGTTTTCCCGCTCCGCAGTTGGAGCACGTTACCCTGCACGGAGGCAAAGTATGAAGATCATTCGCAACCTACTCACCCTGACGCTGGCACTGGTGCTGGCGGCAGGCTGTATTCCCCTTTCCGCATCCGCTGCCGACAACCTGATGTACGGCATTGGATTTGTAAACGCCACCTCATTAAGGCTTCGCAGCAGCGCCGCGACTACGGCGTCCACGCTGGATACCGCTGTTCGCGGCGAATGCGTTGCCGTCATCGCCAGGGAGGGCGACTGGTACAAAGTGAATTATAACCTTCAGGAAGGCTATATGCACAAAGACTACCTGTCTGTCAGCACCAGGGAAAATGCCGAGCTGGGCTATGGAAAAATACGCGGCACCGGCGTAAATCTGCGCACCGGCCCGGCCACCTCCCACCCTGTCGCCGCTGTTTCCGGCAGCGAAGACCAGTGCTATATTGTGGGGATCAACGAGGGCTGGTACAAGGTTCTGTTTAAAGAAAAAGTCTGCTACATACGCAGCGACTTTGTGGAGCTGACGGAAATTCCCTATGAAAACCCGGATTCTCCAAATTCTCCCAAGTATTATCGGGGCGGTAAATCCATTGGGACTATCCTCGGCAGTTCTGCCAGCGCAACCCCGGTCAGCGTCACCGGCAGTCAGATTCTGGAAGAAGCACAGAAGTATCTCGGCTGTCCCTACCGGGCAGGCGGCGCTTCCCCCAGCGGTTTCGACTGCTCCGGATTTGTTTACTATGTGCTCAAGCAGTTGGGTCTGTCCCCTTACCGTACGCCCGTCGAGCAGTACAAAATGGGAACCTCCGTGGAAAAGTCCGCATTGCAAATGGGCGATCTGGTTTTCTTCGGTTCCGGCAGCATCACCCATGCGGGTATCTACGCCGGCGGCGGACAGTTCATCCACGCCCCGAACTCCCGTTCCACCGTTTCTTACTCCGATCTCACCAGCGGCTACTGGGCGGAGCACTACTTCGGTGCCTGCCGGGTCGCGCAATAAACAAAAATGTCATTGAGAGCCAATGTGTGCACTGGTTCGCAATGACATTTCTTTTTTACCTCTGCATCCACAGCAGACGTTGGGTGGTGCCCTCTTCGTATTTCCAGATGCCGCTTTTATGAAAGTCATGGCGCTCATAAAAAGCGATGGCACGGGGATTGCTTTCCAGCACCCATAAATTCTTGACGGAAAAACGTTTCACAGCAAAGTCCAGAAGTGTTCCTCCGATGCCCTGTCCGGCGAAAAAGGAGTCCACGTACAGCTGAACCACTTCCTGCCCCCGAATGCGGATCATTCCCTTCACAAAATCCTCCTCATAGACCCAGATCTCCCTCAACTCCCCGGGATTTTGCTGCAATTCACCAGCAACCGTCATGACCTGTAGTTCTCCAAAGGAATACCGGTCATTGTGAAAAATCCTGCGGTAATTCACCCGCTTGGTAAAAACCAGAATTTCCGCAATCCGGGAAATATCCCCGGTCTCCGCCTGCCTGATCATTTTCTATTTCTCCCATTCCAGATAATCGTACGCAATTCTCGGGGAGCCATCCGCAATATAGATGATTCCGCGGCGCTGAAAGCCCAGCTTTTTGACCGCGCCCTGCATCACATGGTTATCCTCGTGGGTATCGATCCGCAGATGACCGATTTTTCCTGTCGCAAAGGCGACAGCCGTTTTCAGAATCCCTCCGGAACCGTCTCCCGCAATGCGATGGATGGTACCGTATGGCGTATCCGAGCGCCAAGCGCCGCCGTCGACTCGTTGGTAGGTTGGGTCTTCTCCCACCCAGAAGAAGAAAACACCGTGTATGCTCTCCCCGTCAGATATGACAAACAGCCGGTTTTGCGCAATGTCCTGCCGAAGCTGCGCCGTGGGCGGATTGGTTTTGCCCCACTGATTTGGATTTCCGTTTTTTTCCATGAAATCTCTGGCATAGCTGTAAATTTCCTCAATTCTCCCCAAATCCGACAGCTTTGCCGGACGAACCGTATAATTCATAAATCTTCCCCCTTTCTTTCGATTATACATCATTTGAATGGTTCACGCAAGAACCGCGCATACTAGGAAAAACAAATTGAGGAAGGTGCTGTCATGGCAAGTCAAAAACGGGGGCGGCAGAGCTTCGTGCTGGCCCAGCCGCCGGTCATTACCACATGGGCCAATGTCGCCGGAAAAAAAGAAGTGGAAGGGCCGCTGTCCCATACCTTCGATGTTAAGTGCCGGGATACCTATTTTGGGCAGAAAACCTGGGAGCAGGCAGAAAAACAGATGCAGCAGCTGGCTCTGCGGAAGCTGGCGGAAAAAGCGGGAATGACCATGTCGGATTTTGACGTGGTCTTCTCCGGCGACCTGCTGAACCAGTGTATCGGCTCCTCCTTTACCCTGCGAAACACCGGGGTTCCCCATTTGGGACTGTACGGCGCCTGCTCCACCATGGCGGAAAGTCTGCTTTTGGCCTCCATGACAGTGGGCGGTGGGTTTGCGGATACGGTGGTTGCCATGACCTCCTCTCATTTTGCGTCCTCGGAACGGCAGTACCGTTTCCCGCTGGGCTATGGCGGGCAGCGGACACCCACCTCACAGTGGACTGTCACCGGTTCAGGAGCCGCATTGGTACGCTCTCAGGGCAAAGGGCCAAAAATCACCGCCTGCACCATCGGCACCGTCACCGATTTAGGAATCAAGGATGCCAACAACATGGGCGCAGCCATGGCCCCTGCGGCGCTGGCGACCATCAAGGCCCATTTTGCCGACCTGAATACCGGGCCCGAGGACTTTGACCGGATCGTCACCGGTGATTTGGGCCAGCTGGGTATGGAAATGCTGCTGGAGCTGGCCCGGCTGGACGGGCTGTCCCTTGGGGGCAAGCTCATGGACTGCGGCACCACTGTGTTTGACAACACCTCGCAGGATGTCCACGCCGGCGGCTCCGGCTGCGGGTGCAGTGCCATCACCCTGTGCGGGTATCTTCTGGACCAGCTGAACACCGGGAAGCTGAAAAAAATCCTGTTCTGCGGCACCGGGGCACTGCTGTCCCCCACCTCCACCCAGCAGGGACTTCCCATTCCCGGCGTATGTCACGCAGTCAGCATTACAGGAGGGCGGTAATATGGACTATGTCAAGGCATTTCTGGTGGGCGGCGCGCTGTGCCTCATCGGACAGATTCTGATTGACAAAACCAAGCTGACGCCGGCTCGAATTCTGGTGAGCTATGTGATCGCCGGTGTCCTTTTAGGGGCAGTCGGATTATACCCGAAGCTCATTGAATTCGCCGGAGCGGGCGCATCCGTGCCTTTGACAGGCTTCGGCAGTCTTCTGGCCAAAGGAGTTAAGGAAGCTGTAATGAAGGACGGATTTCTGGGCATTTTCACCGGCGGACTGAAGGCCGCTGCCGGCGGCATTACCGCCGCGATTATCGCGGGACTTGTGGCAAGCTTCCTGTTTAAAGCAAGGGATAAATCCTGAAAAACAGGTTATCCTAGGTAGGCGGCTATGCCGCCAGATCGTTTTGGGAGGAACAAAGCATGAACAACCAGAATAAGAATCAGAACCAGAATAACAACAACCAGAATCAGAACAACAATCAGAACCAGAACAGCAACCAGAATCAGAACCAGAACAGAAACAGCCGCTGACGGCAATGTGGGCCACCGTATCCGGTGACCCACATCCTTTATAGTTCAATGAAAGCATCCAGACTGAAAAAGTACAGCATTTTCCGTTTTACGGGCATTTCATAGATTCGGCACAGAGCATCCGCGTAGGTCTGCACCTGTAGGCGGTAGCGGTCGGCAGCTGCGCTGACGGTCTCTTCCGTCACCCGGTCGGTTTTGAAATCAATCACGGTGATTCCGTCCGGCTCCAGAAGCGCGCAGTCCACAACGCCCTGCAAAAGCACCTGCTCCCCTTCCAGCCCTTCGCCGTAATGTCTGCCGTCGTCCAAAATTGAAAATTTGAACTCCCGCAGGCAGGGCGCGCCGTAGCGCAGCTTTCTTCCGGGCTCCGTCTGGAAAAAGCGGGCCAGCTTTTCTGTATTTACCAGCATTCCCTGCTCCCGGGTCAGGAATCCTTCCGTGGCCAGCCGCTGAATTTCCGCTGCTGCCGCCTGAACATCCCCGCAGTTTTCATATTTCAGGTATTGCAGGGCCGCGTGCATGGCGCTGCCGTAGCTTTTTCCTTCTGCCTGCGCGGTCAAGAATTCCGGCTGACGCCAGTTTCGTTCCGGTTTTTTGGGTGGCTCCGCGTTTTCCGCCGCTTCCGCGTCCTTGGCACGGCCCTTCCGTCCGGTGGCTGTCTGCTTGGACGGTGTACAGGTTGCCGGAATGTGGGCATACCGGAAGGCCAGGGAACGGCGCAGCTGTGTCTCCAACTCTGGGGGCAGTGTGGGTGTCTCCTCCTCAGCAGCAGCGGCGGTTTGCGTCTGCCCCTGAACCGCCGGGGTTTCAATCCGCCAGGGATGGTCGGTCAGAATGGTTTCTGCCGGTCTGCCGCCCAAAGCGTGCAGGGCGCCCGCTTCCCCCCTGCCCACCGCCGCAAGGAGCACCCAGTCGCCCATGCAGGTGGCGTCCTGTCCCAGCAGCCGCCCGCCGTCAAAGTCACAGCGCTGGGCGATCTCCTTCAGGTCTGAGGGGAGGGTCTGAGAGGCATAGGTCATCACAAGCCGGTCCTTTGCCCGGGTCATGGCAACGTACAGCACCCGCATCTCCTCGGAAACACTCTCCGATGCCATTTTCACCGCAACGGCCCGCTTGGCAAGAGACGGATAGCGAACGCGGTTTTCCGTATCCGCGCTGGACAGGCCCAATCCCAGCGTTCTGTCGCAGAGAATCTGGGCCCGCAGGTCCTCCTGATTGAACCGTCGGGACAGATTGCACAGAAACACCACCGGGAATTCCAATCCCTTGGACTTGTGGATGCTCATAATATTCACGCAGTCCGTTCCGGCAGCACCCGGGGCAACCAGGCCCCGCTCCTCCATCCTGTCCAGCTGCTCTAGAAACTGGGAAAGCTCCCGCATGGTTCCCTTTTCAAAATCACAGGCGTATTGGTAAAAGGTCTGAATGTTCGCTGTTTTCGCTTCGCCGCCGGGCATGGCTGCAAAAATACTGTCCATGCGGGTCAGCAGCAGACATTTCTCCATCAGCCCGGTCAGGGTGCTGCGTTTTGCCTCAGAGCGGAGGGTATTCAGCGTCAGGAGAAACGCTTCTGCCTTTGGGTGTCCGCTGGACACAAGGGCGTCATAGAAGGCGCCTTTTTTCTGCTTCGCCCGGACTTGGGCCAAGTCCTCCGCCGTGAAGCCAAATACCGGGCATGCCAGCACGCTGAGCAGAGGAATATCCTGCCGGGGGTTCATTACCGTTTGCAGCAGGCTGCGGAAGGTGCCGATTTCCTGAGTTTGCAGCAGGTCCGTGCCGCCTCCGGTGGAGCAATGGATGCCAAGTCCCTCCAGCGCCCGCTGGAAGTTTCCCCCGGCGCTGCCGGGAGACCGGAGCAAAATCACAATGTCTCCGGGCTTTACCGGACGCAGCGTGTCCCCGTCCCGAACCAGTGTGCCGGAAGTCAGCATATCACGGATTCTTTCGGCAACAAAGGCCGCTTCCTCCGCGTAAGTATCCGTCACGGTTTCCAGCGCGTACAGCTCTACGCCGGGGTCCGGCAGTGGGATGTGGGGCACGCCCTCCCGGAGGGCTTCCGCGTCCGTATAGTAGAGTCCTCCGACTTTCGGGGTCATACAGGTGGTAAACACATGATTGACGCCTTCGATCACCTCCGCACCGGAACGGAAATTATGGCTGAGCAGCACCTTTCGGCCCTGCACCGGCTGGGCGTCTTCGGCGGGTGCGTAGGCTTCGTACTTTTCAAGGAAAATCCCCGGGTCTGCCAGCCGAAACTGATAGATGGACTGCTTTACATCGCCTACCAGAAAACAGTTCTGCTTTTCCCGGCTCAGCGCGGTAAAGATTGCGTCCTGCACGCCGTTGGAATCCTGATACTCGTCCACCAATATTTCTCTGTATCTGCCGCCGATTTCCGCCGCAGCGGCAGTGGGATTGGTTCGGGATTTGCCCAGCAGCAGGTCCAGCGTGTTGTGCTCCAGATCGCTGAAATCCAGAATCCGGCGGCTTCGCTTGGCGGCGCGGTAATCCCGGTCGAACTGCTCCACAAGCTTGGCAAGTCCCCGCGCGCCGGAGGCCGACTGGGTCAAATCTACGAGCACCTGTGCAGATTCGTCAGAGAAATTTTTCAGTTTTCGTTCCAGTCCGGTCTTGCAGCCTTTCCGGGCTGCTTTGACACGGTCTGCCAGATCCTGATCCACATTTTTCTTGGGAAATACCAGCCTTCCGTAATCAATGACGCGGTTTTTGACAATTCCGTCCCAAGTTTCCTCCGCCCGCAGAGCCTGAAGCTGGTACAGGGTGTCCCGCAGGTTGACGGCTGCCTTCTCCATCCCTTCGCTGGCAGAAAGCTGAATGGCGCATTGCTCGATTACATGAATCTGACAGTCCAGATAGTCGTGGAGGTCATCGATCAAAAACTGACCCCAAATGGTTTCCGAAGCATCGGTAACGTCCTGCGCGTCCAGCAGGGTCAGGCAGGTATCCAGCCACTGCTTCGGGTTCAGGTGGCATCTGGCGCTGTCGTAGACCTTTTCAATGATCTGGGGCACCAGACGGTCATCCCTGCCCAGTCCCTGCGTATCCACAAAGGCCCGGAAATCCGGGTCATCTTCACTCGCATAGGCCTTGTCCAATAAATCCGTGAGTACCTGCTCCCGGATTTCCCGGCATTCATTGTCGTCCGCCACCCGAAAATCCGCCGGAATATCCAATCGGTAGGCGTATTCCCGGAGGATATCCCCGCAAAATCCGTGAACAGTGGAGATTTTTGCCAGAAACAGCCGCTGCATCTGCTTTTGCAAATGCTTATTTTCCGGCTCCTCCGCAATGCGCTGGCTCAGCTTCGCCGCGATTTTCCCCCGAAGCTCCGCCGCTGCCGCTTTGGTATAGGTAATGATCAGAAAGTCATCCAGATTGGCAGGATCGTGCTCATCCGTAAGATAGGCCATCAGCCTGTCAACCAGCACCTTGGTTTTCCCGGAGCCGGCGGCAGCGGAAACCAGCAGCTTCCCGCCCCGGTTATGTACTGCCTGCTCCTGCTGGGGCGTCAGCTTATCTGCCATGGGTTTTCCCCTCCTTTTCGATTTCCTCCCAGAACCGCTGGGCGCTCATCGCTTTATAGCTGCGCCGTCCGGCGACCTCCGCTTCATGGCAGATTGCGCCATAGGCGCAGAAAGCGCAGGCGTTGTGGCTTGTGCCCCGGGTATAGGGATTCGGCTCCACATTGCCGGAGGCGATGTCCTCCACCATGCCGGACAGAACGCGGAAGATAAATTCCTTCAGTTTTTTCAGCTGTTCTCTGTCTGCCAGATCTCCCGCGATGGTGCCGTCCTTTTTCCGGGTGTAGCTCCGGCAGGGGTTGTCCCCCGGCTCCATGGCTTGCAGGACGGCCTCATCGTTCAGCAGCAGTCCCTTGCGTTTCCACTGGGCAGCCCGCTCCTTCTGCGCCGCTTCCGCGTCCAGCTTTCCTTCCGCACTCAGGTAGGGCGCCCGGGCCGGGAAATACTGCACACCCGCCGGAATCGGATGGCCGCCCAGCAGGTCTTCCCCATTTTCTCCAAGGGCGAACAGGTACAGCAGCATTTGCAGTCCTACCCCGTTATAAACGTCGCAGTAGTCGAAATCCTTCTTTCCGGTCTTATAATCCACCACCCGGAAGTACCGGGAAGCACCGTTATCCCACACATCTACCCGGTCCACAAATCCCCGAAGCACCGCGTTCATGGCGTGGTTCGGGATGGCAATGGGCGGCAGGGCTTCTCCGCTGCCGAAGCCAAGCTCAAATTCCACCGGTTCAAAACCCGACGCCTTCAGCTCCTGCCACAGCTCCCGCACTACCATGTCCAGCTCCTGCACGTTGCGCCGGAACAGGTAGGTCATGCGCTGACTGTCCAGCTGGCTGAAACGTTCCTCAGCATACTCCTGACTGAAGCGGTGGGCTATCTCCATCGTCTGCTCCAGCGTGACCTTGTGGAAGCCTCCCATCTCCCGGATGCACCGGGCGGTGTTTTCCAGCACCGCATGGACATAGGTTCCAAATTCTGCCGGATCGATAGCCGCTTCCTTCCGCTCCTTTGCCCGCAGGCCATATTTCAGGAAATAGGACAGGCGACACTCTGCCTGCCGGTCGATCTGGGAAGCGGACAGGTTCAGGGTGCTGCCATAGAGGGCCTGCACGGATTTCCGCTGAACCTCGCCCAGACAATAGTTCCTTTTTTGAACCGTGTCTTCAAAGCTGGGCAGAACATCCAGTTTTTTTGCGACTTTTTTTGCGTCCCACCGGGCGAGGCAGGCCCCGGCTTCGTAGGCATCCGCCTGGGCATAGCCCTGAAGCGTTTCCGCCCGTTCCTCCTTGCCCGCCATCTGAGACAGTCTCCGGAAGAGAAAGGAGGGCTGGTCACCGGAACAGCAGACCGCGATCGTCTCCTCCGCCCCGCAGAATACGCCGTAAATTTCCGCGAATTCCGCCTGAATGCCCTCCATGGAGCCGCCGGTCAGGGGAACGCCCAGCTGTCGCAGGATGACCCGCTCCTGATCCGTCAGCACGCCGGCAGAACCGCTGTAGCCCGGCAGCTTGCCTTCCTCCGCGCCCAGCACGATCAGGTGTTTCTGGCGGTGGCAGCGCATGGCGCTGACCGTACCCATCTGCACGGCATCCAGCACCGGCGGGATGGTGCCCACATCGTACTGGCTCAGCAGCAGCCGGAACAGTCTGGAAAAATGCTCCGGTTCCCAGACGGTATCGCCAAGCACCGCGTACATCTGCTCCAATGCGGACAAGAGAATTTCCCACAGCTGGTTTAGTATCTGTGCTTCTCTCGGAGAACCGGTTTCATCCAGCTCCTGTGCCATTCGGGTCAGCTGCTGCTGAAGCCGGATGTCCTCCAGAAACGCCGTCAGCGCAAGCACCTGACCGCGCAGATTTTTCGCGTCCCGGAAGCCGCTTTGCAGGCGCTGCAACGGCGCAACCACCTGATACCGTACCTCATTCAGCCATGTCAGCGTCTTCCGGGCGTCGTCATCCCATTGCCCGCCGAGGCCCTCGGGATGGCCGGTCCAGCTCTGCGTCCATTTGCTGCCGCGGATGCCCCAGATCACCGCGTAATTTTCCAACTGATCGCAGGTGTCGGAATCCACCGGCGACAGGGCCGAACGCAGATAGCGCAGCGTCTCCCGCTGGTCAAAGCCGCCGACGGCGGCATCCAGCGCCGACAAAACCGTGTTGATGACGCTGTTTTGCAGGATTTCCTCCGTGCCGGAGCGGTAGAGCGGAATATGGAACCGGTGAAATACCAGATCCATCAGCGGCTGGTAGGCGGGCAGATCTGTGCAGACCACCGTAATATCCCGGTAGCGGCAGCCCTCTTCCACCAGCTGCCTGACCCGTTGGGCGGCATACATACACTCCTGCCAGGGCGACTGCGCCTGTACCGTGTGCAGGATATCCGGAAGCTCGCCGGTTCGGATAGCACCCTGAAACAGGCTTTCCCGCACAGGATTCAAAAGCAGCTCATAGGGGGGAATCACTTCCATTTGGATCTCCACCCCGGCGCGGCTTGCCAGCCGGTAAAGCTCTCCGGCGGTGTCCCCCGCCTTTTCAAAGGCCAGCAGGCCGGATTTCAGGCTGTCGCAGTTCATGCTGATGGTGACCTCCGGGGATGCCTGCATGAGGTAGTCGAGAATTGCCAGATTCTGCCGGGTAAAATCCGGGAAACCGTCTATGTAAAATACGTGTTCCTGGGCAAAGGTGCCGTCCTCCAGCTGCTCTAACAGCCAGGTCATCTGGTCTCTGGGGTCCCGCTTGCCCCGCCGGCACAGGCCGTCGTAGCCGTCCATCAGCAGCGACAGCTCCTCCAGCTTCTGGGCAAGACTTCCCTCCGTCTGCCGGGAGGCGTCCATCAGGTCCTGAGGGGTAATGCAGCAGCGCTTGAACTCGTCCACCGCGTCAATGAGTCCCGACAGAAACTCCGGCTTTGTTTCCACGGCGGCATAGGCCTTCAGGCGGCTGCTGAGCTGTCTGGCAGCCGCCGCCATGGCGACCACCCGGCCGCCGTTATCCAGACATTCTGCCGCCGCGCTGCCCATGGTGTCGGAAACCCGCCGCGCCAGCCGGGTAAAGGACAGCACCTCCGCGTAACGGCTGGCAGTATCCCCGGCAAATGCGCACAGCCGCCGCTCTGTCTCATGGCTGATAAGCTCCGGAACCATGAGAATTCTGTTTCCCTTCCGTTCCCTGACATCACGGGCTATTCTTCTGAGCACCTCATCCGAATTGGCGGTCCAGTCCCGCCCCAGCAGCAAATGCACCATAGTCTCGCCTTCTCTCTGTTTTTTTGCATTATACCACAGAATCTGTCCAAAATATAGGGTATCATTTTTTGCGGAAGCAGAAATTTTCCGCCCGGCCCAGCGCGTCCAGCAGGTAGAACCGGAGCTGATAATCCGGCTCGCCGGACAGGGTTTCCGACAGGGTATCATCCATCCCCGCAGTCTGGGCCGCTGCTTCAAATTCCTCCGTTGTGGCGCTCATACACAGAGTCGGGAAGGCAACGCACCACCAGTTTTTTCCCTGTCCCTCCCCAATAACGACACGCAGTGACTCATAAACCCCGGCCGGGAGCGTAAAGGTGTCGTACTTTCGGATATCAAACGCTTCCCTGCACAATGTAACCACCGCCCGGCTGTCCACCCCTGCGGCTTCCAGCGTCTTATTTGCAACAGTCTCAATTTTCGACAGGTTCTCCTGCAGGTAATCCTTTGCCGCCTGCACATCCCCGATATCCGCCATTCCTTCGGAGAGACTGGCAACGATGGCGTCCCGGACCTGAAGCTTTATGTTCTGGTCCTGTTCACTGTCCGAGTTGGCAACGACGTGCAGCCGGATCAACTCCTCATTCAGATACTGCCGATCCCGCAGCAGGCCCCAGGTCCAGACCGACACCGCCAGCAGCAGGCAAATGGCGAGGCACGTTCCTTTCTTTCCCATAAAAAACACCGTCCATACTGAAATACCTCCAGTATGGACGGCAAGAGTCAAAATTATACGGGTTTGGCAATAAAAACCTGGGGATAGTTGTCTTTCAGCATATTGCAAGCCACAGCGGCATATTCAAAGTTTTCCATGATGGCGAATACCGCCGAACCGGAGCCGGTCATCTGCTGGGCCAGCGCACCGTAGGTGTGGAAAATGGACTTGATGTAGTTCAGTTCCAGATGTTCCGAGGTCACCACCGGGTCAAAGACATTGCAGATATTCTCCGCCACCCTGCCCAGATCCCCGGCAAGCAGCGCCGTTTCCATGGCTCGGTTGTCGGGGTGGTCGGCGATTGCCACGGTGTCGATTTTCCGGTAAAGCTCCGGGGTGGATACGGAGAAGTCCGGCTTGCAGATCACAAATACGCAGTCCGGCATATCCGGCAGCTTTCGAAGCCGCTCCCCTCTGCCCTCCACCATGGCGGTACCGCACAGAACGCAGAACGGGACATCGCTTCCAATCTCCGCGCCCAGCTCCGCCAGAGCCATTACAGACAGCGGTTCGCCGTAATGCCGGTTCAGCGCCCGCAGTACCGCCGCGGCATCCGCGCTGCCGCCGCCAAGGCCCGCACCGGAGGGAATTCGTTTGTTAATTCGAATTTCCAGGCCCTCAGGGTCCTTATGCAGGGTATCGCAGTAGACCTTCGCGGCTTTCCATGCCAGATTATTTTCATCCGTTGGAATGTCCTCCGCCGTGCACAGCAGCTTCCAGGGCTTTCCGGTGCCGATGTCAATTTCAATATCGTCCCGGATGGAGATGCCCTGCATTACGCTCTGCAGATCGTGATAGCCGTCCTCACGCTTGCCCAGCACATCCAGTGTCAGGTTCAGCTTGGCAAAGGCGCCTTCATAAAGTGTCGTCATACGCGTTTCCTTTCTGTTATGTGATTGCTGTCATTATAACGGAAAAGCCCTGATATTTCAATCTGTATTCTGATAAAATTACAGATTCTGCGCACCCTATCCATATCCGCATGAGAAAGGGAGGTTATTTCATGGATACCATTGCGCTGATTCTGTCCATTATCGGCTGCCTCAACTGGGGTCTGGTGGGTATTTTTCGGTTTGATATGGTGGCGTGGCTGTTTGGCGGAGCGGGCTCCCTGTTCAGCCGGGTGGTGTATACCATCGTCGGACTGGCCGGGCTGTGGTGCATCTCCTTCCTGTTCCGCAGAAAGGACCTTGTGGAAGGTGAATAAAAAATGGCAGCTCCCTTTCGGGAGCTGCCGGAATCTTTTAGCTGCAGCGAACAATGCACTGAACCTTCTGATCACCATAGGTGGCGGTGATGGCCGTAGTGCCGGACTTGATCGCCTTGACTACGCCGTTTTCATCGACCGAGGCAATGTAGGGATGCTCAGAGCTCCACTGAACCTCGTTCTGCTCCAGATCGCAGTCCAGCAAAAGCTTATACTCATAGTACACGCCCAGACGGATATCCGTCTTCTTCAGCTTCAGTGTCACATTCTTCAGGCCAGCCTGGGTGGGAGCCGCTGTGGCCTCCGTCTGTCCGGCATCGGCGGGCGCTTCCGTCTCGTCACTCTGGGGCTCGGCAGAGCCTTCCTCTGTCTGAACGGGGACTGTCTCCGGCGATTCCGTTGTGGGCGGAACCGTTTCTTCAACGTACTTAACGGTTACCGGGCACTCCATGGTGCTGACGCCGCAGCGGATGGTAATGACTGCCTCGCCCTCCGACACAGCGGTAATCCTGCCGTCCTCCGTCACCACCGCCACGGACTCATCGCTGGATGTAAACAGGATTTTGTCGGTAGTGTTTTCCGGGCTGGCCTTCACATGCAGAAGGAACATCTGCCCCTCCTCATTCAGTTCCACAGTCTTACCGCTGATGACGTACAGCTCCTGACAGGGAATGCTCAGTTCCGTCGTTTCCGTGGCCGCTGCCTGCGTTTCCTGCGTCGTCTGCAGGGCCGCGTCAGATTTTCCGCCCATATTCGGCAGGAAGTACCGGACAAAAATGAAGCCGGCAGCCATCAGGAGCAGGGCGATCAGAACCGTCAGCACGATCACGACCAGCGTATTTGGCCGGGACTCCTCCCCGTCCTCGTCCTCGTCCTCTTCCTCCTCATCGTAATCCGTCTCCGCATAGGTAACCTCCCCCTCTTCGGATTCGGAATTCACCTCGTCAAAGTCAAAAATCTCCTTGCGCTTTCTGGGATATTCCTGAGCGTCTGTACCCTCTGCCTGCTCCAAAAGGTCCTCCCCCAGCCGGCTGCCCGCGCCATCCCTGGGACAGCCGCAGATCGGACAGCAGTCCGCAGTATCCGGATACGAAGTCCCGCAAACGTCACAAATTATCTTACTCATTCTGATGCCTCCAGTTGTCCAACGACTCTGTGTCAATACTGCGTGACATTATACCACGTTTTTCTGGGAATTACAACAACAAAAGTATTGCTTTTTTCCGCCTTTTCCATTATGATATGGGGGTAAGAGGAGGCGATAGCATTGTCAGAACCCACGTTGATCTCCCCCTTGCTGGACGGCTTCACCATGGGCCAGCCCATCAGCGAGCATGACGGCGTAAGCTGCTGCCCAGCCATCAAGGAAGACACAGACAAAAAATACATCGTGAAAATCATCACCATACCGGCAACACAGACCCAGATGGACGCTCTGCTGCTGGCAGGTGCCTATAAAGATCCCGCCGATGCCATGGAATACTACCGCATGATCGGCGAGGATGTTCAGAAGGAAGCGGAGCTGCTGAAGCAACTGTCCCAGCAGGAAGGCTTCTTGCCCTATGAGGGCTGGCAAATGGCCCCCATTACCCGCAAGCGGCTGGGCTATCAGGTCTATCTGGTGGGCAGCTACAAGCGTTCCTTGGAAAAGCACCTGCGCCGCAGCCCTGTGACCCAGCTGGAGGCCATGAATCTGGGGCTGGATCTGTGCGCGGCACTGACCGCCTGCCGAGAAGCCGGTTCGCTGTATGTGGCGCTGAAACCGGCAAATATCTTTGTATCCGAAAAGAAGCAATACCGCATCGGTGATCTCGGCTTTATTTCTCTGGACGCGCTGAGCTATACGGCGCTTCCGAAAAAATATCAAAGCCCCTACACGCCGCCGGAGCTGTTTGACCCCATGGCGGCGCTGAATCTGACGGCGGATACCTATGCCGTCGGCATGATTCTGTACCAGCTCTACAATGACGGACAGCTGCCCTCCCGGGAGAAAGCCGCCGAAGAAGCCCTGCCCTCGCCGGTGAACGCGGATTATGAACTGGCGGAGATCATCATGAAGGCCATTGACCCGGATCCCGCCGCACGCTGGGACGACCCGGCGGAATTGGGCAAGGCGCTGGCGTCTTATATGCAGCGCAACGCTGTGAACGACGTGCCCATTACCCATATGATACCGTTGGACGCTGTGGCTGCTGCCGCACCTGAGACTGCTCCCACGACGGAACCGGCAGAAGCAGCGCCTGCCGCGCAGCCCGAGTCCGGAGATGAAGCGGTTTCCGCTGAATCCGTTTCTGAGCCGGAGACGGAGGAAGACAAAAGCCCGGAGGTAACACCGGAGGCTGAGGAGTTGGAACCGCCCGGGGAGATTTCCGGGGAAGCAATTTCCGAAAATGACGATGTGACCTCCCAGGCGCCAGTGCCGGAGTCCCCGGAATCGCCAGAATCTCCGGCGCAGCCGGAAGAACTGCCCACAGAAACGGAGGAAGATGTCTCGCCTTCCGAATCAGAGCTGCCGGCACCGGAAGGCCCCTACGATGATTTCACCGGCATTCTTGCCAAGGCGGAGGATCTGATTCAGCATGAGACCCCCGAGGGCGTGGTGCTGCCGGATGTCCCCGAACCGCCGGATCCCTTTGCTTTCGCGAAAGAAGATTCCGACGACATTGACGACTCTGACATTCCCCTTGACCCCGTTATGGAAGAGGAAGCAGCGCCTGCTCCCAAAAAGAAGAAAAAAAGTCAGAAAAAGTACGCCGACCCCAAGTATAAGCGCAGAACCAGGCGGCTGATTTCCACATTGACTTTCCTTCTTGCCCTGTGCCTTGCCGGGCTGGCCGGATTCTGGTACTATCAGAACATTTACTTACAGGCCATCAACCGCATTTTGATTAACGGTACCCGGGATCAGCTGACGGTCATTGTCGATACCGACGCGCAGGAATCGCTGCTGTCCGTTACCTGCTCTGACAACTACGGCAACAGCCAGAGCCAGCCTCTCAGCGGCGGCACCGCCGTATTTACCGACCTTCAGCCCAGCACGCTGTACACCATTCAGCTGGATATTGACGGCTTCCATAAGCTGGTGGGTAAAACCTCCGACATTTTCACCACGGATGCTACCACCAATATTCTCTCCTTCACCTCCGTAGCGGGCACCGAGGACGGCTCGGTGGTGCTGAACTTTGCGGTGGAAGGGGAAGAACCGGATCAGTGGTCCCTCCACTATGCCGCGGACGATGAGGAAGCCCGGGAGGAGACCTTCGAAGGCCACTCCGTTTCCATCTCCGGTCTGACCGTGGGAAAGCTGTACACCTTTACCCTGGATGCCGGCGACAAGCTGACGCTGGGCGGCGAAAAGTCCCTGCAATTCGTGGCTACCCGGCTGATTGTCGCCGACAACCTGACCCTCACCTCCTCCAGTGACGGTGAAATCACGGTTCACTGGAACACCCCCGGCGATGTTCTTGTGGACAGCTGGACGGTACGCTGCTACAGCGAAAATGGCTATGATGAAAAGCAGACTGTGACGGATACCGAAGCCGTCTTTATCGGCATCGACCCTGCCGCCAGTTATACCGTCGAGGTCGTTGCCTCCGGTATGACCCAGCCTGCCCGGGCCAGCATTACCGCCAACCCCATCCGTGTCTCTGAGCTGTCTGTGGATGATTCCCAGCCCCGAGAGCTCACAGTCAGCTGGGATTACGCCGGAGAGAAACCCGACGGCGGCTGGCTGCTCATATACACCGTTGACGGCGGCGGCAGAAGCATCAAAAAATGCGATCAACCGCAAGTCGCGATCGCGCCCAGGATTCCCGGCGCAAAATACGCCATGACCGTACAGGCAGCAGACGGAACCACCGTACTCGGCGGTACGCTCACCTATTCCTGCCCGGAGGCGTCTGCCTTCAATCAGTTCGAGTTCTCCGCCGAAAACGCGGAGGCAAAGCTGCTGCGGACGCCGGATCAGACAAAGTGGTACTGTGAAAATGTGGACGACAGCGAGTATACGGACACCTTTGTCTCCGGCGAGAGCATCTCCGTCGCGGTTCGCAACAGCAAGAGCTTCTATCTGCCCGGCACAGAGGTTGAGGTTCTCTATGTGATCCGGGACGCCTACGGCAACGTTCTGCCGGACTATGTTGCAGTGCAAAAGGTATTCTGGAAGAATCTCTGGGCCGGCGGCGACGCCAGATGCGGTGAGTTTACGATCCCCAATGTTCCAGAAAGTGCCGGAAGCTATGAGCTCAGCCTGATCATTGACGGCATGGAAATGGCAAAGCTGCCCTTTACCATCCAGTAATTTCCATATGCAGCGCAAGCCGCCCCGAAATCCGGGGCGGCTTCGTTATTTGGCACAAAGGCCCGACATCATGTCGCCAAAAAGTTATGAAATCCTATGAAATTCTGAAATATTCACAATTTATCCGATAAATATGCTATAATTGCGGCAGACTAAGGAAGCTCTGATTAAATCGATAAGAGCTGACAGCGAGAGATTTTTCCATAGCCGAAAGTCTCAAAAGCGGAGGAATACTGTATGTATTTCCCGCTTTTGGAACTGAACGGATAGGGGAAAAGATCCGCTGTCATCCGCAGGCGATTTACTCAGAGGTTCCCTAAGATTCAAGAGGTAATACTATGCGTGGAAAAAGTCACCTTCGCATTGCGCAGTATCTGCTGGAAAACTATATGCCGGACGTACCAAAGCACTGCCAGACCGCGTTCCGAATCGGCTGCATCGAACCGGACCGAAACCCGGCTACATATCTGAAAGGCTCCATCCGCTGCCAGTGGCTGCGGGGACACAATTATCAGAACGCCCGGCGGTTCATGCGTTCCATTGCAGCCCGGCTGGAACGGAAGGAAAAGCTGAACCTGTATGATTATTACACACTGGGCAAGCTGATCCACTACACTACGGACGCTTTTACCTACGCCCACAATGATACCTTCCCTGTGCAGCTGAAACAGCATAAGGAATATGAGGATGCCCTTCAGGAGCATTTTCTGCGGTTCATGGAGCGAAATCCCCAGGTGGAAATTCCCTCGGCGCACACCATTATGGAAGCCATTTCCAGCTATCACGAAGAATATGAGCGTGTGGAATCCAATATCCATACCGATTCCCGTTTTGCCCTGAACGCCTGCTGCTGTGTGCTGGCGATTCTGTGCCTGAAGCCCATTTTTTAATCCCGGAGGTAGCCATGTATCGTGTGTTTGCCATGTGTCTGGAAGCGGGAATCGCAGCGGTCATTCTGATTCCGGTGTTCTGGGTACTGAACCGGTACTGCTTCCGTAATTCCCGCCGGGCAGCCTGCTATCTGATACTGTCGCTCTACCTTGCCGCTGTGGACGCCGTAGTGGGGCTTCCCAGCCTGCTGTATATCCGCTTTGTTCGGAATATCAATTTGGTTCCGTTTGCCTATATGTTTTCCGACTACCGGAACAGTCTGCTCAATGTGCTGCTGTTTGTGCCGCTGGGCTTTTTTCTGCCGGTACTGTGGAAGTGGTTCCGCTCTTTTGGGCGGACTGCACTGTTTGGCTTCGGCTTTTCGCTGTCCATTGAGCTTTTGCAGCTGATGACCCCCCGTGCCACGGATATCAACGACCTGATGACCAACACGCTGGGTGCGGCGCTCGGCTGGTGCCTTGGACGGGTGATGCTGAAGCCGTTTCCTTCCATCCGGCCCAGTTGGAAAACCAAGGAGCTTGCGGTTGTGTTCGGTGTGACCTTCGGCGCTATGTTCCTGGCACAGCCCTTTTTGGCTGAAATTGTGTGGAAACTGGTTCGAAATTGACGCAAAAGCGGCATCCGCCATGGATGCCGCCTTTTCTATACCGATACATAGCACAGCTTTGCCCCGGGGGCAAAGGTTCTTGGAGTCACAATGGTGTCAAACTGGACGATGACGCCCTCCCGGTCTCTGGGGACACCAATCACGGTGCCCTGGCCGAAAATCGGATGACTTACCCGTTTGCCTGCGGGATTTTCCGCCGCCTGTTTCTCCGGCACCTCCGACGTGGCAATCTGCCGCTGTGTCCGTTCCATCAGCTCGGGGTCTATAGGCGTTACATATTCCACATTTTCCGGTTCCGCATTGAACAGGAACCTGCTGGGACTGCGGAAGGAGCCATCATAATTGCTGCCGGAAGCATCGGACAGGAACAGTCTGTCCCGGGCGCGGGTGAAGGCTACATAGCACAGCCGCCGTTCCTCCTCCAGCTTTTCCCGGGTATTCGCCCGCTTGCCGGGGAAAATCCCCTCGGAAAAGCCGCATAGAAATACCACCGGAAACTCAAGGCCCTTTGCCGCGTGAATGGTCATCAGCTTCACCGCCTGAGCTTTTTCCGTCTGGTCCATGTTGGTAAACAGCGCCGCATGGTCAAGGTAGTTGCCCAGCGTTACCTCCTCCCCGGCTTTTCCCGCAAAGTCATAGATTGCCTGCTTCAGCTCCGCCAGATTGTCAAGCCGCTCTTCTTCCCCGCTGGCACGGAGCATATCTTCATAACCGCTCTCATGTAAGATACCTGCCAGCAGGTCTGTCAAATCCATTCCGTCATAAATCGCGCGGTACTTTTCAATCAGCCGAACATATTCCCGTGCCCGGCTCCGGCGGAACAGTTCCGTGTCCAGATTGGCTGTCAGCGCTTCGTACAGGCTGCATCCGTTCAGCTGGGCGAATTCCTTCAGAGCGGAAATTCTGGTGCGGCCCACCCCCCGGCGGGGCTCGTTCACCGTGCGGAGAAAACTGATATCATCGCCGCTGTAGACCATGCGAAGATAACACAGAACATCCTTAATCTCCTTGCGCTTGTAGAACTCCACGCCGGAGTAGAGTACATAGGGAATCTTGCTGCGGATCAGGGATTCCTCCACGGCGCGGGACACATAATGTGCCCGGTACAGCACACCCATGGCGGAATAGGGCATTCCGCCATCATGCAGAGCGCGCATATTCGCCGTGATCCAGTCTGCCTCCAATTGACCGGTCTTCCCGTGAAAATAAAGGGGTTTCCTGCCATCCGGGCGGACGGAGGTCAGCTGCTTTTTCAGCCGGTTTCTGTTTTTGTCAATGAGCGCGTTGGCAGCCGTCAGTATCTGGGGAACGGAACGGTAGTTGGTGTTCAGATAGATGGTTTTGGCCTGAGGGTGGCGGCTTTCAAATTCCAGAATAAAGTTCACGTCCGCACCCCGCCAGGTGTAGATGGTCTGGTCCGGGTCCCCTACCACGAACAGATTTTTGTGGTAACCGGACAGAATTTCCGCCAAAGCATACTGGTCTTTGTCGATATCCTGAAATTCGTCTACCATGATGTATTCCAGCCGCTGCTGCCACTTCTCCCGAACCATCTTATCCCGCTCCAGAATGTACAGGGCAAAATACACCAGATCGTCAAAATCCAGCCCGTAGCATTTGCGCTGCTCATAGAAATAGCGGTACAGAACTTTGTCCTTCAGCGTATTGGCAGAATCGGACAGCGTGCGAAGCTGCTCCGGGTCGCCGATCAGGGTTTTCACATATCCCCTGCCGCCCTTGCGCCAGCCGATGTGATCTACCGCTTCCTTGATGGTCAGCTCCCGGCTGGTAATGCCCAGGTCTTCGAATACCCGGCGGAGAATGGATTCCTTGTCTTCCTCGTCCAGGACAATAAACGTGGTGGGGTACTGGACAACGTGGCAGTCCTCCTTCAGAAGCCCCACGCAGAAGCCGTGAAATGTCGTAATTCTCCCCAAGTCCTGATCCGGCAGCTGACGCCGGATACGCTTTTTCATTTCCGCCGCCGCCTTGTTGGTAAAGGTCACGCACAGAATGTTGGCTGTAGAGATGCCCAGCATTTCTACCAGATACAGATACCGTGCTGTCAGGGTTTTGGTTTTGCCGGAACCGGCTCCGGCTACCACCCGGATGTAGCCCTCGGTCGTAATCGCTGCCTCCCTCTGCTGGGGGTTCAGTTCTTCCAAATACGTCATTTATGCAGCGCCTCCTTTGGAGGAAGGATAGCATCCTTCCAGTCCAATAAACCGGGCACGATTGAAACATCTGTCAAAATCCATGGATTCTCAACATTTTTCTCTTGCATTATTCCGTGCAGCGTGGTATAATGTCCGCAGCTAAAGGACTTGGAGGTACTTTCCATGGTTCGGGATTGTACGGTCAGCGCTTTCTTTTATCGCTACTATTACTTTTTTCACCTGAAAAAGTAATAGCGATTTGTGCTGCAAAGAATCCCAAGGCTGAATCAAGTATTTGAGCGCCGCACGAATTGCCCGTGCGGCGCTTATTTTTTAGGAGATGTGTAAATTATGATCGCGATTCTGAAACCCGGCACCACCCCCGAGCAGACCCAGCATCTTGTAAGCTGGCTGAAAACCATGAATCTGGATGTCCATATTTCTCAGGGCGCGGAAGTCACCGTTCTGGGACTGATTGGAGACACCAGCCGCGTGGATATGGACCTTCTGAAAAGTCTGGAAATGGTAGAAACGGTCAAGCGGGTCTCTGAACCCTTCAAGCAGGCAAACCGAAAATTTCATCCTCAGGACACCATTGTTGAGGCGGGCAGCGCCAGAATCGGCGGCGGCTACTTTGCCATGATCGCCGGTCCCTGCTCCGTGGAATCCGAGGAGCAGATCATTGAAGTGGCCCAGGCGGTGAAAGCCTCCGGCGCAACCATGCTTCGCGGCGGCGCCTTCAAGCCCCGCACCTCCCCCTACGCCTTCCAGGGCATGAAGGGCGAGGGTATCCAGCTGCTGCTGAAGGCCAAGGAAGCCACCGGCCTTCCCATCGTGACAGAGCTGATGAACATTTCCACCCTGGATCTGTTTGCGGATGTGGACGTCATTCAGGTGGGTGCGCGGAATATGCAGAATTTTGACCTTCTGAAGGAGCTGGGCAAAACCAAGAAGCCCATCCTGCTGAAGCGGGGCCTTGCCAACACCATTCAGGAGCTGCTCATGAGCGCGGAGTACATCATGAGCGAGGGCAATGAGAACGTCATTCTCTGCGAGCGGGGCATCCGTACCTTTGAGACCGCCACCCGCAATACCCTGGACCTGTCCGCCGTAGCTGTGCTGCACCACCTGACCCACCTGCCTGTGGTGGTCGATCCCAGCCATGCCACCGGCAAGGCTGATCTGGTTGCACCCATGGCCTATGCGGCAACCGCCGCCGGTGCCGACGGCATCATGGTGGAGGTGCACAACAATCCTGCCTGCGCTCTGTGCGACGGTGCCCAGTCCCTGACCCCGCCCCAGTTTGACGAGCTGAGCCGGAAGGTGCAGAAGATTCGTGAGGTTCTGGTATGAATGTTGGTATTCTGGGTCTCGGCCTGATCGGCGGTTCCCTTGCCCAGGCCTATGCGCTGGAAGGGCACACCGTTTACGCGATTCAGAGAAACGAGGCCATGCTGTCCTTTGCCATGCTGGCGGGCGCGGTGCATGGCAAGCTGAATGAAGAGACCATTCCCAAGTGCGACCTGATTCTGCTGGCAATCTACCCCGACGGCAGCGCCTCCTGGCTGGAAAAGAACGCCCCTCTGATTTCCAAAAACGCACTGGTGCTTGACTGCTGCGGAGTGAAGCGGGAAATCTGCACCCGGTGTTTCCCTGTGGCAAAGCAGTACGGGTTTACCTTTGTAGGCGGGCATCCTATGGCCGGTTCCCAGTTCTCCGGCTTCAAATACAGCCGGGCTGATTTGTTTGCCGGCGCACCCATGGTGCTGGTGCCCGCGGTGTTTGACGATATTGCCCTGCTTCAGCGGGTCAAGGACGCCCTGAAGCCCTGTCATTTCGGCTTCTTTTCCGTCACCACCGCGGAAGATCACGACAAGATGATTGCCTTCACCTCCCAGATGCCCCACATTCTGAGCAACGCCTTTATCAAATCCCCCACCGCCCTGAAGCACAAGGGCTTCTCGGCAGGCAGCTATAAGGATTTGACGAGAGTCGCGTGGCTGAATCCGCAAATGTGGGCGGAGCTGTTTCTGGAAAACCGGGACAACGTTCTGTTTGAACTGGACTACTATATTGAAAGCTTGAAGCAATACCAGCAGGCCATCCGGGATGAGGATATGGATGCTCTGGTGCAGCTGCTGGACGAGGGCAGGAAGCGAAAGGAAGAGGTGGACGGATGAATACCGTAACCGTCAGCGCATCCAAAACCTATGACATTCTCATTGGCAGCGGTCTGCTGCCTCAGCTGGGAGCACAGGTAAAAAAGCTTGGCAAGGCCTCGAAAATCTGCGTGGTCAGCGAGACTACCGTCTTTCCTCTCTACGGGAAAACAGTGACGGAAAGTCTGGAAGACGCCGGGTTTTCTGTGGTGAATTTCGTTTTCCCCGCCGGAGAGGAAAGCAAAAACGGCTCTGTTTTTCTGGAACTTCTGAATTTTCTGGCGCAGAGCGGGCTGACACGTACAGATATCGTCGTTGCCTTGGGCGGCGGCGTGACCGGCGACCTTGCCGGGTTCGCGGCGGCAAGCTTCCTGCGGGGTATTCGCTTTGTTCAGGTCCCCACTACCCTGCTGGCAGCGGTGGATTCCTCGGTAGGCGGCAAAACCGCCATCGATCTGCCCGCAGGCAAGAATCTGGCAGGTGCTTTCTGCCAGCCCAGTCTGGTGCTGTGTGATACCGACACCCTGGATACCCTGCCCACCGATATTTTCCGGGACGGCTGCGCCGAAGTCATCAAGTACGGTATTCTGTACGACCCCGTGCTGTTCGCCCACTTGGAAGAAAAAGGGCTGGACTTTGACCGGGAGGCCGTTATCACCCGGTGCGTGGAATTAAAACGGGATGTTGTCATGGAGGACGAATTCGACACCGGGGCAAGAATGAAGCTGAATCTGGGCCACACCATCGGGCATGGTGTGGAAGCTAAGAGCAATTTCACCCTGTCCCACGGGAAATCCGTTGCCATCGGCATGGCAATCGTCAGCCGGGCCTGCGGCTGTGTGGATACCCCCCGGATACTGGCAATTCTACGCCAGTTTGGCCTTCCAACCACCACGGAAGACACCGCCGACGAAATTCTCTCCTACGCCTTGTCCGATAAGAAGCGCTCCGGCGATTTGGTAAAGCTGATTCTTCCCAATGCCATCGGCGACTGCGCCATCGTTCCGACACCGGTTAGTAAACTGAAATCCTTCATTCAGGCGGGGCTGTAATTATGGATATTACCATTCAACCCCGAAGCTTGCGGGGAGACATCACAATCATTCCTTCCAAGTCTCAGGCCCACCGGCTGCTGATCTGCGCTGCCTTTGCGGATGCGCCAACCATTCTTCACTGCCCGGAAACCAACCGGGATATGGATGCTACCGCCGGATGCCTGAACGCGCTGGGTGCGCAAATTGAAAAAACGAAGACAGGCTACACCGTCGCTCCCGTGCGGCATACTCCTGATAAGGCGGAGCTGAACTGCCACGACAGCGGCTCTACCCTGCGGTTTCTGCTGCCGGTTGCCGGTGCGCTGGGTGTGGACACTACTTTTCACATGGAGGGAAGGCTCCCGCAGCGGCCCCTGTCTCCCATGTGGGAGGAAATGGAACGGATGGGCTGCATTCTGACCCGTCCCACTACCGACACCATTCGCTGCACCGGAAAGCTGAAAGCCGGACACTACCGCATTGACGGCAGCGTATCCAGCCAGTATATTACCGGCCTGCTGCTGGCACTTTCCCTGCTGGATGCCCCCAGCGCGCTGGAAATCACCGGAAAGGTCGAGTCCAAGCCGTATATTCAAATGACGAAGGACGCCGTTTCCCTGTTTGGCGCGGACCCGGAGCATCCCGGCGCGGTGCGGTTCCATTCCCCGGGAAGCCTGACCGTGGAGGGAGACTGGAGCAACGGCGCGTTCTTCCTTGCCGCCAACGCTTTGGGAAGTCAACTCAATATCCACGGGCTGAAACCGGATTCTTCTCAGGGGGATCGGGCAGCGGCAGAACTGCTGCCGAGGCTGTTGGAAGGTGTGCAGGTGATCGAAGCCGGAGATATTCCGGATCTGGTACCGATCCTGTCCGTGGTTGCAGCCTGCTGCCACGGCGCGGAATTTGCGAACATCCGGCGGCTGCGGCTGAAGGAATCCGATCGGGTAGCTTCCGTTATCGCCATGATTACGGCTCTTGGCGGCAGGGCGAAAGCAGACGAGAATACGCTTCGCGTTTTCGGCACCGGACTGACCGGCGGAACGGTGGACAGCGTCAACGATCACCGCATCGCCATGTCCGCCGCGATTGCCGCTACCGTCTGTAGGGAGCCGGTGACGATTCTCGGCGCGGATTGTGTCAAAAAATCGTATCCCAAGTTTTTTGAGGAATACCGCCGGTTAGGAGGAAATTATGAGCAGCACCTACGGTGAAAATTTGAAACTGACCATTTTCGGGCAGTCCCACGGAGCCGCCGTCGGCATGACGCTGGACGGAATACCGGCGGGGCTTCCCGTGGATTTTGAGGAATTACAGGCATTTCTGAACAGAAGAGCCCCGGGGCAGAATTGCTGGTCTACCCCCCGGAAGGAGGAGGACCGCCCGGATTTCCTGGCGGGGATTCTGGATGGCTTTACCTGCGGCGCGCCCATTGCCGCCGTCATTCACAACACAAACACCCGCTCCGGTGACTACACCAACCTGCGCGACTGCCCCCGCCCGGGACACGCGGACTACACTGCTCAGGTCAAGTATGGCGGCTTTCAGGACGCGGCAGGCGGCGGGCATTTCTCCGGGCGGCTGACGGCGCCCCTGTGCATCGCGGGAGGGCTGTGCAAACAGTGGCTGGCGGAACGGGGCATTCGCGTTGCCGCGCGGATTGCAGCCATTGCCGGAGTAGAGGATAATTTCGAGGTGAATCCCCTGAACCCCCAGTTAGATTTGATCGGAAACGATTTTCCCGTTTTCTCCCCGGATGCCGGGGCGCGGATGCGGGAGAAAATTGCCGAGGCAAGGTCGGATTGTGACAGTGTCGGCGGCATCATCGAGTGCTACATCATCGGAGTGCCTGCCGGATTGGGAGAGCCGATGTTCGGCGGTGTGGAAAGCCGGATTGCCCAGATTGTTTACGGCGTGCCTGCCGTGAAATCCGTGGAATTTGGCGTTGGCTGTGAAGCCGCCAATTTGCGCGGCAGCCAGTGCAACGATGCCTTTACCATTGACGATGGGCAAATCTGCACGATGACCAACAACGCGGGCGGTATTCTTGGCGGCATTACCAATGGAATGCCCGTGATTTTCCGGGCCGCCATCAAGCCCACGCCGTCCATCTCCCGGCCCCAGCAGAGCGTCTGCCTGAGCAAGGGAGCGGTGCAGGAGCTGGTGGTAAAAGGCCGTCACGATCCCTGCATTGTCCCCAGAGCGGTTCCCGTGATTGAGGCGGCTGCGGCTATCGCCATGTTTGACCTGATTCTTGGGAATACACAGACAGACAGGAGGAAGTAAAGCCATGGATTTGTCAGAAATCCGTCAGCAAATTGACGAAATCGATCAGGAGCTGGTGGAGCTGTTCTGCCGGCGGATGAGCCTGTCCGCACAGGTTGCCGACTACAAAAAAGCCAACAATCTGCCGATTTTTGTTCCCGCCCGGGAGCGGGCAATCCTACAGAAGGTGGCGGAACTGGCAGGCCCGGAGATGGAAAACTATACCCGGGTACTGTACTCCATGCTCTTCGAGCTGAGCCGCAGCTACCAGAGCAAGCGCAACGGTGAAATCAGCCCGCTGTACCAGTCCATTTCCAAGGCCATTGAGGAAACACCAAAGCTATTCCCTCAGGCGCCTACCGTCGCCTGTCAGGGTGTGGAGGGAGCCTACTCCCAGATTGCCTGTGAGAAAATCTTCAAAAGTCCCTTCATTATGTATTTCAAAAACTTTGAGGGAGTATTCAACGCCATTGAGCAGGGTATGTGCCAATACGGCGTTCTGCCCATTGAGAATTCCACGGCAGGCTCCGTCACCAAGGTTTACGACCTGATGATCCGGCACAATTTCTCCATCGTCCGCACTTTCCGACTGAAGGTGGACCACAATCTGCTGGCAAATCCTGGCGCTTCCCTTGCCAACATCAAGACCATCTATTCCCACGAACAGGCCATTAATCAATGCAGCGACTTCCTTCGCGGTCTGCCCGGTGTCAACGTGGTCGCCGTGGAAAACACCGCAATGGCGGCGGAAATGGTAGCGAAATCCGGTGAGAAGGACGTGGCCGCCCTGTCCAGCCGCTCCTGTGCGGAGCTGTACGGGCTGAGCTGCCTTGCCGCCTCCGTGCAGGACAAGGGCAACAACCGCACCCGGTTTATCTGCATCAGTAAAAATCTGGAAATCTACCCCGGCTCCGACAAAACCAGCATCATGATGGTTCTCCCCCATAAACCCGGCGCCCTGTATAAGGTGCTGGCGCGGCTTTACACTCTGGGCATCAACGTGACCAAGCTGGAATCCCGGCCCATTCCCGACCGGGAGTTTGAGTTCATGTTCTACTTTGATCTGGATACTTCTATTTATTCGGAGGAATACGTGCAGCTCATGTGTGAGCTGAACGAATTGTGCGAGGAATTTAAGTATCTGGGCAGCTATACCGAGGTGATTTGATGAAATGCGGCTTATTGGGGCGGAAGCTGGGACACAGCTATTCCCCCCAGATTCACGGGATGCTGGGCGATTATTCCTATGCGCTTTTTGAAAAAGAGCCGGAACAGCTGGCTTCTTTTCTCAAGGATGGGGATTTTACCGGAATCAATGTGACCATTCCCTACAAAAAAGATGTGATTCCCTACCTGGAGGAGCTGTCCCCCGCCGCCCGGAAAATCGGTTCCGTGAATACCATCGTCCGCAGAGCAGATGGTACGCTCTATGGGCACAACTCCGATTATTTTGGCTTTGTCTCACTGGTAAGGCACTGCGGTATCGCTGTGGATGGGAAAAAGGCTCTGGTTCTGGGCAGCGGCGGCACCTCCAATATGGTGGTGACAGCGCTGACGGATTTGGGCGCTGCGCCCGTTGTGATTTCCCGCTCCGGGGAAAACAACTACGACAATCTGCACCTGCACGCCGATGCGTCCGTGATCGTCAATGCAACACCCGTAGGTATGTACCCAAATACCGGCGTCTCCCCCATTGACCTGAACCGCTTTCCCAAATTGGAGGGCGTGCTGGATGTGATCTACAATCCCGCGAAAACCAAATTGCTGCTGGATGCCGAAGCTTTGGGTATCCCCCACGAAAACGGCCTGTGGATGCTGGTTGCCCAGGCAAAGGAAGCATCGGAATGCTTTACGGGAAAGAAGCTGCCGGACAGCTGCATTGGAAAAATCCATCACATTTTGTCCTGTCAGATGAAAAACATCGTCCTCATTGGGATGCCCGGCTGCGGAAAAAGCACCGTAGGCAAACTATTGGCGGAGAAACTGGGACGGTCATTCGTGGATGCCGATGAAAAAATCATCCAATTGGCAGGAAAGTCCATTCCCGAGATTTTCGCCCAGGACGGAGAAGAAGTCTTCCGCAAATGGGAGACGGCAGCGCTGGAGAATTTGGGCAAGCAATCCGGTTTGGTGATCGCCACCGGCGGCGGCTGTGTCACCCGGATGCGCAACTACCCTGCCCTTCATCAGAACGGTAACATGATCTGGCTGGAGCGGGACTCGTCCCTGCTGCCAACAGACGGGCGGCCTTTGTCTCAGGCCAACCGTTTGGAGGAAATGTATGCTGTTCGAAAGCCCATGTACGAATCCTTCGCGGATGTTCGGGTGGAAAACGCCGGAAGTCCGGAGCAGACTGTGGGCGAAATTTTGTCACAGCTGGAGGAATTGTCATGAAAATTCTGGTAATCAACGGCCCGAATCTCAATATGCTGGGCATCCGGGAGCCGGGAATCTACGGCAAAAATACCTTTGCCGATCTTCTTACCCTGCTGGAGGATACCGCAAAGGAGCAGGGTGTGGAAGTCGAACAGTATCAGTCCAACCATGAGGGAGATATTGTGGACAAAATTCAGTGGGCCTACGGAAAAATTGACGGAATCGTTATCAATCCTGCCGCCTACACCCACACCTCCGTGGCAATTCTGGACGCCCTGAAAGCGGTTTCTATTCCCACTGTGGAGGTACATATCTCCGATGTGGACGCCCGGGAACCCTTCCGGCAGATTTCCTACGCCGGGATGGCCTGCTGCAAAACCATCAAGGGTCACGGCTTTCAGGGCTACCGGGAAGCGATACAGTACCTTGTGGAACAATATGGATGAAAAATGCGGCTATCGCCTCGCTTGAGACGATAGCCGTTCTTTTATTCGACCGATTTTAGCGCTTCCGCCATGTTAATCTTGTCCAGCCGGAAGTAGAACACAAAGTCCACAACCAGTGCGGACAGCAGCGTCAGGCTGATGGACCAAACGTAGGAAATCGGCTCTGCCAGTACCGTAAACCAGACCATGTCAATCTTGATCTGGCTCATGACGAAAATCAACAGCAGCTTGCCAAACACCAGCCCCAGCAGCGCGCCGACCACCGTCAGCGCCAGATTCTCCTTGAACACGTAGGCAGCTGTTTCCGAGGCGTTGAAGCCAAGAACCTTGATGGTGGCAATCTCCCGAATTCGCTCGTTGATGTTGATGTTGGTCAGGTTGTAAAGAACCGTCACCGCCAGAAGTCCCGCGCAGAAGACGATAACCCAGACCACCAGATCCATCGCTTCCATCATTCTGCTTACCGTTGCCGCCAGGTCCTCGCTGACCGACACATTCATCACATAGCTTAAGTCGCTGATTGCAGCGCCGAGGGCGTGGACATCGGCACCGTCCTTCATTCGGACAAAGGCCATCTGGTATTCCGGTTCCTTCCCCCACTGGCCGGCAATGGTTTCCGTTGAAACAATGGCGTAATTGTATATGTGATTGTCATAGACGCCGGACACCGTCAGGTGCAGCTCCTCCAGATCGCCACTGCGCAGAATCAGCTCGTCCCCTTCCCGGATGCCCAGATTCTCCGCAACTCCGGAGGACAGGAGCACCTGATCCTTTCCGGGCATGGAGAGCCGGTTATCCCCCTTGTGGAAATCAATGAATCCGGCAAGCTCGTCACCGCCGGAAAGCAGATAGATTTCCTTTACCCGGTTGTCAAAGTCCAGTTCTACACTGCTCTGGTGATAGAACATCATGTTTTCGGCATCCCGCTCTACCGTTTGTCTGAACTTTTCCTGCTGCCGTTCAGAAGGCTCCTCCCGAAAATAGACGGAAATATCATACTTTGTAACATTTTCAAATTGATAGTTCACAATATTGGAAATGGAATCCCGCAGGCCAAAGCCTGTCAGCAGCAGCGCCGTACAGCCGCCGATGCCAATGAGCATCATGGCCAGCCGCTGCCGGTAGCGGAAGATGTTTCGGATGGTCACCTTATTCAGGAAGCTGATTTTCTTCCAGAAAGGCAACCTTTCCACAAAGATCTGCTTTCCCGCCTCCGGCGCCTTGGGGCGGATCAATTCTGCCGGATTCTCTGCCAGAGTCTTATGGCAGCACCACCAGGTGACAAAGAGCATGACCGCCGTATAGATTACCAGCACCGCTATGGAAAGAGGCCAGTTGAAGGTTAAAACCACATTGGGCTGAATATTCAGCATGATGCAGTAGGCTTTCCAGAGAATCTGGGGAAAAACAGTACAGCCCGCCGCAATGCCCAGAGCGCAACCCAGCACCGCGCCGCTGCCGGAATAGATGAGGTATTTGCTCATGATCTCCCGGTCGGTGTAGCCCAGCGCTTTCAGTGTGCCGATCTGTGTGCGCTCCTCATCGATCATCCGGGTCATTGTGGTAATGCAGACCAGCGCCGCAATCAGGATGAAAAACACCGGGAACACCCGGGAGACGCCCGCCACAATATCCGAAGAACTGTCCAGATTGTTATAGCCCACGTTGCTGTTCCGGTCCAGAATCATCAGATCCGGCGTGTCCATGGAATCAATCTCGTCACGGGCATCCAGCAGTTCTTCCTCCGCGTCCTTCAGCTCCGCTTCGGCATCCGCCAGTTCTTTTTCGGCGTCCTGCTTTGCCTGCTCATAATCCTGCCAGCCGTCCTCCAGCTCATCTTTTCCTTTCTTCCACTCGCCCCAGCCGACAGCCAGTTTCTTTTCGGCATTGTTCAGCTTGATTTCATTGTCCCACATCTTCTGCTCGCCCTGATCGATTTGGGCGCCGGCATCGGCAAGCTGCTTCTGCACGGCAGCCTTTTGATTTTCCAGCGCGGAATACTGGGCTTGTACCGATGCCATCGCATTGGCGACTTCCAAAATATGATTCGCCGTGTCAAGCGGCAAACCGGCGCCGCTCAAACGATCACTCAGGGTCTTCTTTTCCTGCTGCAAATCGTCTATCTGTTTTTGAATCGACGCAATTTCACTGTCCTGCGCCGACTGAAGCTTCTCGGTAAGTCTTGGAAGCTCATCATCAATCGCATCGATTCTGTCATTCCACTCAACCACAGACTGGGCGGCTGAAACCTGATCCTTTACCTGATTATAGGCCTCTTTGACGGGTGCGCTCTGGGTATCCAGCTCCTGCTTCATGGCCGCAAACTGCGCTTCCGCCTCCGCCTTCTTCTGTGCCAGTTCTTTTCGCCCGGCTTCAATCTGCCCACGGGCTTCTTCGATTTTCTCTCTGCCGTCCTTGATTTCCTTCCCGCCATCGATCAGCTTTTTTCGGTTCTTCTCCAGTTCCTCCTCGCCGTCTTTCAGCTTCTTTTCCGCATCGGCAAGTTCCTTCTCCGCGTCTTTCTTCGCGTCCTCATATTCCTTGACGCCGTCCTGATACTCCCGATAGCCCTTATCGTATTCTTCCTCCGCCTCTGCCTTGACATCGGAAAAACGTTCTTCACACAGCTGCTCTGCCCGCGAGTTCAGCCGGTCAGCTTCCGCATCCAGAAAATCGTTGTATTCCTCGGTGTAGATTTTGTGACTGCCGTCAAGCCGAAGATGAATCTCCGTATAATAATCGTTGTCCAGCGCTGCCTTGGGCACATAGAAACAGTCAGAAAGAGAGCCGCTGCCCACGGAAGTGGTCCCCCGGTTCATATCCATATAAAGCGGCGAGGACACATAGCCCACAATGGTGAAGGTCTTCTGAACCACCTTGTCAAGGGAATCCGGGTCATTGCTGTCGGAAATCGTGATCGTAGTGCCGAGAACACTGTCGTCATTGCGATAGCCGTCGACAAGGCATTCGTCGTCCTTCTGGGGCATTCTTCCGCCCCGGAGGGCCACCTTGTCCACGCTGTCCGGGATGGTATAGAACCGATACACCGACTCCTGCGTACTATCCTCCCGATTCGCAATCAGGTCAATGCAGTACACGCCCTCCGCGGCGGTTACTCCCGCAAGCTCTGAGAATTTCTGCACATATTTGTTCGTCCAGCCGTAGTTGCTGATCATTCGCAGGTCGAACATATCCTGCTGATCCATAAAGGTCTGGCCCGTGGCAACCATGTCTGTTTTCGTCATCAGAAGGCCTACGAATAATCCGGCACCCAGCGCAATAATCATGGTAATCGCCAGATACCGCCCTATGGATTTGATAATGGATTGGCGCAGATTTCTGCGCATGGCATTCTTGCTCATGATTACCACTCAATCTCCGATATGTTCTGGGGATGCTCGTTCTTTGTCACCGAAGCAACCGTGCCGTTCTTCACCCGGATGACCCGGTCTGCCATGGCGGTGAGCGCGCCGTTGTGGGTGATGATAATGACGGTCATACCGGTTCTGCGTCCGGTATCCTGCAGCAGCTGCAAAATCGCCTTGCCGGTCTGGTAATCCAGCGCGCCGGTGGGTTCGTCGCACAGCAGCAGTTTGGGGTTCTTTGCCAGTGCCCGGGCAATGGCAACCCGCTGCTGCTCGCCGCCGGACAGCTGGCTGGGGAAGTTCTTCTTTCGCTCCTCCAACCCAACTTCCTTTAGAATCTCATCTGCGTCCAGCGGATTTTTGCAGATCTGATTCGCCAGCTCCACATTCTCCAACGCGGTCAGATTGCCGATCAGGTTATAAAACTGGAACACAAACCCCACGTCATGACGGCGGTATTCCGTCAGCTCCTTCTTGCTGAGGGCGGAAATCTCCCGTCCATCCAGCAACACCCGGCCGGTTGTCAGGGTGTCCATACCGCCCAGAATATTCAAAAGCGTCGTCTTGCCCGCGCCGGAGGGGCCGACAATCACCACCAGCTCCCCCTTCTCCACTTCAAAGGAGGTATCGTGAAGGGCATGAATCTCCACCTCTCCCATGTGATAGGTCTTGCCCACATTTTCGAATTCCACAAACGCCATAATCCGCACCTCGATGAATTTTTCTTTGATTATACCACAATTCAGCCAGTTAATTTTAACGATTTGTGAATAAAAACCGCAGTTTCTGGCAAAAAGCCGAAACTGCGGAGGCCATGTTTATTTCTTTCTGAATACCAGCAGTTTGCTGCCGACATAATTGATAATGATAACCAGCACCTGGGTCACCAGTTTCCAGAGATTTCCGTTCCAGTGCAGGCAATCCACCGTCAGCAGCAGAATCCCTGTCTCCAGCACGCCGGAAGCCAGACGGCAGCTGACAAATTTTGTAAACTCCGGAACAACCGTCTTGGCGGACCAGTCGTGGCTGCGGAACACAAAGGGTTTGTTGGTCAAAAAGGCAAACACCACCGCGCCTACCCAGGCGATCATATTGCTGACAGCGGCGGATAGTCCGCAGAGATTATATGCAGGCAAATAAATGAGATAGTTCACTACGGTTGTCAATACACCGAAGAATAGATAAGACAGGACATCCCAGTATTTGAGGATCAGGGAACGAAGCTTTTGAATCATAAGGCGCCTCCAATCAATTTCCGACTGATTATACCACAGAACTTCCAAAATTTGCAACAGAAATTTTACAAAGAGGGTGTTGACAAACCGCGCCATTATCAGTATAATGCTATCGATATTAAAAGGAGGAATAAATTATGAAACTTGCTTTTTTTGATACCAAGTCCTATGACGTTCCCGGCTTTGACCGCTACGCGGTTCCCGCCGGAATTGAGATCAAATACTATGAGCCGAACCTGAACCGGGACACCGTCACCCTTGCCAATGGATTTGATGCGGTGTGCGTGTTCGTCAATGACACCGTGGATGCCGAGGTGGTGGAAAAGCTCTATCATATGGGTGTGAAGGCCATTGCTCTGCGCTGCGCCGGTTTCAACAATGTGGATATCAAGGCCTGTGAAGGAAAGCTGCGGGTTTTCCGGGTGCCCGCCTACTCCCCCCATGCCGTGGCTGAGCACGCAATGGCGCTGCTGCTGACCATCAACCGCCGCACCCACAAGGCCTATATCCGTACCCGGGACTTCAATTTCAGCCTTCAGGGTCTGGCAGGCTTTGACCTGTACGGAAAAACGGTAGGCGTTATTGGCACCGGCAAAATCGGACGGGTATTTGCGGATATCTGCAAGGGCTTTGGTATGAATATTCTGGCCTACGACAAATTCCCTGCTGCGGATTCCGGCCTGAATTATGTGGAGCTGCCGGAGCTGTTTGCCAAATCCGACATCATCTCCCTGCATTGCCCGCTGACCGACGAGACGCGGCACATCATCAACGACGACTCCATCGCGCAGATGAAAAAAGGCGTGACCATCATCAACACCTCTCGGGGCGCGCTGGTCAACACTGAGGACCTGATCAACGGCATCAAGGAAAAGCAGGTGGGCGCAGCGTGTCTCGACGTGTATGAGGAGGAGGGCGACCTGTTCTATGAGGACTACTCCGGCCACATCGTGCAGGATGACAAACTGGTGCGGCTGATTGCCATGCCCAACGTCATCGTCACTTCCCACCAGGCCTTCCTGACCAACGAGGCGCTGGACAACATTGCCGCCACCACGGTGAACAATCTGACCCGCTTCTTCAGCGGCGACCCCGATACCACCACCGAGGTCTGCTGCCACAAGTAACGCCATACAGCACAAGAGGCCTGCCGGTTATCCGGCAGACCTCTTTTTTCAAAAGCCCAGCTCCTCCCCTACCAGAACAAATTTGATGCGTCCGGCAGGGCGGCAGTTGCGGGTAATCAGAATCTGATTGCAGATGCTCTCCTCGCTCTTACAGTCGGCGCAGGCACCCGTGACCTCGCAGGGAGTCTTGAAGGGGAAGCGCTGCTTGTTCATGGGGGCGGCAACGGTTCTGGCACGGGTCACGGCATCGTCCAGCGTATCGCAGACCTTGTTCATGCCCGCGATCACCAGAATCGTATCCGGGCCGTAAGCAATGGCAGCGACCCGGTTGCCGGTGCCGTCGATGTTGACCATCTGCCCGTCCAGACTCAGCGCGTTGGCGCCGCAGAGGAACACATCTGCCGTCAGGCAGCGTTTCAGAGCCTGGGTTCGCTCTTCCGGGGTGGTGGCGGCATCCCGGTCAATGGCAGCAAAGTTGCCGGACTTGACTGCATCGATCAAGCCGATCTGCTGGGCGGACAGCGCGCCGCCCCAGCCCACGCTGGCTCCCTCGGGAATCAGCTTCAGCGCTTTTGCCAGAGCAGAAGCACTGTCCGGGCAGTAGTAGGCCTCAAAATGACGGCTTTTCAGGTTCTTGACCAGCACCTGCGCCCGTTTTTCGTAATAGGTTTTCATTTGTTCCGTCATAGAAATCCCTCCAAATCAGAATATTTTTCCGGCACACTCGACAATCTTTTCCATCTCCCCGTCGGTATGGGCATTGCACAGGAACATGGCTTCAAACTGGCTGGGTGCCGCGTAGATGCCCTGTTCCAACAGTCCCAGATACCAGCGGCGGAAGGCGTCCAAATCGGAGGAACGGGCCGCGTCGTAGCCTGTCACCGGTTTGTCCGTAAAGAAAACAGTCAGCAGGGAGCCGACGCGATTCACCTGCACGGGAATCCCGGCGAGGGCTTCTCTCAGCCCCTTTTCCAGCATGGCGCCCCTGCGCTCCAGATTTGTGTAAATTTCCGGTGTGGACTTCAGAATCCGCAGTTGGGCAAGACCCGCCGCCATGGCAACCGGGTTTCCGGACAGGGTGCCCGCCTGATAGACAGGGCCGAGAGGGGCCACCTGCTCCATCAGCTTCCGGCTGCCGCCGTAGGCGCCAACGGGCATACCGCCGCCGATAATTTTGCCGTAGGTCACGAGATCGGCACGGACGTCATAGTATTCCTGGGCGCCGCCGGGTGCCAGACGGAAGCCGGTAATCACCTCGTCAAAGACGAGAAGTGCGCCGCTTTCATCGCACAGCCTGCGCAATCCCTGCAGGAAACCGGGCTGGGGCGGAACAACGCCCATGTTTGCGGCAACCGGCTCCACAATCACTGCCGCCACCTGACCGGGATTGGCTTTCAGCAGGGCTTCCACGCTACTCAGGTCATTGTAATTCGCCGTCAGGGTATCCCCGGCGATTTCCGCCGGAACGCCCGCAGAGTCGGGAGCGCCGCCGGTCAGCGCGCCGGAGCCGGCTTTCACCAGCATGGCATCGGTGTGCCCGTGGTAGCAGCCCGCGAACTTGATGATCTTGCTTCTTCCCGTCGCGCCACGGGCAAGCCGCAGGGCGGACATCACCGCTTCAGTGCCGGAATTGACCATGCGCACCATTTGGGTGCCGGTCATTTCGCACACCAGCTGGGCCATTTCAACCTCCACCGCCGTAGGCGCGCCGAAGCTCAAGCCTTTGCGGATGGCCTCGCTGACCGCCCGCTCCACCGCTTCATTGCAGTGTCCCAGAATCAGCGGGCCCCAGGAGCCGATGAGATCGATGTATTCCTTTCCGTCCACGTCCCACACGTGGCTGCCAAGGCCCCGGTCCAGAAACCGGGGATAGGTGCCCACGCTGCGGCAGGCCCGCACCGGGGAATTGACGCCGCCGGGCATGACCTTCTGAGCCGCTTCAAATAAGCTTTCCGAACGCGTCATCAGCCCAGCTCCCCCTGCTTCATGGCCTGGGCCAGCTCCTTGGCGTAGTAGGTAATGAGGATGTCCGCGCCCGCCCGGAAAATGGACAGAGCGCTTTCGCACATGACCCGGTGCTCGTCAATCAGTCCGGCCTTGCCCGCCGCTTTTATCATGGCGTACTCGCCGCTGACGGAATACGCCGCCATAGGAAGATCAAAGGCATCGGAGCACTCACGGATAATGTCGAGGTAGCTCAGCGCGGGCTTGACCATCAGAATATCCGCGCCCTCTTCCACATCCAAAGCACACTCCTTCAGGGCCTCCCGGCGGTTGTGGGGATCCATCTGATATCCCCGCCGGTCGCCGAAGGCCGGGGCGGAACCGGCGGCATCCCGGAAGGGGCCGTAGAAGGCGGAAGCATACTTTGCGGAATAGGACATAATCGGCACATTTTGATAGCCGTTATCATCCAGCACCTGACGTATGGCAGCAATTCGTCCATCCATCATGTCAGAGGGCGCTACCATATCGGCACCCGCCTGTGCGTGAGAAAGGGCGGTTTTTGCCAGCACCCGCAGGGTCTCGTCATTGTCCACCTCATGGTCGTGGAGGATGCCGCAGTGTCCGTGGTCGGTGTACTCGCACATACACACATCGGTGATCACATAGCAGTCGGGGAACTTTGCCTTGATGGCACGGATGCCCTGCTGGACAACGCCGTTGGGGTCCCAGGCGGAGGAACCGCAGGCGTCCTTATGGGCAGGAATGCCAAACAGCAGCACCCGCTTGACACCCGCTGCCATACATTCCTCAATTTCCTCGCAGACCCGGTCGGGAGAATACCGCCACTGACCGTCCAGAGACGGGATTGGCTCCCGGATGTTCTCCCCCTCGATTAAAAACAGGGGGTAGATCAGGCTGTCTGGGGAGACCCGGGTCTCCCGCACCATGCGCCGCAGAGTGTCGCTGCTGCGCAGCCTGCGGGGACGAATGGTTAAATCCATATTAGCACACTCCTTTGATACACGCTATCAGGGATTCCATGGTGGCCTTCCGGGCAACGCGAATGGGAATCCCGTATTTTTCGGCTTCCGCTGCGGTCTGTCTGCCGATGCAGCAGCCAACCATTCCGGAAAAGTCCGTGTCCGGCAGGCTCTGCACAAACCCCCGAACCGTGGAAGCGCTGGTAAAGGTGACGATGGCGCCGGATTCCACCAATTCCTTCACAGGCTCGGAATTGGGCGCTTCATAAACGGTATCATAACAAGCAATATCCGCAAAGGAAATGCCCTTTTCCGCAAACAGTTTCGGCAGCGCGTCGCTTCCTTCGCTGGCGCGGCACAGAAGCACCGGGCCTTCCACGCTCGCCATGGCCTGGGCCAGGTGATCAGAGTCATAGGTTTCGGGCACCAGATCGGCAAAGACGCCGTTTTTTTCCACTTCCCCGGCGGTTTTGGGGCCGATAGCGGCGATTTTCAGCCCGGCAAGGGCGCGGGCATCCTTGTGCTGCTGACGCAGCCGGCGGAAGAAAATCTCCGCCCCGGCAGGGCTGGTGAATACCAGCCAGCGGTATTGGGACAGGTTTTCCATGGCATCATCCAATTCAGGATTGCTCTCCCGTTCCGCAGTGCGGATGCAGGGAAATGCCGTCACATTTGCGCCCAGAGCGCTGAGCTTCCCGCAAAGGGAACCGCTTCGCTCTGCCGGGCGGGTGACGATCACCTCACGGCCTTTCAGGGGCAGGCTGTCAAACCAGTCGAAGCTGTCGGACAGACTGCACACCCTGCCCACCACGATGATGGCAGGACTGACGATGTTTGCTTCTTCCGCTGCCCGGGGCAGCTTTTCCAGCGTGGATACCACCTTCCGCTGCCGGGGCAGGGTTCCCCGCTCGATGACGGCGGCGGGCATGTTTCCTTCCATACCGGCATCCAGCAGGCCCTTGCAGATCATTGGCAGCGCTGTGACGCCCATGAGAAACACCAGCGTGCCATTTGTCCGCCGCAGAGCGTCAAAATCGATTTTCAGCTCCGCTCCGGCCTTGGCGTGGCCGGTGATGATATGGACGGAGGAACAGTAGTCCCGGTGGGTCACTGGGATTCCCGCATAGGCAGGCACCGACAGGGCCGAGGTCACGCCGGGCACCTCCTGAAAGGGAATCCCATTTTCCTTCAGCAGTTCCAGCTCCTCGCCGCCCCTGCCGAACAGGAAGGGGTCACCGCCCTTCAGGCGCACCACCCGCTTGCCCTCCTGTGCCTTTTCCAGCAGAATCTGATTAATCCGATCCTGCGGAACGGGGTGGTTGCTGGCCTGCTTGCCCACATCGATTTTTTCTGCGGTCTCCGGGATCAAGCTTAAAATTTCTGGGCCAACCAGACGGTCATAGACCACGACCTCTGCCTGGCGCAGCGCTTCCAGCCCCTTTCGGGTCAGAAGGCCCGGGTCGCCGGGGCCAGCGCCCACCAAAATCACATTGCCTGCGTTCATTGGCATTCCCCCTCTTTTAACTGGCGGGCAAGGGCTTTGCCCAGCATTTCCGCGTCCGCCGCGCTGCCGCGAATGCTGCCCTTGCGCTGAATACGTTCGTCAGCACTGACGTAGAAGCCTGTCAGCGTCAGCAGCGTTCTTTCCACCACGGCGTGGGCCGCGACCGGAGAACTGCATCCGCCGTTCAGCGCACGCACGAAGGCGCGCTCGGCCCTTGCGCAGCAGGCAGATTCTTTATCCTGCACAAGCCGCAGGCAGTCCGTGTTCATCCCCTTTCGGGTCTGTACCGCCAAAATGCCCTGTCCGGCGGCAGGCAGAATTTCCTCCACCGAAAAATAACGGCTGATCCGCTCTTCCAGTCCCAGCCGCTTGAGGCCTGCAGCCGCCAGCACCAGAGCAGAAAACTGCCCCGCTTCCAGTTTGGCAAGGCGGGTCTGGACATTGCCCCGAACCGGTTCGATCGCCATGTCCGGGAACAATTTCCTTAACTGTAATTGTCTGCGCCGGGACGAACAGCCAATGGGCTTTGAGCGGTCAATTTCCGTCGTGCCTTCCGGCAGCACCAGCACATCCCGGGGGTCTTCCCGGCTGGAAAAGGCCGCCAGCGGCAAATCCTCCGGCACCTCCATAGGCATATCTTTCAGAGAATGGACGGTAAAATCCACCTTTTCCTCCCGGAGGGCCTGATCCAATTCCCGCACAAACAGGCCCTTCCCGCCGATTTTGTCCAGCGTTTTGTCAAGTATTTTATCGCCGGTGGTCTTCATGGTCACCAACTCCAGCTCTGCCGCCGGTTCCGCCTTTGCGATTGCTTCCATCACCATTCGGCTCTGAATGACCGCCAGACGGCTTTCCCGGCTTCCGATACGCAGTTTCATTCCAATTCCTCCAGCGCCCGGCGAATAGCCTTGGCGGCCCGGGCGGTTCTGTGGTGGTCTTTTCCGCCGGACACCACTCCGGCAATCAGGTTCTCCCCGGTACAGACCGCCGGAAAATAGAAGGTGCATTCTGACTCGCAATCCGCAACGGAAACGGGGATACCAAGTTCTCCCGCATCCATGCCGACCTGATGATTCACACTGCGGCTGTCAGTGGCGGCAATCGCCAGACAGGCTCCCTCCAAATCCCCGGAGGTATACGCCCGCTGCTTCCATAGCAGCCCCTCCGGACTGCATTTCAGCTCCGGAGCCACGACTTCGATTTCACAGCCAAACAGGCGCAAGGTTGCTATTCTACGGGCGGCGATGGTTCCGCCGCCCACCAAAACCACCTTTTTCCCGGTCAAATCCACAAACAGCGGGAATCTGGGTGATTTCTGTGCAATTTCCTGCCGCCGCTGCCACTGGGAAAAGCGTTCCTGCTCCTGCGCCGCAATGGCGCGCATGGCTTCCAGCTCTTCCGGGCTTCCGGGGCCTGCTGATCCAAGAGAGTCTGTATCGTACAGTGTTATCCGTTGACCGCACTCTGGATCAATGTCCCGGGGTACTGCCAAATCTACGGCCACCTTCGGTGGATTCTGAACCTGCCGCAATTGCTGGGCAGTCAAGGTATAGTGGGGACTGGTGGTTGCGGAAACCAGTGCATCCATATTTTCCAGCGCCGCTGCCCGGTCTTCGTAGTTGACCGTTTTGCACCCGGCAGGAACCAGCGTTTCCCCATGACGATAGGTTCGCAGAGTCACGCTGACGCTGGCCCCAGCCTCCTGCAAAAGCTGTGCCGCAAGGCGGCCCATCTGCCCGTTTCCGATGACCAGAATCTTCTTCCCTTCCAGCGTACCCAACTCCCGCAGAAGAATGTCCCGGCAGCGGGTTCCCATGGAGGGGCTGCTCCTGCTGACGGACACTTCCGTTCTCGCCCGCTTGCCCGCCGTCACCGCGCCGCGAAACAGAGCGGACAGTGTGGGATCGGCGGTTTTTTCTTTCTGGGCCAGTTCCATGGCTTTGCGCACCTGGGTGATGATCTGGTCTTCCCCCAGAATCTGAGAGTGCAAGCCGCAGGTCACCTCCATCAGGTGCCGGGCGGCATCCACACCACAGCGGGTGGTGAAATAGTCCTCCATCTCCCCTTCCGGCACGCCTGCACCACGGCACAGGAGTCGCCACGGCGTTTCCGCGCTGCCGCTGATATACAGCTCCGTCCGGTTGCAGGTGGAGAGCAGCACGCACCCTTCCACGCCGGGCCGGTTATGAAGCCAGTGCAGGAGTTCTTCCGCCTGAGATGTGGAAAAGGCCAGTCGCTGACGCTGATTCAGGGGGGTCCTTTGATAATCCAGGCCTGACATCATGAGCGTCATTTCCCGCCCTCCTTCACAATGACCAGCGAAAAATAACCGGAGGGTTCTTCCAAATCCGCAAAGTGGGGGTAAACGCGCTCATTTTCCATGCTGCAATTTTCAACCATAGACGCGCCCTCCAGAAGCCCCCGGTCTGCCAGAGCCTGCTGCAATTCCAGAATGGAACGGCCCGCCTTCATGAAGACCTTATTGCCGGGAACGTCCATCAGTTCCTCCTGATCGTGGGACGCCGGAATAATCAGCAGCGGCTCCGCGCCGAGACAGAGGGACTGGTTCAGCCGTGCCGCCGCCGCGCAGAAGGAAGGGATGCCCGGCACTACCTCCACCGCGTAGCCCCGGCGCAGCACCTTCTGGTGAATATACATATACGTCGAGTAGATGGCAGGATCGCCCAGCGTCAGGAAGGCCACCTGCTTCCCCTGATCCAGCAGGCCGCAGATGGTGTCCGCCGCCTGCTCGTGAGCCGCATCCATGGCGGTCTTATCCCGCACCATGGGGGTTTTTACGAACTGAATCTGCTTGTCCTTCAGATAGTCCATCGCAATATTCAGGGCCACCTTGTCCCCGCTGCTGGCGTCCGGCACGATGACTACGTCCGCTTCCCGCAGAACCCGGACAGCCTTCACCGTCAGCAGCTCCGGGTCACCGGGGCCAACACCCACACCCCAGAGCTTTCCGCCTGTCGCCAGCGCTTCCACCGCACTGCGGCAGTGCTCCACGAACAGCGCCCGGATTGCGGGACACTCGCCCAGTCCCTGCAGGATGCAGCGCACGGGATACCCAGCCTTTTTCAACTGCTCCGCCCAGGAATCCTCATCCCCGGACATATCGTTTCTGGCATGATCTCCCGCCACCAGCATAAAGGGGGCCAGCATCAGGCGGCGGATCTCCGGACGTTTGGCAAGCTGCCGTTCCACACTTTCCAGCGTGGGATAGCCCTCCACCGTGGCAAGATACACCCGGTCACAGGAGCTTTGCAGCATATGCTCCATCTGCGCGTAGGCGGAATTGGCAAAGTGGGTGGTTCCGTGACCCATGAGTACCAGCGCTTCATCCTCCGCCAGCGGCGGCAGCCAGTTCAGCAGGGCCTGCGCCACGGCGGCGTAGTCTTCCTCCCCGTGAAGCAAAGGCATCCCCACGGAAACCTTCATCCGCAGACGGTACGGTTCCAGCTGGGACAGCATTTTTTCATATTCCTCGCCGTGCATGACGTGGGTGGACTGGACGGCAATGTGAGTGAAGCCTTCCTCCTCCAGCCGCTGCATGGCCTGAGCAACATTTTCAATCTCCACCCCGTCCCGCTCTTTTAGTTTCCGAATGATCATTCCGCTGGTAAAGGCACGGCGAACCTCCCAGTCCGGGAAGGCTTCCGCCAGCGCCTGCTCCGTAGCGGCAATGGTCTTGCGCAGGGTATCGGGGTAAGACGTTCCAAAGGACACTGCCAAAATTGCTTTTTTCATTGCATTCTCTCCTATGCGCGCATCCGCGTTTTTTTGCGGCTGTCCAAAAAAGGACAGCCCAACGGCTGCCCGGCGAAAGGACGGTTCGTCCCATTCCCGGAGACTGATCACCGCAGCCCGGAAAAAGTAGATTCTGGCAGGTCTCCTGACTTCAGATCACGGCTCGCACGCCTTCTCAGGATCGCTCCCAATGGCTTTTGTGCGCTGCTCCCTGTTACAGTGACGGGTTCGTTCCGGACTTGCACCGGATTCCCTTTTCTCCTTGCGGATACCAGAATCTTTCCTGTTTTACGCGTATAGTTTATCCTTTTTTTCCTCGTATGTCAATGCCTATTCCGGCGGGCAAAATATGGGATACACGCATAGACTGGGCTGGAGGTATCAGTCTATGAAAAAGCCACTGTTTACAGGCGTATGCACCGCCCTGGTCACACCGTTTCTGGGCGGAAATGTCAACTATCCCATGATGGATCTGCTGCTGCGGCGGCAGGTGGATGCAGGAATCGAAGCCGTGGTGCTGTGCGGCACCACCGGGGAATCCCCCACCCTGTCCGACCTGGAAAAGCTGGAAATGTTCCGCAGAGGGAAACGTTATGTGGGAGATTCCTGCAAAATCATCGCGGGAACCGGCTCCAATGATACATCCCACGCCATTGCCCTGAGCAAAGCCGCAGAAGAAACTGGGGTCGACGCGCTTCTTGTGGTCAGCCCCTACTACAATAAGGTAACCCCCGACGGGCTGCTGACCCACTATTCCGCCATCGCCGGTGCGGTACATATTCCGGTGATTGTGTACAACGTCCCTTCCCGAACGGGGGTGGATATCCCCGTCAGCGTTTACCAGAAACTGGCCCGGATTCCGAATATCGCCGGAGTTAAGGAGGCCAGCGGGGATATCACGAAAATTGCGAAAACCCGTGCCCTGTGTCCGGAGGAATTCGCCGTGTGGAGCGGCAACGACGACCTTGCCGCCGCCGTCATGGCGCTGGGCGGCAGCGGCGTGATTTCCGTGCTGTCCAACGTATTGCCGGAGCAGACCCAGTCTATGGCTCGGGCAGCATTGGACGGGGACTTTGACACGGCGGCGGATTTACAGATTCGGCTGCTGCCGCTGATCGAGGCTCTGTTCAGCGAAGTCAACCCCATTCCCGTGAAGGCGGCCATGAAGCTTATTGGCTACGACTGCGGCGAATGCCGTCTGCCCCTGACCCCCATTGCTCAGGAAAACCTGAAAAAGCTGAAAAGCATCCTGCTTCCCAGCTAAAAGAACGCGCTCTCCCGATTGGGAGAGCGCAATTGCTATGATTAAGCCAAAACCGCCTTGTGGAAGACCTTTTTCCCCTTGCGAATTTTCACGCCTTCTTTCAGCATTTCTTCCGTCACAGAGAACTGGGCCGAGGGAACCTTCTCGTCGTTGACCAGCACGCCGCCCTGCTCTACCAGTTGGCGCGCCTGCTTGTTGGAGGGAGCCAGACCACAGGCAACCATCAGATTCAGAATGCCGATTCTGCCGTCGGTGAGCTTGTCGGCGGTAATCTCGGTGGTGGGCATATTGGCGTCGTCACCGCCGCCCACGAACAAAGCCTTGGATGCGGCCTTTGCCTTGTCCGCCTCTTCCTCGCCGTGCACCAGCTTGGTCAGCTCGTAAGCGAGGATTTCCTTGGCCTCGTTCAGCTTGGCGTCCTTCCAGTCGGACATGGCGTCGATTTCCTCCAGGGGCAGGAAGGTCAGCATCCGCAGGCACTTAAGCACGTCCGCGTCATCCACATTCCGCCAGTACTGGAAGAATTCAAAGGGAGAGGTCTTGTTGGGGTCCAGCCAGACAGCGCCCTTGGCGGTCTTGCCCATCTTCTTGCCCTCGGAATTGAGAAGCAGGGTGATGGTCATGGCGTGGGCATCCTTGCCCAGCTTGCGGCGGATCAGCTCGGTGCCGCCCAGCATATTGCTCCACTGGTCGTTGCCGCCGAACTGCATGTTGCAGCCGTAGGTCTGGAACAGGTGGTAGAAATCGTAGGACTGCATAATCATGTAGTTGAATTCCAGGAAGGAAAGGCCCTTTTCCATGCGCTGCTTGTAGCACTCGGCCCGGAGCATATTGTTCACGGAGAAGCAGGCGCCTACCTCCCGCAGAACGTCCACATAGTTAAGGTCCAGCAGCCAGTCGGCGTTGTTGACCATCATCGCCTTGCCCTCGCCGAACTCGATAAACCGCTCCATCTGCTTTTTGAAGCAGTTGCAGTTGTGCTGGATGGTCTCCCGGGTCATCATGGAGCGCATATCCGTACGGCCGGAGGGGTCGCCGATCATGGCAGTGCCGCCGCCGATCAGGGCGATGGGGCGGTTACCCGCCATTTGCAGCCGCTTCATCAGGCACAGGGCCATGAAGTGGCCCACATGGAGGGAATCGGCAGTGGGATCAAAGCCAATGTAGAAGGTGGCCTTGCCGTTGTCGATCAGGTCGCGGATCTCTTCTTCGTTGGTCACCTGGGCAATCAGGCCCCGGGCAACCAGTTCATCATACAGTTTCATATTCGTTTCCTTTCTTCTTATTGCGCTGCGTCCCGGCAGATGTAGGTAATGATCGCCGCACGCAGAAGATTGACGTTGGTTCGTTCCAGAATGGTATCCTTATTTGTGTGGATTCTTCCCAGATACAGGGTCTTTCCCCGCTTTTTCAGCGCGCAGATGCCGACGCCCCAGGGAAAATTCGCCTGATCGGAGGGATAGAAGGAAAAGCCCTTCTCCCGGAGCAAAATGCTCTTTTTCCCGAAATATCCGCAGGCTTTGTACAGGGAGGTCAGGCGCTTTCTGTCCTTTTTCAGCTTCTTCGTGGGAAACAGCAGCAGATTGTCTCCATCGCCCACACAGTCCAGATTCAGCACCATTTGCCGGTCGGTCCGGGCTTTATGGGCTTTTCGGTAGGAAGCCGAACCAATCAGGCCCGCTTCCTCTAGATCAAACAGCACAAAGCAGACACGCTTTTGCTGGTTTTCCGGCATGCTTTTGGCGATTTCCAGCAGGGTAATTACGCCGGAGGTATTGTCGTTGGCGTTGCTGGGGTTCGCCGGGCCAATCAGCATCAGGGCAAGGAGAATCCAGACCAGAAGATACCCGACCAACACGCCGGCGAAAACGCTGCCGGTGAGCAAACCCACCGCAAGGCCGCCAAGAATACACACGCCCAGAATCAGCAGCATCAGCGCAAGCTGCCAGAGCAGAAACAGCCAAAAATTGCAGGGTGTAAGGAAATTGGGGATGGGCAGCCGGGCGCAGGTGTCGTAGTGGGCCGTCACCAGATAGTCTGCCTGCTCGGGGTTTCCGAGTATCAGGTTCTGACTGCCAAAGCTTCCCTTCTCCACCCGGCTTTCATATCCAATGGAAGCGGCATATGCCTGCACCGCGTCCCGAAAGGCCTGCTTCTGCCGCTTCGTCTTCCGCAGGGGAAAGGCTGTCAGAACATCCATAGGCTTTTCAAGCATGGCCTTCCTCCCCTGCCAGCAGCTCGGCCTGCTTCTTTTTGCTGAAGGAATGCAGAATCAGACCATATGCTTCGTCCAACATATCCCGCAGAACTGTGTCCGGCACCTCGCCGTCCGCCCGGATGGAATTCCAGTGGGCCTTATTCATATAGTACCCCGGCAGAACATCGGGATACTGCCGGCGGTAGAAATCTCCGTCCGCCGGTTCCAGCTTCAGGGTGATATAGTAGGGCTTTCCCGCTTCATCCAGGCAGACGGCGGCAAACAGCTTGCCCCCAATCTGATAGCGGTACCAGCCCCACTCTTCCTTGAAATTCTTCTGTACCGCCGGCTTTTGAAGCAAATATTCATCAATCCACGGATATTTCATCGCATTCTCTCCTTTTCCATGCAAAAACGCCCTCTATCCCAATGGGATAGAGGGCGCAGTGATGCGCGGTACCACCTCTGATTCGGCATTTTCTCGCAAAAATGCCCTCACGGCGTCAAATAACGCCATTCGCGGTATCGGGCGAACCCGTCTTTCCCTACTGTGCCCTTCAGGAAAGCCACTCAGGGAGGTATTTGGGCGCGTTTTCCCGCCGCCTCGCACCAGCCGGCAGCTCTCTGGGGGAAAGGTAAGCGCTTACTTCATCCCTTCACTGTGTTTACCCGGCTATCCTAGCAAAGATAGCCGATTTTGTCAAGTTTTTTGTGGTTTTTATCGGAGCATTTCCTCCGCGCTCTTCAGCGTCGTCTCCGTAATATTCGTGCCGCCGATGATACGGGCCAGCTCCCGTTTCCGGCCCTCCCTGTCCAAGGGTATGACAGAAGTAAATGTACGTCCGTCCCGCTCAGACTTGGTAATCAGCAGATGTGTGTCCGCAAGGGCCGCCAACTGGGGCAGGTGGGTCACGCAGAGTACCTGCTTGTGAGCGGCGACGCTTCTCAGCTTCTCCGCCACCTTCTGGGCCGCCCTGCCGGACACGCCGGTATCCACCTCGTCAAAAATCAGGGTGCCAATCTGGTCCTTTTCCGCCAGTACATTTTTCATTGCCAGCATAATGCGGGCCAGCTCACCGCCGGAAGCAACCTTGCTCAGAGGCTTCAATGCTTCGCCGGCATTGGCGGACATATAGAAGGCCACAGCGTCCGCGCCGTTGGCAGTCAGTTCCGTTTCCGTAAATTCACAGGAGAACTGCACCCGGGGCATATCCAGCTGGGCAAGCTCCGTCAGAATCCGTGCCGACATGGTTTTTGCCGTTTCCTGTCGGTTTTCCCGCAAAGCCTTTGCCGCATTCCAGGCCGCCTTTTCCGCCTTTTTCAGGTTCTTTTTCAGGCGCTCTAGGTGGTCGTCCGCAAATTCGATTTCATCCAGTTCCGCCTTTGCCTTTTCGAGATAGGCAAGAATGTCCTCACAGGTCGTTCCGTATTTCCGGCGCAGCTTATGAATCACGTCCAGTCGGGACTCGATCTGCTCCAGCTCGTCGGCGGAATAGCTCAGGCTGTCCCGGGCGTCCCGGACCTCCTCCGCCGCGTCCTGCACCTGATACATAAGGTCGGATACCCGATCATGAAGCTCCGAAAAGGTGTCGCTGAACTTCGCCAGCCTTGCAAGGGCGTATTCCGCCTGAGCCAGCAGCCCTGCCGCGCCGTCGGATTCATCGCCGCCGTAGAGACATTCCACAGCGGTTTCCATACCGTTACTCAGCTTCTCCGCGTTCTGGAGCACCTTGCGGCGTTCTTCCAGAACCTCGTCCTCTCCGGCCTCCAGTTCCGCCTTCTCAATTTCGGCAATCTGATATTTCAGCGTCTCCATACGGCGGAGCTTTTCGCCTTCGTCCATGGTGAGCGCGTTGATTTCCCGGCGAAGCTTGGCAACCGCCTCGTATTTTTCGCTGTAACCCTGACGCAGGGCGGCATTATCCGCAAAGCTGTCCAGAAAGGTCAGATGGTTTTCCTCGTCAAACAGGGCGGCGGAATCGTGCTGGCCGTGGATGTTGATGAGCTGAATGCCCAGCTTACGCAGAATGGTCACGTTGACTAAACTGCCGTTGACCCGGCAGATGTTCTTGCCGTCCAGATGAATCTCCCGGGAAATCACGGTTTCCGGGTCGTACTCCACACCGTTCTCGGCAAACCACGCAAGCTCCGGTACGTCCGTAAACACCGCCCGGACGGAGGCCCGCTCGGTGCCGGTACGAATCATGTCCCGGTAGGCCCGTTCGCCCAAAATAGCGGAGATGGCGTCGATCACAATGGATTTGCCGGCGCCGGTTTCGCCGGTCAGCACGTTAAAGCCCCGGTCAAAAGATATGTCCGCGCTCTCAATGACCGCGATATTTTCGATATGCAGCAAACTCAGCACGGCGATTCTCCTCTTTTTTCAGCTCAGCAGATTCTTGATTTCCCCGCAGAAGGCCGCGGCGGCATTGGTATCGCGCATGACGATAAACACGGTGTCATCGCCGGCGATACTGCCCAGCACCACGCTGCGGCTCATGGTGTCCAGCGCCGAAGCGGCGGCATTGGCAAGGCCGGGCAGGGTGTGAATGACAATGATGTTCTGGGCGTAGTCAAAGCTGGTGACACACTCCCGGAAAATGGTATTGAGTCGTCCCGTGAAGGTGCCGGGCACCTCTCTTGCCGCGGCGGTATAGTGATAGGTGCCGAAGCTGGTCAGCTCCTTGATAATGCGCAGTTCCTTAATGTCCCGGGAAATGGTTGCCTGGGTGCTGTTAAAGCCGGCTTCCCGCAATGCGTCCAGCAGCTGCTCCTGGGTCTCCACATTGGTGGTGGAGATGATCTCCATGATCTTTGCCTGTCGTTTCGATTTCAATGCCCTTCCCCCTCTACTACCTGTTGAATTTTGAGCTTACCACATCGTAAAAACTGCGGTCCTTCAGCCGGACCAGCCGAGTTTCCAGATGGGATTTCTTGATGGTCGCCACATCGCCCATATTCATCCGAATCGCCCTGCCGCCGTCCACGGACAGGTAGGCATTGCGCCGGGCGTTCAGAATCTGTTCCACGCTGACAATGCGCTTATCCGACGCCACGATACAGCGGCTTCCGATCTCATGGGCGCAGATCGGCGTAATGATGATATTTTTCGCCTCCGGCTCCACAATGGGGCCGCCGGCGGAATAGCTGTAGGCCGTGGAACCGGTGGGCGTGGAAATAATTACGCCGTCGCCGCCGAACTCCATGGCTTTCACGCCGTCGCATTTGACGCACAGGTGTACAATGCGGGCAACCGCGCCCTTCGTGACCACCACGTCATTCAGACAGATGTCGTGGAACAGAATGTCCCGGTCCCGCTGAACGGTCACGTCCAGCATCATGCGGCTGTCAAGGGAATACTCCCCCCGGGCCACCTGCGTCAGCTTATCCAGTTCCGTGCTCTCCAGCTCCGCCATAAAGCCCATGGTTCCGATATTGACCCCCAGAATGGGGATGCCCTTCCGGGTCGCCGCCTTCGCCATGTGCAGAATGGTGCCGTCGCCGCCGAAGCAGATCACCATTTCCGCGTTGGGCAGCTCCCGGTCCAGCCGGGAAAAGCGCAGATCCTTGGGCAGCTCGTAGGAACGCTCCACCTCAAAGGGCAGGCACAGGCGGGTGCTGATGCCCGCGTCCTTCAAAATGCGCATGGCTTCCCGCACCGTCTGGAAATTCTTGTCCCGGTAGGGATTGGGAGTAAGGATCACATTTTTCACCGGTTACTCCCCCTTATCCAGCGCGGCATGGGCCTGTTCCACCACGTCCGCGGTGTCAGGGCAGATGCCCTCTGCCGCATCCAGGCTCAGGTGCGCCAAAAATTCAATGTTGCCCTCCGGCCCCTTGACGGGGGAGAAGGTCAGGCCGAGGATTTGAAATTGCAGCTCTCTGGCGAGCGCCACGAAATTGTCCAGCACGTCCTTATGGGTACTTTTTTCCCGGACGACGCCTTTTTTCCCCACTTTTTCCTTGCCCGCCTCAAACTGGGGCTTAATCAGGCACAAAACCTGACCTGTGGGCTTCAACAGGGCCTTGATGGCAGGCAGCACGATTTTCAGGGAAATAAAGCTGACATCAATGACGGACAAGTCCAGCGGCTCCCCCAGCTGCTCCGGGGTGACGTAACGGATATTCGTCCGCTCCATGACCACCACCCGGGGGTCGCTGCGAATCTTCCAGTCCAGCTGACCGTAGCCCACGTCAATGGCAAAGACTTTTTTCGCGCCCTGCTGAAGAAGACAATCCGTAAAGCCGCCGGTGGACGCGCCGGAATCGCTGCACACATAGCCCACCGGCTTCACGCCGAAATCCCGCAGTGCCTTTTCCAGTTTCAGGCCGCCCCGGCTGACGTAGGGACAGACCGCCCCCCGAACCTCCAGCTCCACAGTTTCCTCATAAGCCACACCGGGCTTATCCGCCTTCTGTCCGTTCACATAGACCAGACCGCTCATGATGATGGCCTGGGCCTTGGAACGGGTGTCCGCGTAGCCCTGCTCGGTGAGCAGGACATCCAGTCTCTTTTTTACCTTCACCGGGCAAGCACCTCCCTGACATGCGCGGCAATGGATGCGGCATCCAGCCCGCAGCGCTCATACAGTTCCTTCAAAGAACCGTGGGGCACAAAATCCCGTCCCAGATCGATGCCGTCTGCCCGGCAGTTCGGGCACAGCTTCGCCAGATCCCAGGCCACAGCCTCACGAATGCCGGAGCCAGCCGCCGTTTCTTCCACGACAACCGCATGGCTGATCGACTGTAAGTAGGCAGCAACCTGCATTGATGGCAGGGGGCAGACGCTCAAAAGCCGCAAAACCGTGGCTTCAATCCCCTGTTTTGCCAGTTCTTCCGCCGCGTCCAGAACTGTTTGCAGCGTAGAACCATAGGTAATCAGCGCCACATCGCCGCCGGTGCGGTGGCATTTTACCATCGGGCCTTCCAGTCCCTTCCAATCACAGGCGGTATAGCTGCCCTCAGAGCCTCTGGGGTAGCGGATGGCGATGGGGCCATCATAATCCTCCACCGCCCAGCGAAGCATCTGCCGCTGCTCAGACAGACTCGCCGGATTCAAAATCCGCATTCCCGGAATCAGGCGCAGGAAGCCCACATCAAATACGCCGTGATGCGTGGGGCCGTCGTCGCCCACCAGACCGGCCCGGTCAATGGCCAGCACAACGTGCAGATGCAGCAGCCCGATGTCCTGCAGGATCTGGTCAAACCCCCGCTGGAGGAAGGTGGAGTAAATCGCCACCACCGGCACCATTCCCTGCTTGGCAAGTCCGCCAGCCATGGACACAGCGTGTTCCTCCGCGATGCCTACGTCGAAGGTTCGATTTGGGAACCGGTTCTGGAATTCCAGCAGGCCGGTGCCGCCGGGCATCGCCGCGGTAATGGCGCAGACCTTTTCGTTGTTCTCCGCCAGCAAAATCATGGTTTCTCCAAAGGAATCGGAGTAAGTCGTAACCTTGGCCCCCAGCTTTTTGCCGGTCACGGGGTCAAATTTGCCGATACCGTGGAATTTGGCGGGGTCCGCCTCCGCGAAGGGATAGCCCTTGCCCTTTTTCGTCACCACATGAACCACTACCGGCTCCCGCAGTTCCTTTGCCGCCGTAAGCAGAGAAATGAGATTGGGCAGGTCGTGCCCGTCCGCCGGCCCCAGATAGGTAAAGCCCATGTTTTCAAAAATCGTAGCGGGCAGCAGCAGCCGCTTCAGCTTATTTTTGATATGGCTGCTGAAAGCGTAGATTCTGTCGCCGCCGGGAAGGGCCTTCACCACCTTGCGGTAGGTCCGCTTGGCGTCCAGATAATTGTCACTGGAGCGCAGCCGGGACAGGTGGCTGGACAGGCCGCCCACATTTCTGCCAATGGACATTTTATTGTCGTTGACAATGATGACCATGGGTTCGCCGCTGACGGCGGCATCGTTCAGACCCTCGTAGGCCATGCCGCCGGTGAGGGCGCCGTCGCCGATCACGGCAACCACATCATAATTCTCATGCAGCAGCGTTCTTGCCCGGGCCATGCCCAGTGCGATAGACACAGAGCTGGAAGCGTGGCCCGCGACAAAAGCGTCTGTGCCGCTCTCCTCCGGCTTGGGGAAGCCGGAAATACCGCCATACTGCCGAAGATGCGCAAAGCCCGCCCCGCGGCCTGTCAGCAGCTTATGCACATAAGACTGGTGACCGACGTCGAATATCAGGCGGTCAGTATTCGTATCAAATACGGTTTCGATGGCGACGCTCAGTTCCACCACGCCTAAGTTCCCTGCCAGGTGTCCGCCGGTTTTGGCGACACTGGAAATGAGGAACTGACGAATCTCGTCACAAAGCTGGCTGCGCTGACCGTCATCCAGGTTCACAAGATCCTCATGACCGTTTATTCTCTGTAAAATGTCCACATCTGACACGACCTAACGTATTGATTTCTTTTTTTTGAACCGGTTCAGCGTATGCAGAACCCGGCCCACCAAATGCACGATCTGCGTGCAGGAATTGACCGCGATGGTCTTGCCGATGGCCTTTCCGCCCACCGTCAGTCCCGCCACCAGAGCGGACATTGCCAGACTCACCGCCCGGGGCCAGCCAAGGTCCACATGGGTCAGAATCAAGGCAGCGATGGTTGCCGAGGCGCTGCCGGAAACCACGCCGCAGATATCGCCCACCACGTCATTGCAGATGGAGCTGACCCGCTCCGCGTTGCGCAGCAGCCGAATGGCCTCCTGAGCGCCGGGCACCTTCCGGGCCGCCATGGAGTGAAAGGGCTTTTCGCTGGCGGTTGCCACCGCCATGCCGATAATGTCGAAGATGATTCCTAAAAAAACGATGCCCAGCAGAATCGCGAACGCTGCCAAAAGTCCGCTGCGCGCCATGACCTCATCGGAGATCAGGCTAATCATGCCGGAAACAACTAAGGTGACGAAGAATACGGTGACGACCCAGCGGATCGTCCGGGAACGTTCCTTTTTGGAAGCGTCCGAATGGGTTTTTGCCACGAACAATTCTCCTTTTGAGAATAATAAAAGGTGACGGCAGCAGGCAGGATAAATCTTACGGCTTAGGTCGGGTTGTTTTTCACCGGTGGGAACCTGCCGTTGCCGCACAGGCCGTTTCCATTTGATCCCTCCGCCCAAGTGTCGCCATGATAATGGGTACCCGATTGCCACTGAGTCCGTACTGCAATCCCCTGCCTGCCCTTTTCAGACAGCCTAGGTGTTTTCCACAGCGGAATGTTCCGCAATCTTAGCCTCTTTTGCAAGCATGGTTTCCGGGAGCGATAGTCGAGCCGCCGTGGCCACAGCGGCATCCGGCCTGGTCTCCCTTCCCCGCATGTTCACTTCAAGGCAGGCTACGCTGCACGCAGCACACGATTCTGTGCACCGCCTTGCAGGTTCATACCTGATTCGTACGCGATCGGACCCCTCCCGGGGCTCTACCCGTCGTCGCACAAGGTTCAAGTCTCCACGGAAACCGGGTCGTATGCTCCATGCCATTGGAGCGCGCCCTGGATCCTTAACCCCCAGCATCCACCCAAAACTGGGCGTAATAAGCAGACACCAGGGACTTCATCGATGTGCCCTTCAAAGGATTTTTAGGCCCTTCCTGGAAAGCGGTCACTCCGACTAGGATACTGCACCGTCAAATTTTATTTTAGCATACTATTTCCGAATATACAAGTATTTATTTACTATTTGTATATTCTTACAGCAAATCCAGATGGTTTACAAACCAGTCCTCTACAATGTCCCGGTGAGTTACGGCAATTTCGATGTTCGGGATTTCCTCCCGGGTGAAAAAGCGCAGCTCCTTGGACTCGCTGCTGATGCGCATTTGCGGCACTTCCGGCAGGTCAAGGCCGTAGACCACAATCACCATGCGCCAAATGCTGCCATCCCGGAAGGCGGCGATGCGGCCCGGGTTGTCGTACACAGCCAGCTTGTGAAACCGCTCTTTGGGAATCCGCAGGCCCAGCTCTTCGTAGGTTTCCCGGACAATGGCTTCCAGACCGGTTTCCGTTTTTTTACAGCCGCCGCCGATGAGTCCCCAGATGTCGGAGTCCCGGCGCTTTTCCAGCAGCAGCTTTCCCTGACAGGTAATGATGGCGTTGGCGCCCAGGTGGGCGGGCATGGTGGTTTTCGGCGCGTCCTTGGGGTCGCAGTTATAAAATGTTACGATTGCCATATGGATTCCTCCCATTGCGTGAAATAATGCGAAATGCAGATGGTATATCCCTCAGAAACAGAGAATCGTATATTTCAATTTGTCCGCAAAGCGGACACCACAATTTTTCATTTTGCATTCTGCATTGTATTATACTACACCAGATTTTCGCACTTTTCCACCCTAAAATTCCTTCGGTACAGGTTTTGTGACACCAGTTCTGCGCTCCTTGCTCAGGCCGCCGGCCATATGGGGTTCGGTTCCACCCGCAAACTTCGCCCGGCGGATGATGTCCTCGCCGTATTTATCCCGGAGGGCATCCACGGTTTCGTCCAGCCGGAGTTTTCGCTCAAACTGCACCGGGCTGAGTCCGGAGAAAAAGTCGAATTGCTGGTATGGCTCCCCGGACAGGCGGGTGATCTGCACGCCCAGCTGCCGCATTGGGGTGATGCCGTCCCACGCTTCATCGAACAATCGGCAGGCGGCTTCAAAAATCTCGGAAGTGATATTTGTGGCCCCGTGGAGCACGCACTGGTGGGAAAAATGGCGGAATTCGTTGGTGCGCAGATGGATGCTGACACAGCTGCCGCACTTTCCATCCTTACGCAGGCGGGTCGCCACGGTTTCGCACAGACTCAGCAGTACCTGATAGGCTTCCTCGCTGGTCACCACATCGTGAGAAGTGGTAGTGGCGTTGCCGTAGCCCTTGTTCTCCGCCGGTTCCGGTGTCACCGCGTCGGCGTTGCGGCCATTGGCAAAGTGCCACAATAGCTCCCCCTGCTTGCCCAGCCGCTTTTTCAGAACCCGCACATCTGCCGCCGCCAGCGCACCGATGGTGTAGATTCCCAGCCTTTGCAGCTTCCGCTCCGTTGCCGCGCCTACGAGAAACAGATCCCGCACGGGAAGTGGGAAGAATTTTTCCCCCATTTCCTCCGGGAACAGGGTGTGCACCTTATTGGGCTTTTCAAAGTCCCCCGCCATTTTTGCCAGCAGCTTATTGGAGGAAATGCCAATATTCACGGTAAAGCCCAGTTCTTCGTTAATTCTGCGCCGCATCAGCTCTGCCGCCAGTCTCGGCGGCCCCCAGAGCCGCTGGGTGCCCGTCATGTCCACCCAGGCCTCGTCAATGGAATACTGCTCCACCGCCGGGCTGAACTGCCTGAGCATATCCACAAAATGCCGGGAAGCCTGCACATATAAATCATAGTCCGGTGGAATCACCACCAGCTCCGGGCACTTTTCCAGCGCCTGAAACAGAGGCTCTCCCGTCTGGATGCCGTATTTTTTCGCCGGAATGGATTTGGCCAGAATAATGCTGTGCCGGGAGGCCTTGTCCCCCGCCACAACGGAAGGCACCTCCCGCAGGTCAGTCTCCTCCCCCAGCACCTTCACCCGATAGGCAGCGCTCCAGCTTAAAAACGCCGAGTTGGCGTCCACATGAAAAATTACCCGCTCCGCCATGTCAGCACACCTTCCGCTGTAGGCTCCAGGTATGGGTGCGGATGGTATACTTCAGTTCAAACAGCCACCGCTTCTGACGAACCGTAGCACGGCAGAGGTAGACTGTGGCCTCAATACCCACATACTGCACCTGACGAACATTCACAATTTCCTCGATATCCACCCGCATGAGCTGGTGTTCTTCGTCCTCCATCCGCAGCCGCAGGGGGCGGATTTCTCCCGACGCACTGCACATGGCAATCACATCCACGGGACATACCTTCTGCTCCATACCTTCACCACCTTTTCTTCTATTATAATACATTCGTTCGAATATAGCAAGTGGAAATTTTTCGGTTGCGGATTGATTTCAGGTCTGATATAATGCAGGAAAGAAACAAAGAAACTGGTGAATTCTGATGCTGAAATACCCCTGTCTGGTACTCGACCACGACGATACCGTGGTACAGAGCGAAAAAACCATCGGCTACCCCTTCTTCTGCTACATCCTCGATCAGTTCCGGCCCGGGCAGACTGTCACACTGGAGCAGTTTGCTCAGGACTGCTACGAGCTGGGCTTTGCGGAAATGTGCCGCAAACGCTGGCAGTTCACCCCAAAAGAACTTGAGGACGAATACCACGGCTGGATGGACTATGTCATGACCCACATCCCCGCCCCCTTTCCCGGCATCGGCAGCGTCATCCGGCGGCAGAAGGCCGAGGGCGGCATAGTCTGTGTGGTGTCTCATTCCAGCGTGGTCAACATCACCCGGGACTATGAAATCCATTTCGGGGTGCAGCCCGACGTGATCTACGGCTGGGACTATCCCGAGGAACTGCGCAAGCCCAACCCCTTTCCTCTGCTGGATATTATGGAAAAGTACCATTTTTCGCCGGAGGATATACTCGTCGTGGACGACATGAAGCTGGCGTGGAACATGGCCCATCCGTTGGGGGTGAAGGTGGCCTTTGCGGGTTGGGGACGGAAAGAGTTCCCGGCGCTGGCGGAGGAAATGCAGTCCCTGTGCGACTTTGCGTTCGATTCTCCGGAAGCACTGGAACGGTTTCTGTTTGAGGAGGAATGACCATGAGAATTGACCACATCGCCCTGTATGTCAACGACCTGGAAGGGGCAAAGTCCTTCTTTGAGACTTATTTTCAGGCGGTTGCCAATGATGGATACCACAATCAGAACACGGATTTTCGTTCCTATTTTCTATCCTTTTCCGACGGTTCCCGGCTGGAAATTATGACAAAGCCTGATCTGACGGATTCCGGTAATCTGCTTGATCGGTTTGGATATGCGCATATTGCCGTGTCCGTTGGAAGCCGGGAGGCTGTGGACGCACTGACCGCACGGCTCAAGGATGGCGGCTACCCAACCCTGTCCGGCCCCCGCGTCACCGGAGACGGCTATTACGAAAGCTGCATTCTGGGATTCGAGGGAAATCTCATCGAAATTACCGTATAATCCCCTTGACAATCATGATATAATGTGTTTTAGAATCAGGTCAGGAGGTGAGCTGTCTGGAAAAGGCCGGAATCAAGGTCATGGCCCGCAATCGGGAGGCCTATCACGAATACTTCGTGGAGGAGGAATTTGAGGCGGGCATCGAACTGGTAGGCACAGAGGTCAAGTCCATCCGCGCCGGTACCCTGAACCTGAAGGACGCCTGGTGCGGCATCAAGGACGGGCAGCTCTTGCTGAACCAGATGCACATTTCCCCCTACGACCACGGAAACCGCTTCAACGTTGATCCCCGCCGCCCCCGCCGTCTGCTGATGCACAAGCGGGAGATTATGCGGCTCTACGGCAAGGTCAAGCAGGACGGCTTTTCCCTGATTCCCCTGTCCGTGTACTTCAAGGGCAGCCGGGTGAAGGTAAACGTGGGTCTTTGCAAGGGCAAGAAGCTTTACGACAAACGACAGGCTGCGGCGGAACGGGACGCCAAGCGTCAGATCGACCGGGCCATGAAGGAGAGAATGAGACAATGAATCCTACTTTTAAGATTACCATGGAAAACGGCGGCGTCATTGAGGGCGAGTTGTACCCCGAGAAGGCGCCCCAGAGCGTTTACAATTTCATCGACCTGTGCAATCACAACTATTACGACGGCCTGATTTTCCACCGGGTCATCCCCGGTTTCATGATTCAGGGCGGCTGCCCCGAGGGCACCGGCATGGGCGGCCCCGGCTACTGCATCAAGGGCGAGTTCTTCTTCAACGGCTTCAAGAACGACCTGAAGCACAAGCGGGGCGTTCTCAGCATGGCCCGCTCCTCCTCCCCCAACTCCGCCGGCAGCCAGTTCTTCATCATGCATCAGGACGCCAAGCATCTGGACGGCCAGTACGCCGCCTTCGGTAAGGTAACCTCCGGCATGGACGTGGTGGACGCCATCGCTTCTACCCGCACCGGACGCAATGACCGTCCTGTGGAGGAACAGAAGATTGTCTCCATCACCGTGGATACCCACGGCGAGACCTATCCGGAGCCCAATAAGCTACCGGATCCCTACGGAAGATTTTAATTGTTAGTGTGGAGTGTGAAGAGTGGAGAGTGAAGTGTTTTTTCTCATCTCCTTTTCTCTCCACACTCCACTCTCCACACTTCAATATGGGGCCGTACTGGTTTCGACGGGGGTAGTGAGGCCGGAATAGCGGGCCGTGGTGCCTGGCCACGATAAAACGGGCAATTTTTAAATTTAACTGACAACAATACTGTTGCTCTGGCTGCCTAATTAGGCGCCCATCCTCCCCGGAAGGTCCACGAGCCGGGCTTGGGTGTGATTTGAGTGGAGACCGTGCGTATGGTAAGCTTTGCCCATACCATGCATCATGAAGCTACTGATTCCCGTAGGGTGTTTGTTCCCGCCGGGATGAGGGAATGTAAATAACAAACTGCGCCCGGAGAAGTTCCCTCCAAGTTGCCTTCGGACAGGGGTTCGATTCCCCTCGGCTCCACCATAACACACAGGTACGAACTACTTTGGTTCAAAAACGTGTTCTGCCTGACAATCGAAAACGCGGAGAGGTAAAACCTTTCCGCGTTTTCTTTATGCCTCCGTGTAGCTCATTCGCCTTCTGTGTATGCGCCTCTTACCTCGCGCATGATACCGGCAA
>JAXEXE010000032.1:0-5208 GCA_034113565.1 Faecousia sp.
ATCAGATAGACCCGGGTCAGCTTTAAGCCGCCTGCTGTGGAGCCGATGCCGCCGCCAATCAGCATCAGCAGAATCATCAATCCGATTGCAAAAGACGGCCAACTTTCGTAGGGCATCGTGGCATATCCAGTAGTGGAGAGGGCGGAAGCGGCATTGAATAAAGCATGGCGCAGACCTTCCCCAAAGCTCATTCCCAATTCACTGGACAAAGACAAGGCCATCAGCGGCACGAAAATGAGCAGCAGCAAAAACAGGAACCGTACCTCGCTGACCTGCATCGCCTGCCGCCACTTTCCCCGGAGCAGAAGCAACAGTACCGCGAAGTTGGTCGTACCAATGAGCATCAGCACGATGGTGACAATCTCAATGGACAGGCTGTGATACTCGCCGATGCTGTTCAGTCTGGTGGAAAAGCCACCGGTGGACAGGCTGCACATGGCGTGGCACAGGCTGTCAAACAGCGGCATTCCGCAAACCACATAGGCAGCCGTTCCCAGAATCAGGAAAATGATGTACATTTCAAAAATGGTCTGGGCGGTCTGTTTGAGGTTCGGCATCAGCTTGTCCGGGTGCCCCTCCGCGTTGAACAAATCCATGGAGCGTTTCCCGGAAACCAGCATGACCATCATCAGCACGAAGCCCAGGCCGCCGCAGTATTGCATGAAGCTTCTGTAGAACAGGAAGATATGGGAGGTCTTTGCCACATCCATCACGGAAAGTCCGGTGGTTGTCCAGCCGCTGACGGATTCAAAGAGAGATTGCACGAATTTCAGTTGCCCCGAAAGGAAGAAGGGCATGGCACCGACTGCAATTCCCCAGAACCAGGTAAAAAGCACGGTGTTATTGCTGTGCCGCTGAGCAGTCAGACGGTCAGAGCTGAAATAGGCTTCCCGCTTCCCAAAGGCGCATACAAGACCCCCTGCCAGGATAGAGAGCAGCCCGGTCAGCAGAAAGTAGATTGCATAGCCAATGTCCTGCGGATAGAACGGGAGAATTGCCACCGGGGCGATGACCAGCAGACCGATCATGACCATCAGCTTGCCGCGGTTGGAGCAGTCTTTCATTTTTGCCATTTGGCCTCACCGCCCTTTAATTCCAGAATTGCGATTTCCTCCTGCTCGTTTCCCGAGATCAGGACAAGAATGTCTCCCGCCAGAATCCGGGTGTCGCCTCTGGGGATCAGGGTCTGATCCCGGCGGAGGATGCAGCCGATGATGACCTCTTTGGGCAGGTTGATTTCCCAGACCTGCTTCTGGGCTGCCGGATCTGTTTCCGTTATGGGCACTTCCAGAAGCTGCACCCTTCCTTCTCCAATGGGGATCGCCTTTGCCATCTCCTCCATGAACGCCTGCTGTTCAATGATGCTGGTGACAGCGGAAATGGCACAGACCACGCTGTCCACGCCCATTTTATAGAAGAAGTCTGTTTTTTGGGGATCGGACAGCAGAGATAGGGTTTTGGGAACCCGGAACTTCTTCTTACACAGCTCGCAAACCACCAGATTGTCCTCGTCCCGGGGTGTCAGGGCAATGACAAGCTCCATATTCCCGGCGCCCGCATCCTCCAGCACATAGGGCTTTGTGCCATCACCGTGAATCACAGTCAGCTTTTCATTTTCCGCCAGTTTTTCGCAGTCGGGCAAATCCTTGTTGATGACCGTGACCCGATAACCTTTTTTCAGCAGAGACTGGGCAAGGGACTTTGCCTTGCTCCGGCCGCCCACCAAAAGCACATTTCCTTTCATGGTTAAACAGCCTCCTTCGTGCGGGCTGGTTTCTCCAGCAGCTTGTCAATCTCATTGGCGGACAGCACTGCCGGGCAGATGGTGTCGATGCCCAGCTCCCGGTAGACGCATTCCCGCTCCGGGTCATACAGACGGGAAATGACCCGTCCAACGGAATAGAATTCCTTTGCCAGTTGGGCAATGAGAATATTGGTGTTGTCGTTGTTGGTAACGGCAATCACCGCATTGGCCCGGGAGATATCCGCTTTTTTCAGGACATCCAAATCTGTTCCGTCGCCCTCCACCGTCAGGCCGCCAAAGGAGGGGGATAGCTTCCGAAACGCTTCCTTCTCCTTGTCCAGAATCAGGACATTTTCTCCTTCCTCGGACAGGGTATTCGCCAGGTTGGCACCCAGCCGTCCGCAGCCCACAATGATGGTGAAGTCTTCCTGCTTTTTGTTCTTCACAATGCTCATTTTGTATTCCTCCTGACCGCGTGACCAATTCCTTTTTCATCGTATTGGATTTCATAGGGCGATGGAGCTTCCTGAGGGCAATCGCTTTCGTCGTAGGCGCAGCCACCCCGGGAATAAAACGTGCCGTAATGATCCAGATTTTGCCTTGCCGGTAAGTAGGTAGGGTCCAGCGCGTAGGCTGCCCGGAAGTGCTTCATGGCACCGGGGTGGTCGCCCTCTTTTTCCATAACGATTCCCAGCAGATTGTGGGGCTCCGGCGCATTGGGAAATTCCCCCATGGCCTCACAAATCATTGCAACACACTTTTGATAATCATGGGCTTTGGAACATTTCCGCACCCCATCGCAAAGGGCCTGCAGCTGCATATCGCGGCTGGTCAGTTCCTGTGTCATCATCCTAAAATCCTCCTTTTGCCTTCGGATTGATCTTACACTGGAATTTTAGCGCGGAAGCCGTGAGCGCGGTGTGAGAGATCGGGGTTTCCTGTGAGAATTCTGTGAGAAAACACGCCTGCCGGTTTTCCGCAGGGGAACGATAAATTGGTGTTTGTCGAGCAGCCGCAAAAAACAACAAATCTTGTCATCCTGAGCGAAGCGCAGCGTAGTCGAGGGAGCTTGGCACGGAATGGAACCGGCAAACACACAAGCTTTTTCGTTGGGCCGAAATGAATTGACCGGGAATTATTTTCGATCCCGGATATTTTTGGGTGTTCCTTCTGTTTTGCCTCGATTATCCCGTCAAAAGCTGCTTGCCGGTCCAATCCCAGGAAGATCAGGATCCTCGGATGCGTGTTGACAACATCACAAATTCGTGATAAGGTCACATCCGTCAGGAAAGGAGAACACCATGCAATCCAGAAAATCCCGGATGATATGCTATAAGGAGGAACCTGTCATGTACTATTGCATTGCTGAAACGCTCAAGCCCATACAGCCTGAAGAGATTTCACGCTGGGAGAAAATTGCTGTCATTCTGAAATCGGAAGATATCGTACACAGCAATCTGCCGCCTATGCTGCTTCCACCGGATTCCATGCTTTCCCCCGGAAAAAACACAGGCTGCAGGCTAATGGTTGAGCAGAATCGTATTCTTGGTGAGCTTCATATTCCGGCAAAACCACACCAACAGGATAAACATATTGTTTTCACCTGGTGGAACAGCAATCTTCTTTTTGTTGACCCGGACGGAGAAGCTGCCAAATGTATGGAACGGGTCAGAAAAATGCGTCCGCACCATGCGGATGGAGCGGATGATTTGCTGATGGATTTCTATCTTGCCCTGATCACGGATGACCTCTCCCATATTCAGAACATGGAGGAGCGCATTTCCGGGCTGGAGCAAATGGTACTGGATAACCGGACGGAAAAGTTCATCAGGCAAATGAGCCAGCTCAGGAAGGAGCTGAATCAGCATAACAGGTACTACGCTCAGATGAATGATATGGTGTCAACTTTGCAGGAAAACGCCACCGATCTGCTGGATGAATGCAGTTCCGGCAGGCTGCAGTACATTCTTCGCAGACTGAACCGCTTGCAGGAAGAAACCCAGATGCTGCGCGAATATGCAAGCCAGGTCAGCAGCGAATACCAGGCCCAGGTGGATTTGGGACAGAACCGGATCATGAAGCTTTTAACAATCGTAACCACAATTTTCATGCCGCTGTCGTTGATTGCAGGATGGTATGGAATGAACTTTGTCAATATGCCGGAACTTCATTGGGTCTATGGGTATCCGGCAGTAATTGTATTGAGTGCATTGATCGTTGGCGGCTGCATTTTCTACTTCAAGAAAAAGCGGTACTGGTAAACGGAAACGCCCTGGAATGAACTTCCAGGGCGTTTCGTATGGGGTTACTCATCCACCAGCCGGTATCCCACGCCTATTTCGGTGAGGATGTACCGGGGCTTTGCCGGGGATTTTTCGATCTTCCGCCGCAGTCCCGCCATCAGCGCCCGGAGGGCCTGGGTATCGTTTCCGTAGCCCGGGCCGTAAATTTCCCGGATGATGTACTGGGTGGTCAGCACCTTGCCCATATTCCGAAACAGCAGGGACAGCAGGCTATATTCCATGGGGGTCACATGAAGTTCCGTACCGTCCAGAAATACCAGATGCCGTTCCAGATCGATGGACAGTCCGCCCACGGAATGAACGGTCTGCTGCGTGGCAGCCGAGGTTCGGCGGGAATGCCGCAGAGCCACCCGGATCCGGGCCATCAGCTCCGTAGCGGAGAAAGGCTTGGTCAGATAATCGTCTGCGCCGCCATCCAGCGCGGCGGCTTTTTCGTTGTCCTGATCCCGGGCGGAGACCACGATGATGGGCACCTCCGACCACTCCCGCACCTTTTTGATGACCTCCATGCCGTCAAAATCCGGCAGTCCCAAATCCAGCAGCATCAGGTCAACCTGATTGGATACCAGCTGGGACAGCGCCCCCTGGGCGTTTCCGGCAGTCAGACAGGGAAAGCCCTCCTGCTTCAAGGTGTAGGTAATAAAGTTGCGGATTTGGGCATCGTCCTCCACAACGAGAATCCATTCACTTCTCAACGGCTTCTCCCTCCTTCAGTGGCAGGGTAAAGGTAAATTCCGCCCCTTTTCCATCGGTTCGATTTTGGGCGTGGATGCTGCCGCCGTGGGCGGTGACGATGGACTCGCAGATGGCAAGCCCCAGACCGATGCCCCGTTTGGCATCCGGGCCTTTACCTTCCGTGGTGTAAAACATCTGGAACACATGGGGCAGGTCCCGCTCGGAAATGCCGGTGCCCCGGTCGGCAACTGTGAAAACAGCGAAATCCTTGTCCTCAGAGACTGTCACGGAGATTTCCTCACCGGGCTGGGTGTGCTTGATCGCATTGTCCAAAAGGTTTACAAGCACCTGACCGATAAGCCTTGCGTCCATGGGCACCATCAGAAGCTCGTCGGGGATGTGGACGGCAATCTCCCGCTCCGGCGCCCGCTTGCTGATGGTCAGCACCGCCGCGCCAATGACTTCCTCTACCGCTTCCGGCTGCTT
>JAXEXE010000033.1:0-4950 GCA_034113565.1 Faecousia sp.
TGAGCCGCTCCATGAGATCTTCCACGGAGCGTTCCGGTTGGGTGGGCTTCTTTTCGATGCGGCATTTCGCCGCCAGCTTGTCCATCAGGTGGTTGGTCACCGCCGTCCGAGAAAACAGCATCGGCCCGGTGACGTGATTCTCTGCGCCAGTAACTTCCGGGCGGGTCATAATCTCATCGGCAAAGCCCAGGTCGACCGCAGTGTGGGCGTCCATCCAGGTTTCCGCATCCATCAGGTGGGACAGCTTGGCGCGGCTCATGCCGGTCTTGATCTCATAGGCGTTGATGATGGATTCCTTCACCTCGTCCAGCATGGCGATGGCTTTCTGCATTTCTGCGGCATCGCCCATAGCCATGGTGGCGGGATTGTGGATCATCAGCATTGACACAGGAGACACCAGCACCCTGGTGCCTGCCATGGCAATGACAGAAGCGGCAGAGGCAGCGATGCCGTCAATCTTAACGGTCACGCTGCCTCTGTAATCCATGAGCATATTGTAGATTTGAGCCGCAGCCACACAGTCGCCTCCGGGGCTGTTGATCCAGACCGTGATGTCGCCGCTCCCGGCATTCAGTTCCTCCCGGAAAAGCTGGGGCGTGATATCATCGTCAAACCAGCTTTCCTCGGCGATGGTGCCGTTCAGCGTGAGAATCCGCTGCTCCGGTTCCGTCTCCGTCGGGGCCTGATTCGTCCAGTTCCAAAACTTCTTCATTTTCAGTTTCCTCCTTTCCCGCGAAGATACCCGCGTCCTGCAGCTTGGTCATGTTTCCGTTGATAAGATATAGGTCACCGCCGAGTTCGGCAGGAATGCGGTCCAGGTTTTCCAGTTCCCGGATGTCGTTGGCAGACATCCAGCCGTTCTGTCTGGCGGTGGCGTAGCCGTTCATCCGGCTCTCATAGTCGCCGCGCAGCAGACCGTCCACGTTGAACTTCACGAAATACGATTCCTTTTCTTTCTCCGAAAGCAGTGCCCGGTTAATGGCCTGTTCCCAGCGCACGATCCACGGCTCCAGCGTGTATTTCACAAATTCCAGCGACTGCTGCTCAATATTAGAAAAACTCGACTTCTCCAGATCACCGACCATGTGGGGCGGGACACGGAAAATTCGAGCGATTTCGTCAATCTGAAATTTTCTGGTTTCGAGGAACTGCGCCTGCTCCGGAGAGATGGAGATGGGCGTGTATTTCATGCCCTCCTCCAGCACAGCCACCTTATTGGCGTTTCCGCTGCCGCCGAAGGCCGCATTCCAGCTGTCACGGACACGGGCGGGGTCCTTGACGGTCCCCGGATGCTCCAAAATGCCGCCCGGAGTCGCGCCGTTGGCAAAGAACTTGGCTCCGTACTCCTCGCAGGCAATCGCCATACCGATGGCATTCTTGGCCATGGCAATGGGGCTGTATCCGACCAGACCATCGAAGCCCAGCCCCGGGATGTGCAGCACATCGGAGGGTTTTAGAATCACTGTGCCGTCCTTCATGGTCGGCGCATCGGAATCCTGCACCTGATACTGGTAATAGAGGTGGCCCAAATCGTCCCGGTCAACGGTCATGCGGTTGGGCATCAGCGGATACAGCGCAACGACCTCGCCTTTCCCGTTTCGGATGATCTGGGAGTAGGAGTTGCCCCACAGCAGCAGATGGGACATGGCGGTTTCCCGAAACACAAAGCTGGTCATCTCCGGGTTTGGCTCATCATGGAGAATGCGGTACAGCGGATGCTTCAGCGCCTTTTCTTTGCTGCCGTCCTCCTGGTACTGATACAAATGCACGGGCAACCCGGCAATCGCCTCAGACAGGATTCGCACACAGGCGTAGACAGCAGTCATCTGCATGGCGGAGCGTTCATTCACCGGCTTGCCCGAGGTGGACTGGCCGAGGAAGAAGCGGTAACCGCTGCCGTTGGTGCTGTTAGTGGGCTTATCCCGGGAATGGAATAGTCCGGATAAAATACCCATAGGAAATCACTCCTTTCATATAAAAAGGATGCCTCGGTCATCGTAGACGGAAGCACCTGTATCATTGCCACAGCGGATTGCACGATCCAGCGCCATAATGGTGGCCACCGCGCCGTCGATCTTTTCTGTGGACTTTTCCTTGTCCGGCTTGATGTTGCCAGCCGGGTCGGTGCGGATGAAGATGTTGTCCATCATCCAGCGCAGCACGGGGTGACCGCCATGGGCGATTTTCTCCTCCAGAACCAGCTTCATTAGTTCCTTGGTGGGAGGACTCATATCTTTAAAGCCCTGTCCGAAAGGAACCACCGTAAAGCCCATACCTTCCAGATTCTGCACCATCTGCACAGCACCCCAGCGGTCAAAGGCGATCTCCCGGATATTGAAGCGTTCGCCCAGCCGCTCGATGAATTTCTCAATGTAGCCGTAGTGAACCACATTGCCCTCGGTGGTCTGCAGCGTGCCCTGGCGCTCCCAGACATCATAAGGCACATGGTCGCGCCGGACGCGAAGGTCGAGGTTGTCCTCCGGTATCCAGAAGTACGGAAGCACCATATACTTATCATCCTCATCCTGGGGCGGGAACACCAGCACGAAGGCGGTAATATCGGTGGTGGAGGACAAGTCCAGACCGCCGTAGCAAACCCGGCCTTCCAGATCATCCTCATTGACTGGGAACGCGCACTTGTCCCACTTGTCCATGGGCATCCAGCGGACAGCCTGCTTGACCCACTGGTTCAGGCGCAGCTGACGAAAAGCGTTCTCCTCGCCGGGATTCTGTTTTGCCGATTCGCAGGCATCCTGTACCTTGTCGATGCCAACCGTAATGCCCAGAGAGGGGTTTGCCTTTTTCCAAACCTCTGAGTCTGTCCAGTCATCACCCTCATCCGCACCGTAAATTACCGGGTAAAAGGTGTGATCGGATTTGCGGCCTTCCAGAATGTCCTTTGCCTTCTGGTGGACTTCGTAGCAGATGGAGTTCGTATCGTTCCCGGCGGTGGTGATGAGGAAATACAGCGGCTGCATCCGGGCGTCGCCGGAACCTTTGGTCATGACATCGTACAGCTTGCGGTTGGGCTGGGTGTGGAGTTCGTCAAATACCACGCCATGGGTATTGAAGCCGTGCTTGTTGCCCACATCAGCGGACAGCACCTGATAGATGCTCCCGGTGGGCTGGTAGATAATGCGCTTCTGTGAGTCGAGAATTTTGACTCGCTTATTAAGGGCCGGACACATCCGCACCATATCCGCAGCCACATTGAACACGATGGACGCCTGCTGGCGGTCAGCGGCACATCCATAAACCTCGGCACGTTCCTCACCGTCACCGCAGGTCAGAAGAAGCGCGACAGCGGCAGCAAGTTCGGATTTGCCCTGTTTCTTGGGGATTTCGATGTATGCGGTGTTGAACTGCCGGTATCCGTTGGGCTTCAGAGTCCCGAAGATGTCCCGGATGATCTGCTCCTGCCAGTCAATGAGTTCAAAGGGCTTTCTGGCCCAGGTTCCTTTGGTGTGGCAGAGGCTTTCGATGAACATCACCGCATAGTCAGCTGCCACTTTGTCATAATGCGACCCCTCTGCCATGAAAGGGGTCGGCTTGTATTTCTTCAGCTTTCGCATGGGGTCACCTCTTCAAAATGAGCATAAAAATAGCCGCCACCGATATTCGGTGCGACCTTCGTGTACGAGGAACAGCCCCTTTCGGGACCGTCCTGCCTGGTATTCAATTCAGAATTCAGCCGATGCTGAAAAGGTATCCGTGAGCTTTTTCGTATTTGTCGCTCATGATTGCCTTGTGCTGGCTGTTGATCTCGACGAGGCCCTCCAGCTTGCATCCGGCCTTTTGGAAAAGCCATGCGGTTTCCACTGCGCTGCTCCAGCTGGAGGAGAAGGTAAACTTCTCAATGCCATGCTCCCGCATGCAGGAAATCAGGCTTTCCACATCCTTGTCCCAGACCACATCGTTGATGTCCAGGTATTCGTTACCGCAGTCTCGGGAAGTTTCGTAATCCCTCCAGATCCGGCAAGCGGCTGTGCCCAGGGCCTCGATCTCCTTCATCAGAGCCTTGTAGGAATCGCGGATGGCAGTCTTGCCAGCTTCATCGGCGGCCTGATAGGCTTTGTGCAGGGCCTGAACCTTGTCATAGGTGGCTTCAAAAATATTGTCTTTCATGGTGTGTACCTCCGTGTTCGTTTTCCCTTTCGGTGTACACATATTCGCTCTGAATCCGCATAATAGCAAGTCAATATGAAGCCATATATGTACCAAACTATCCGACGGAAAACTGTGTATATTACGGCTCTTTGTATACCGCCATCATGATTTGTACACCCAGCCGGAAGCCCGTCTTGAAGCTGTCACAGGAAAGCAGGGCCTCCATATCGGCGCGGTTGGAGAGGTACTGGTCGAGTAAGGATCGGGTTTCCTTGTCAAGCCGCCCCTCAAGGATATCGCTGAGCTGGCTCATTTTCTGGTTCAGACTGCGTAACTCCTCTATGTGGCCGGGGCAGTCTTCCCAGGGGTTGATTTTGCCGTAGAACAGATCTTCCAGAATATCATTGGGCATCTGCGTCACCGACCTTTCTGCAAATGTCAGCGCCATAGGCCACGCTCAAGCCGCATCCGTTGTCCCAGGCAACCATGATGCTGCCAATGTCATCGACGCCTTTCACGGTGCCTTTTGTGCCGATGGGAGGGGCCTGCGGATCGTCCATCCGCACCAATTCCACCCGGGTGCCAACCGGATACTTGCGGCGGAGCACTTCGACAACAGCCTTACTCGGAAACCGCATCATCCGCCACCCCCTTCTTCGTGCCGGACCGGAAGGCGCTCGATCCGGTCAGGTTGCGGAGCAGAATCTTCCGCTGGGTTTTATACTCGCTTCCGATGAAGCCCAGGCGGAGGAGGAAGCAGCGGAAAGCGTACTTCTCGTTGTCCACCGGCTTTTCCGTAGCTGTGATTCGCTTAGCGTTCTTAGCCATTGCGCAGAGGTTGGC
>JAXEXE010000034.1:0-5934 GCA_034113565.1 Faecousia sp.
TGCTGCCATGAACTTGAAAAAGTTCGCCATTAGGAAGTGGGAGGATGCCCACAACCTTTTGCAAATCCTCATATTTTGGCCACAATATGCTCAAAACCCCAGTTTTGCCTGACGCAAAACTGGGGTTTCTCGACGGTCTGAAATCACCCCTCAGTACTGGACTGAGGGGTGATTTGTTGAATCGCAATGTTATTTTTCCCAATCAAAGCCCCGGAACACAGGGGAGCCGGTGTACCGGTTAGCCTGCCGCTGACCCCGGAGCACCTCCAGCACCGCGTCCGCCATGGCTTCCTGTTCACACTCGCCGGGGTAGACAGAAACCGGAGCAATCCAGCCGCAGCGCGCTTCCACGCCCTCCAGAATGTCGGCGTAGCGCATCAGGCCGCCGGTCAGCAGAATGCCGTCCACCTTGCCCTCCAGCACCGCGGCCATGCTGCCGATGGATTTGCAGAGCTGATAGATCATGGCGTTCCAAACGGTTGCCGCTTTTTTGTCCCCCGCTTCCACCAGCGCGTGGATTTTTGCCGCGTCGGAGGTGCCGAAGTGGCTGACGAAGCCGCCGGACCGGGACAGCATGGCCCGCATTTCCGCTGTCGTGTGGCCCTGATCCAGATATTGCAGCACCTCCATCACCGGGATGGAGCCAAGCCGGGTGGGGGTGAAGGGGCCGTCGCCGCCGGCGCCCTCTGTGCTGTCGATCATGCGCCCATTTTTGTGGGCGGTGATGGTGATGCCGCCGTCCACATGGCAGACAATCAGGTTCAGATCCTCATAGCGCTTGCCCAGCTTTTTCGCGTGAATGGCGGCAATGCCCTTCTGGTTCAGCACATGGGTCTGAGCCCGGCGGTACAGACCCGCAATGCCGGTGAGCCGGGCGTAGTCGCACAGCTCGTCCACATTGGTGGGATTCACGGTGTACATGGGCTTGTGGTATTCGGTGCCCAGCTCGTAGGCCAGCATGACACCCAGCTTCGCCGGGTGGTCGCTGCCGCCGCAGTCGGCGGCGGTGTCGGAAACCAGCCGTTCGTCAATTTCCATGACACCGGAGGTCTGGGAATAGGCGCAGCCGCCCCGACCCACGAAGACATCCATATCGGCAGGGGTCATGCCGTGGGCGCGCAAAAAGTCCAGAAGCACCTGCTTGCGCATGGGCATCTGGTCGTTGGTGGTGGGATACTGTAACAGTTCCGGGGCATCGTGGAAGATGCTCTCGGTGTACACATTTTTTTCGTCTTCAAAGAAGCTGACCTTGGTGGAGGTAGAGCCGGGATTGATGACCAGCATTTTTACGGGGGTTTTCATGGTGATGACCTTCTTTACTTCTGTGTCGGTTTTCTGCCCACCATCATACCACCTTTTGCGCCAAAAAGAAAGGGGCTAATGATCAGCGGGTTGAAAAAATGGGAGAAGCAATCCGCTTCTCCCATATTTGTCATCAGTGGGTCTGCCCCTCAACGGCGGCAATGTCCGCGTCATTTTCCGCGATTGCGGCAATGGCGGCTTCAATGCCCCGGGCGATATCCGTCTGCGCCATAGAGGGGGCGGGGCTGGGACGGTTGACGGTCTGGCTGGGGATGAAGGGCACATGCATAAAACCACCCCGCACACCGGGGTAGTGCTTAGCCAGCGTGTACAGAACGCCGTACATCAGGTGGTTGCACACGAAGGTGCCCGCTGTGTTGGAAACGCTGGCAGGCAGCCCCGCTTCCCGGATTTTGGCCACCATTGCCTTGATGGGCAGCGTGGCGAAATAGGCCGGCGCGCCATCGGCGAAAATGGGGGTATCAATGGGCTGGTTGCCCTCGTTGTCGGGGATGCGGGCATCATCCAGGTTGATGGCCACCCGCTCCGGGGTCAGGTCGTAACGACCGCCGGCCTGTCCGGTGCACAGCACGGCATCCGGCTTTTCCCGGGCAATGGCCTCCGCCACGGCGGCAATGGATTTGCCGAACACAGTCGGCACCTCCAGCTTGACAATCTCCACACCGGCAACGTTGTCCGCCACCAGCTTTACCGCTTCCAGCGCGGGATTGACAGGGGAACCGCCGAAGGGATCAAAGGCAGTCAAAAGCAGTTTCATAAAAACCTCCTAAGGGGAATCCGGGGGCCGATGAACCCATCGACCCCCGAAGATTTCGCAAAAATCAGAATGCCAGCGCGTACATCAGGATGATGTGGATTACCAGCATGACAATGGCCACAGGAATCTGAGAGAAGATGATTGCATACTTGCTCTTGGTTTCCAGCAGCGCTGCCGGCATGATGTTGAAGTTGGCAGCCATGGGAGTCATCAGCGTGCCGCAGTAACCGGCAGTCAGACCCAGCGCGCCCACCACCACAGGATCCGCGCCCTGGGCGATGAGGAAGGGAATGCCGATGCCGACCGTAATCACGGAGAAAGCGGCGAAGCCGTTGCCCATGATGATGGTGAACAGCGCCATAGCGATGCAGTACACAGCGCAGGCAGCCAGCTTGCTTCCCTCGGGAACGATGGCGCCCACGCCGTTGGCGATCACCGTGCCGACACCGGCGGCAGTGAACAGGGCGCCCAGTGCGGACAGCACCTGAGGCAGCAGACCGACAGGGCCAACGTTATCCAGCAGCCGGGTGCCGTCTGCCAAAGCGGTGCCGGGCTTCTCCTTGAACAGGCACAGCGCCACAATCAGAGCCACCACGGCGGAAACGCCGATGGCGTTGTTGGCGCCCAGGCTCTTCCAGAAGGTCGCCACCAGAACGGCCACGATTGCCAGCGTCAGAGCGGGCACAAACACCCAGTAGCCGAACTTGTTGGCATTTTCCCGGGTCTTTTCCGCGGTAGGCATATCGCTGGCAGACTGCTTGACCTGACGGCAGGCGGTCAGACAGGCCATGAGCACCACGCACAGACCGGTGATCCACTTGGGAACATAGGGACCGGCAATAAAGGTAAAAGCGGTGATGAACCAGAAGACAGCCGTGCCGACCCGGGTCTTGAGACCGGGGTCCTTCAGCGCCTTCACGCCGTTGAGGATGAACATAAGGCCGATCACACAGTAGAAAAACTCGGCAACGATTTTACTCAGCGTCCACTCCATGATTACTTACCTCCCTTTTTCGCGGCGTATTTCCGCTTCATGAACACGTCAAACAGCAGCGCGTAAATCACGCCGACCACCACGGAAATCACAGCAATGGGAATGGACTGACCGGCGATCTGCAGCGCGTCAACCATGTAGCCCTGCTCATTCAGGGTGGAGACAATCAGCAGCGTGCCGGAGGAGCCCATGAAGCAGTTCTGGGCGAAGAAGTTACCATAGTTCTCGGTACCAGCCGCCATGCCCTTGATTCGATCCTCATCCTCTTCATCGATCTGCCCGAACTGTGCCACGGCGGCACCCTGGGCCATGGGGTTAATCAGAGGACGGATAAACTGGGGATGACCGCCGATCCGCAGGGAGAAAGCGGAGGCCACGGTACGTACCGCCTGCCACACAGCCAGCACCCGGCCGGTGGTAGCGGACTTCATCTTCTTAATCAGGTCAACCGCCTTGTCCTTCAGGCCGTTGCGTTCGCACAGGCCGATGGCGGACAGAGTCAGCACGAACAGCGTCGCCGTCCGGTTGGAAATGAAGGAGTTACCCAGCGTTTCCAATATCTCCATGGGAGACATACCTGCCACCAGCCCCGTCACCAGGCCGGCCACCACAACGGTCGCCATCGTGTCGAACTTCAGCACGAAGCCCACAACGACCACCAGAATGCCAATGAGTTTCAGCCATTCCATTGTTTGTTTCCTCCTTAGAGTGTGTTTTGCAAGAACGCATGTCACGGACAAGTGTCCGCAATGAATGCACCCATTGTGCAGCATCTGCGGGCAAATTGCAACAGTCTATTTGAAAAAAAGGAAATAAGGCAGAATGATACGAAATTTTGCATAAAACGCAAACGCGGCTTTCAAAACCGGGTGCAGATCTGTCCATCGTTCATGCGCACCGATTTGCCGACGGTGATCGTGGGGTTGTGGATGACAATGTCAAAATGCCCCGCGGCGTTGTGGGTTCCTCCCAGCGCCAGATTCCGGCCAAATCCAATATGAAAGGTGCCATAGGCGCTTTCGTCCTCAATGTAGGATGCCCCCCGGCATTTGGATAACCGGTTCAGACCAATGCCCAGCTCTGCCGCGCAGAACATCTCCGGATCGCCGAACTGTTCCAGATAGGCTCTGAGCCGATCCCCATCCGGCGTGTTGGCGATGTAGGTCAGATATCCTCCTGCAAACCCCAGCTCCAGGGGCTGTTTGACCAGACCGATATAGCCCATGGACCCATCCAGAATTACCCGGCCATTGGTTGCCGTTTCCACCGGCGGAATAAACACCTCAAAGCTTGCCGAGGCGCAGACCCCGGGACGGGCGGCAACACCGTGAAACAGACCCGGCTTCCGTCCCCGGATATCGAAGGTGATGTCCGTACCCAGTCTGGTGGTGATGTGAACGCGGTCGCCGCGGCGCAGGCAGCGCAGCAAAGGCCGCCCCATCCGGGCGGCAGCCGCCGGGTTCATCGCCAGAAAGTCCTGCTCCAACAGGGAACGTCCGTCGCTGCAGGAAAGGGGCAGCGACAAAAAACGTGCCCCCCGGCGCAGGACATAATCCACCGCATCGGTGGTGATGAAGGAATCGCTGGTTGCGCCGATGACTGCCGTGGCATAGGACATGATCCGCCGCATCTGCGCCACGCTGTCTCCCGCCTGAATGGACGCGGACGGCAGCACGGTCAGCTTGGGAATCGCCCCTACCTGCCGGGCGGCAGCGGCAAAAGCCTCCGCCTCCCGCAGTTTGGTTTCATCGGTGATGAAATGCAGCACATCATCGCTTTGGGCTTGAAGCCAGTCCTCCACAACGATGCGCGCCCCCTGCTCCATTTTCACAGCTTCCGCCTCCCCGGTTTTTTGACTATTCTATCATCCTTTCCGCGGTTTCGTCAATGCGTCACTTTCTTCCAATACAAATACGGACTTCCTGCCTGCGACTTTCGCCGTACAGAGACATATGCCCCGTCGTTTTTATAATGTAAACGATTTCGGACACAGAAAGCGCTCATAATAATTAATATTGCGGCATAATGGCTAAAAATATATGCGGAAAATTGTGAAATATGTCACATGCCGTTTTCGACATCCCTTTGTTGCTTTTCCTGCTCACATATGCCAGAATACATTAAAATATAAGTAAGTGTTTGGAAACGTTTCCACATTCTGGGGCAGCTGTGTCTCCGGCTGCGGGAAACGGCTGCTGATTTTTAGCGTGTGCGGAAGGAGAAAACCCAATGACAGACAAGGAATTGCATAAACTCAGCCGCAAGGAATTGCTGGAGATGCTGCTTGCACAGGCACAGGAGAACGAAAAACTGAAAGAGGAATTGCAGAGCTTACAGAAAGAGCTGTCAGACAGGCGGCTGCTTCAGGAGAATGCCGGCTCCATGGCGGAGGCGGCGATGCGGCTGAACGCCGTGTTTGAAGCAGCGGACAGGGCCGCGCAGCAGTACCTTGAGAATGTTCGCCGTTTGACGGAGGAGAATACAGGAGCGAAATGAAACCTATGACGAAAGAACCGATGGATTATCCAAGTGTGGAACAGCTCAACGCAGAACTGAAGCGGGTAAAGTATCAATCCCGTTACGGCGCGGTTCTGCGCAGCACCCTGTATACGCTGATTGTGGTGGCTGCCGTTGCAGTGCTGGTGGCGACCATCTGGATGCCGGTTCTGCAGATCTACGGGACGTCCATGACGCCGACACTGGAAGAGAGCGATATCGTGATCTCTGTCAAAGGCTCCGACTTCGAGCCGGGTGATCTGGTGGCCTTTTATCTCGGAAACAAAATCCTCGTGAAGCGCTGTATCGCAGGTCCAGGACAGTGGGTGGACATCGATGAGGAAGGTAATGTCTATGTGGACGG
>JAXEXE010000035.1:0-9269 GCA_034113565.1 Faecousia sp.
ATACCTCCCTGCGGTATCTTGCCCCAAAGGAATACAATGAGATCACCGCCTACCTGCAGGAGCACAAGGAGCAGGACGAGAGCTTCATGCGCACCATTCAGGAAAAAATCACCCAGCGGCTCACCGCCATGGGCATCCACAACACCACCTACGGCCGCATCAAGCACGTTTACTCCATCTACCGCAAGATGCAGTCCCAGGGCAAGACCATGGACGAGCTGTACGACATCTACGCCTTCCGGGTCATCGTGGATTCCATTCCCGACTGCTACAATGTGCTGGGCCATGTCCACGACCTGTTCAATCTGGTGCCCGGACGGTTTAAGGACTATATCTCCACCCCCAAGCCCAATATGTACCAGTCCCTGCACACCACCGTTATCGGCTCTCAGGGCATCCCCTTCGAAGTACAGATTCGCACCTGGGAAATGCACGAAACCGCCGAATACGGCATCGCCGCCCACTGGAAGTACAAGCAGGGCACCGGCGCCGGCACGGAGAAGGACTTTGAATGGGTTCGCCGATTGCTGGAAACCCAGCAGGATTCCGACGCCGAGGAATTCGTGCAGGATATGAAGATCGATATGTTCGACGACGAGGTCTTCGTCTACACCCCCAAGGGCCGCATCGTCTCCCTGCCCGCCGGTTCCACCCCCATCGACTTTGCCTATGCCATCCACTCCGGCGTGGGCAACGCCATGATCGGCGCCAAGGTCAACAACCGCATTGCCAATATCGACACCAAGCTGCGCAACGGCGACATTGTGGAGGTGCTGACCTCCAAATCCGCCAAGGGCCCCAGCCGGGACTGGCTGACCATCTGCAAGTCCAATCAGGCCCGTACCAAGATCAAGCAGTGGTTCAAGAAGGAGAAGCGTGAGGAGAATATTCTCCACGGACGGGCCTCCTTCGAGGCGGAAATGAAACGGGTGGGCCTGCCGCTGACTGCCCTCGCCGATCCGGAGCTGGAACCCCACCTGCTGAAAAAGCTGGCCTTTGACAGCTGGGACGATATGTACGCCGCCATCGGCTACGGCGGCCTTACCGCCGCCAAGGCCGTGGGCCGCATTCGGGACGATGTGAACAAGGCGGTGAAGGCCCAGGCCGCCGAGAAGCTGCCCGCCAGCCCTCTGCGGGTGCGCCCCGACTCCGACGCAGACCTTCTCAACCGCCATGCGGTCAACGGCGTCATCGTGGAGGACATCGACTCCTGCATGATTAAATTCGCCAAGTGCTGCACCCCCGTTCCCGGCGACGCCATCGTGGGCTTCATCACCAAGGGCTTCGGCGTCAGCATTCACCGGGCCGACTGCCCCAACGCCGCGAACCGGGACGACCCCCGGCAGGCCGCCCGCTGGGTGCGGGTGCGCTGGGCCACCCAGGAGGAGCAGCCCTTCGAGACCACGCTGGAGCTGGACTGCATCACGCGGGACGGTCTGGTGCTGGACGTGGCAACGGTGATGACCACCGCCCGGGTTCGGGTCAAGGAGCTGAACGCCAAGGATCTTCCCGGCGGACGCAGCACCATCATCATTCGTTTTGAGGTCAAAAATGTTGCGGAGCTGGATTCCATCCGCAAAAAACTGCTTTCCATCCGGGATGTGACCAATTCCCGGAGAGGTCAGAATTAAGGAGGAATGTGCCATGGCAGAAAAAATCAAAGCCTGCTGGAAGTCTCTGGACCGCAGGATCATCGTCAACCAGCGGGAGCTGGTGCTGGGACTGGCAGTCTGCGCCCTTGCCGGCATTGTGACAGGTATCATGCTCAGCCCCAAAAAGGACGTCACCATCGGCAGTAACAACGGCAGCAACAATTCCGGCAACAGCGGTAACGGCACTGTACTTCCCTCTGACGCAGGCGAAGCAGAGGACGAGGAGTAACGCCATGCGGGCTGTATTAACGAGAGTAAAATCCGCCTCCGTCGCCATTGACGGCGAAATTGTGGGCAAAATCGGGCAGGGGTTTCTGATTCTGCTGGGGGTCGGCCCCAACGACACCGAAAAGGAATGTCGGTATCTGGCGGAAAAGGCCCTGGGACTGCGGATTTTCGAGGACGAAAACGGAAAAATGAATCTGGGTCTGGACGCTGTCGGCGGCGAGGTGCTGGTGGTGAGCCAGTTCACCCTCTACGGCAATTGCCGCAAGGGCCGCCGCCCCAGCTTCACCGATGCTGCGGGTCCCGAACTGGGCAACGCCCTGTACGAAAAATTTCTGTCGGACTGTGCTGATCTGGGCTATCCGCCCCAGCACGGACGGTTCGGCGCGGACATGCAGGTGGAGTCCATCAACGACGGCCCTGTGACCCTGATTCTGGACACCGATCAGCTGATGGACACACCGAGAAGATAATGCAAAGTGCGAAATGCAGAATGCAGAATTGAGGTATTTCTTTCGGAAATCATTTTAAATTGTCCGCAAGGCGGACACCTTCATTTTGCATTTTGCATTCATCATTTTGCATTTCCAAGACGGAGGGATTCTATGTTAAAGGTTCACGCCCTGACTTTGGGGGCCTATCAGGTCAACTGCTACATCATTCACGACGAAAAAAGCCCCTTCTGCTGCGTCATCGACCCCGGCTATGAGGCGGATACCATTCTGGATAAGCTCAGCGAGCTGGGACTGACGCTGGAAGCCATTTTGCTGACCCACGGGCATTTTGACCACGTGGGGGCTGTCCGGGATCTGGCGGCGGACACCGGCTGTCAGGTCTGGCTGTGCGCCGAGGATTTGGCTCTGCCAACGAATCTCACCGCCGGGCCGCTCTGCTACACGAATACCTACGCCGAAGGGACAACGCTGCACCTTGCGGGGCTGGATATCTCTGTCCTGCAAACCCCGGGCCACACCCCCGGCTCCGTGTGTCTGCTGACGGAAAACACACTGTTCTCCGGCGACACCCTGTTCGCGGGAAGCTGCGGGCGCACCGATCTGCCCGGCGGCAGCTGGGAGCAGATGCGCTCCTCCCTGAAGCGGCTGTCTGAAATTGAAGCCAACCTGTGGGTGCTTCCCGGTCACGGAGAATCCACCATGCTGGAAAGTGAAAAGAAGTATAACCCTTATCTGCACTGACACTCTGTGGGCTTGCCCTGCCGCATACGAGGAACCGCTATGGACTTGACACTTCTCGGTCATGACGACCGTTACGCCGTGGAACAACTGCAAATGGCCCTGTTCCCGGATAACCCGGAGGGCACGGCGGAATCCGCCCTCCATCGGGGAAACACATGGCTCACCGCCACTGCAAAGATTACGCTGAACGGCAAAACCGTCACCGCTTCCCGCCGCCTGAAAGCCGCGGAGGAGACCGTGCGCTTACGCCGCCGGATTTTACAGCAGAGCTACTACCTCGCCGCCGTTCAGCTGCTGCCAAAGGTTCCGGCATGGGGCGCGCTGGCGGGCGTTCGGCCCACCAAAATCACCACAAAGCACCTTCTGGAGGGCGGCACGCCGAAATCTGCCGAAAAGCTCATGAAGGATGTATACTTTGTGACGGAGGATCGGCGGAAGCTGGCGGTAGACTGCTCGCTGTCCACCGTGAGCGCCGTGAAGCGCATGGAGCCGGAGGACATTTCTGTCTATGTAGGCATTCCCTTCTGTCCCACCCGCTGCACCTACTGCAGTTTTGTCAGCCGCACCATCGGCAAGAAAACCGAACTTCTGGAGCCGTATCTTGCCGCATTGGAGCGGGAAATCCGGGTCACGGCAGACCTGATGAAAAAAAGCGGCAGGCATCTTCGCACCCTGTACATCGGCGGCGGCACCCCCACCACCCTGTCCACGCCCCAAATGGTTCGGCTGCTGGACACTCTGCGTTCCTCCTTTGATTTTAGCCGCTGCATTGAATTTACCGTGGAGGGCGGACGCCCGGACACACTGGACGCTGAAAAGCTCCGGGCCATCCGGCAGCACGGCGCTGACCGCATGAGCATCAACCCCCAGACCATGGAAGACCATGTGCTCCGTGCCTGCGGACGGCCCCACAAAGCCGAGGATGTGCTTCGGGCTTACCGGGAATCGGTGGACGCGGGTTTTGCCGCCATCAACATGGATTTAATCGCCGGACTGCCCCGGGATGATTTTGACGGCTTCCGCCGCTCTCTGGACGCGGTTGCCGCCCTGAATCCCGCCAACATCACCGTCCACACGCTGGCCCTGAAAAAAGGAGCGGATTTGTTCGAAAAACGGGAGGGCCTGTCCACTGCGGAGGAGGTGGCCCGGATGGTGGATTACGCCAACCGCACCCTTCGCTGTCTCGGCTACAAGCCCTACTACCTGTACCGGCAGAAATATATGTCCGGCAGCTTTGAAAACGTAGGCTGGAGCCGGGATGGCCTGGACTGTCTGTACAATATTTATATGATGGAGGAGCTGCACACCATCGTCTCTCTGGGCGGCGGCGGGATGAACAAGGTAAGTCTCTCGGACGGCACCCTTCAGCGCTTCCACAATCCTAAATTCCCGGAGCAGTACATCGAAATGATTGATTCCGTCCTTCAGCAGAAACGGGATCTGTTTCTGCTAATGCAAAATGATAAATGCTGAATTGTTCCGTACAATTTGTCTTGCATTATTTAGGAAAGGTTGTTATCTTTGGACACATTAATTTCCAACGTCACCGCCGTGACCATGAATCCCCGGATGGAGGTCATTTTCGGTGCGTACATCGGCATCGACGGCGGCAAAATCGTCTCCATCAGCAAATCCGCCCCGGCCCAGCCGCCAAAAACCATCATTGACGGCACCGGCATGGTCGCCATTCCCGGCCTTATCAACTGCCACACCCACCTCGCCACCGCCGGGCTTCGCAGTTACACCGATGATTTAGGCAACACCGAGGCTTTGCAGGCATTGCTCCAGAAGGAGGCCAAAATGGACTCCCGCAGCGCAAAGGCGGCGGCTCTGCTGGCAATCGCCGAATGTCTGCGTTTTGGCGTGACCTCAGTTTCCGACCTGTACTATTACCCCAACGCCACCGCCGAGGCCGTGGCCCAGTCCGGCATCAAGGCCAATCTGGCGCTTTCCAGCTACCGCTTCATCGACCCCAACGAGGAGTTCGATTTTGAAACTGACGAGCAGTGTCAGGAGCTTGTCCGGGTCGTTGACCGGTGGAACGGCTTCGACGAGGGGCGCATCAAAATCGACGCGGGCATCTACGCCGAGTACACCAGCAACTACCGTCTCTGGGAAGGGCTTGCCGGCTACGCCTTCGAGAAAGGCATCGGTATGCAGCTGCATCTGGCAGAGACAAAGGGCGAGGTGGAATCCTGTCTCGAGCGCACCGGCATGGGCCCCGGGGAGCTGCTGGACTGCCACAGGCTGTTCTGCGTCCCAACCACCGCCGCCAGCTGTACATATCTGGAACCCCATGAGCGTAAACTGTTAGGGAAAAAGCACGTTACCGCTGTGGCGACTCCCGTTGCCGCCTACAAGTCCGGTCGGGCTTCCACCCCCATTCTGGAGTCCGTAAAGGCCGGTATGAATGTGGCGCTCGGCACCGGCGGCGCCATTGAGTGCGGCAATCTGGACCTGTTCGAGGTCATGCGCTTTGCCGCCATGGACGCCCGGAGGGAAAGCGGCGACAGTGCCGCCCTGCCCGCTTCCGCCGCTCTGATGATGGCCACCGTCACCGGGGCGCAGGCCCAGGGCCGGAGTAAGGAATGCGGGATGCTGCAGGTGGGCATGGACGCGGACATTGTTCTCGTGGATTTCACCGCCCCCCACCTGATGCCCTGCCACAATGTGCTGAACGGTCTTCTCTGGTCCGCCAAGGGTGGAGATGTGGCCATGACCATGGTACGGGGAAAAATCCTCTACCGGAACGGCACCTTCCCCACCATCGACCTCCCCGAAGTGGTGGAGGAGCTGACCACCTACGCTATTCCAAAATTGTTTGAGGAAACGAAATAATCCGGTAATTCAGAATTTAGCGAATTAGTATGTCATTGCGAGCCAGTGCACACACTGGCGTGGCAATCCGTTCCCCTTTTCATGTTCTGATAACGTACCCGGCACAAAAGGAGTACGGATTGCCACGTCGCTTCGCTCCTCGCAATGACATGGTGTCTCGTCACCTTCGCCAAAGTATAACATCACCGAGCGCTGCCGGTCGAGGGGCTCAAAGGATGTACGACAACCACTCAGCGTTCGTAACGTATTAGCTGGCGGCCTTGCCGCCCCGAAAGGACGTTTTTCATGTCTGACGCTCAGAAAAAACAGAATTTTCTCCATGGTACGGCCCTGCTTGCCATGGCAACCGCCATTGTCAAGGTCATCGGCGCCCTGTATAAGATTCCCCTGAATGCCATCATTGGCGAGCAGGGCTTCGGCTATTTCAACACCGCTTACGATATCTACAACGTTTTGCTGATGATTTCCACAGCGGGTCTGCCCGTTGCCATGAGCCGCATGATCTCTCAGGCCAGCTCTCTGAAGCACTACAATCAGGTGCGCCGCATTTATCACACCGCCAGAGGTATTTTCCTCGGCCTTGGCATAGCGGGCACCCTGCTGATGACTGTCTTCTGCCGGCAGCTGGCTCAATTTCAGAACCAGCCAGACGCCTGGGCCGCCATTGGCTGTCTTGGCCCCTGCGTGCTGCTCATTTGCATTATGAGCACCTTCCGGGGCTTCTTCCAAGGCCAGAGCAACATGATCCCCACCTCCATCTCTCAGGTCATTGAGGCGGTGGTGAAGCTGATTGTGGGCATGATCGCCGCCCTGTTCCTGCTGAAAACCACCGGCAGCGTGCCACTGGCAGCGGGCGGCGCCATCTTAGGCGTGACCGCCAGCTGTCTGGTGTCCTCCATTTACCTGTTCTGCCGCTTCCGCAAGAGCTATGTGTTCCTGCCTGTGACCACGGAGGAACCCCGCTCCTACTGGGATACCGCCAAGGGCCTGATGCTGATTGCCGTGCCCATCACGGTGGGCTCCGCTATTTTGCAGTTCTTCACCATGATGGAGACAAAAATCTACATGGGTCAGCTGCTGAATCTGGGCTACACGCAAGGCGCCGCCGATACCATGCGGGGTATTTACGGCATGTGCCTGACCATCTTCAATATGCCCTGCGCCTTCATCACCCCCATCACCATCAGCATCATCCCCGCCATTACCGCCCAGCTGACCCTGTGCAATGACGTAGAGGCCAGAAATACCGAAGAATCCGCCGTGCGCATTACCGGCCTGATCTCCATGCCCTGTGCCTTTGGCCTGGCCCTGCTGGCCCGGCCTGTCACCGCGCTGCTGGGCCGGTACTCCGGGGCCAATCTGGACCTTGCCACCCGGCTCATGTTCGTACTTGCCGTGGCCATCGCCTTCAATGCCGTTGTCATGGTCACCACCGCCATCATGCAGGCCCACGGGCACGCCGGCCGTCCCGTAACGAATATGCTCATCGGCGGCGTGCTGAATCTCATCGCCGTGTATATTCTCACCGGCAATCCCCACATTAACATTCTGGGTACTCCCATCGGCATTCTGGTGTGCTACGTTTCCATTGGCATTCTGAATCTCTACTCCCTGCACGCGCTGCTGGACAATCCTCCCGCCGTGCTGAAAAATTTGCTGCGTCCCTTCCTCGCGGCGGCAATCATGGGTGTAGCCGTATACGGCGTTTATCGGGGGCTAACTCTGCTGGGCCTGGAAAGCCGCCTGATGCTGTGCGCTCTGCCGGTGATCGTCGGCGTGTGCGTATACGCCTTCGCCGCCGTCAAGCTGAAAGCCATCACCCGGTCCGACTGCCTGCTTCTGCCCAAGGGGGCAAAAATCGCGAAGTTCCTCAAATTGTGAGGAATTCCGCAAAAATATCTTGCATTTTTCGGGAAGTTATGTTAAGCTAGTGACGATTTTTCCGTAGAAAAGAGGATTACCATTATGAATAAAACTGAATTGATCACTGCCTGTGCCGAGAGCACCGGTCTGTCCAAGAAGGATTCCGAGCGTGTTCTGAACGCCGCCATCGATGCCATTACCGCTGCTCTTGTGAAGGGTGAGAAGGTGCAGATTTCCGGCTTTGGTATTTTCGAGACCAAGGATCGGGAGGCCCGCATCGGCCGTAACCCCCACACCAAGGAAACCATCGAAATTCCCGCCACTCGGGTGCCCGGGTTCAAGGCCAGCAAGGCGCTGAAGGACAGCGTTGCGAAATAAGCCATGCGTCTGGACAAATTTCTGAAGGTTTCCCGGCTCATCAAGCGCCGCACCGTCGCCAATGAGGCCTGTGATAACGGGCGCATCAGCGTAAACGGCAGAGTAGTCAAGGCCAGCTACGATGTGAAGGTAGGCGACCGCATTGAAATCTCCATGGGCGCCCGCACGGTGGCTGTGGAGGTTCTGGCAGTGTCCGACAATGTCCGCAAGGACGATGCCGCCGGAATGTACAAGGAAATCTGACCCAAATCCCCGGGAGGCTGCAGTCTCCCGGGTCATTTCCTTGAAGCAGCAGATTCCTTCCTCCCTGCCGAAGAATTTTCTTGACAGAATGCGGCATCAATGCTATAATGTTCTGCGTGGTGACGAGTTCACCGTGATATCCATGGGCCTTTAGCTCAGTTGGTCAGAGCCTCCGGCTCATAACCGGATAGTCCCGGGTTCGAATCCCTGAAGGCCCACCAGAAATGCTCAGGCCTTTGCCTTTTTATGATATACAGGGGTATAGCTCAATTGGTAGAGCGGCGGTCTCCAAAACCGTAGGCTCAGGGTTCAAGTCCTTGTGCCCCTGCCAGAATTGGGAATTCACAGCTTAATGCAGTGAATTCCCAATTTTTGTTTATCTAGAAGTTTGGTTTTCAGATTTTCCAAAAGCGAAAAAACCGTTCTGAGCCTACGGTCTCGACAAAAAGGAGAGATCACTATGCGTATGAAGAGAATCGTTGAAAACCGTACATTGAAGAGTGCTGCCGCTGAGTTCCTGGCCTTTAAGCGGGCACAGAAAATCCGTGAGAGGACCTTGCTCGACTATCAGAAGTATATCAACCCCTTTGTGGAGCAGTCCTCCAATTCTATGGATATCAATGTTCTGAAACGGGAGATTTTGGATTACTTGCGGTCTGCAAATCTTTTTTGTTCTGTTCTTGCGCCGGAAGCGGATTCCATTCGCCAGCTCATTGCTGGAGTAAACGCGGTTAAGCACATCCGGTCCCTATCTTCTGAGGGAATTTTGGCATTTTGACGGTCAAGTCCAGAAATTTTTACTAACACCATTTCAATAATTCTTTCCATATCCACTGGTAATTTCAGCTGGATTGGTGTATAATTCATTTCTGTA
>JAXEXE010000036.1:0-31641 GCA_034113565.1 Faecousia sp.
CTGATTCTGGCTGACAGACCCTGTCTGGCAGCTTGAGTCAGTGCGCCTTTGCGGACAAAAAATTCGGATGTTATCCACAGTTTTTATTCGGCACCTGTTGTATAATGCGGATTGTGGCATTTATACGGTATTGCCTTAAAACATTAAAATCAAAAATGGAGTATTGTACAATACAAAGCGAGGTGAAGTATAATGCATGCTTTTTCACGCTCGCTGGCAAGAGCAGTAAAGAATGCCCGGGATAAAATGAATCTGACACAGGAACAAGTCGGAGAACTGGTTGATACCAATACTCGAACAATCAGTTCTATCGAAAATGGGAAATCCAATACAAGAATGAACATCCTCTACCCTCTTGTTCGCGTCTTACGCATTGATCCCAATGAGATTTTCTATCCGGAAACGGTGGTAGATTCCTCTGTGAAGCACCAACTACGTGCGCTGATTGAAAACTGCAGCGATGAAGAAGCTGCCGCATTGCTCACAACTTCTGAATCAGTCCTGAGAGTCTTACGCAAGCAAAATGCCGGAAAAATTGAAGAAAAAAAGAGCCTGTCTCCCCTTTGATAAGGGGAAGCAGGCTCTGCGTTTTTCGTCTGGCTCACTCGCTTACTGCAATTTTCAGTTGTACAACATCAATTTTGATTTCCTTTTTGCACTTGGGACAGTAGAGCGGGAATTTTATCAGTACTGTCTCTTTGCACACCTTGGTTCGCGTTTTACCTCCGCAAACCGGGCAATAAATCCATAGAGAATCCTCTTTTATCTCATCCATGCGCGATTCCCTCACATAAAATAGGCTCAGCGTTGATCGTCTGGCTCACATATCTCGTTGAGGTTTGGAAATAATCCTTGTCAATTATTCTGTATCGGCTTTCAAAGTTGCGCTGACCAGTCTGCCAACTACTTTCACAAACTGGATATTGTCAATGTTTATGGCACAATTCAGCACGATTCACCATCTTTTCTCTATGTCTGTAAATAGCTCTGCATTCTCAATCAGATCATCACCCACATATTTCAGCCCTAAGAGAATATCCTTCCCGTTCATAAGTTGATGCCCCCCTTTTTCCAGGCACGTACATAGCTTCGCTCTGGTTCGATTCAACCGCATCTGTACGGTTCTTTCACTGATACCATACCGGGTGGCGATTTCCGCAATGGTGTCCACATACCAGTACCGACGCAGAAAAACCATCTGATCTTCCGGTGCCAGTGTGCGAAGGAAATGGTCCAGAATCATCCCCAATTCCTTGGCTTCTAACGCCCTGTCCCGGGATTGGTCTGGGATATACATCTCCATCTTCTCAGTCAGGTTGACAACTTCCGCATTCCGTTTGGCTTCATTTTTCCAATTCAGCGTTTTTCGTGCAAAATCCCGGAAGGCTTTAGCCAGGTATGCAAAGAAATACTGAGGCCTCTGGGGAGGAATCGTATTCCGTTCCTTCAGATTATTCACGTCATTTCTCCATGTCTGTAAATTGCTCTGCATAAACCGTCTGGCTTTTTTACGCTGCGTTATGTGCGTTTTATCCTGTAACAAGTTGCATATGCCCTGCGTCCATCTCGCAAACAGTATCGCAGAGAATATCTATATCTGCTTGGTTATGACTTGCCAAAAGAATTGTTTTACCCTCTGATCGAAGGTCTTGTATCAGATGACGCATCTGGGCAACACCGGTTTTGTCCAATCCATTAAATGGCTCGTCTAAAATCAGAAGCGATGGATCCTCCATGATGGCCTGGGCGATACCCAGCCGCTGGCGCATCCCCAGGGAATATTTGCTTACGGTCTTTTTCAGGTCAGGATCCAGCCCCACTCTGCGCAGGCTGCTGCGAATTTGTTCTTCGCCTATTTTTCCGCGCAGGGAAGCAAGCAGCTTTAGGTTTTTCAATCCAGTGAGATTTGGCAAAAAGCCGGGGGTTTCGATGATGGCCCCTAAGTTCTCTGGAAAGTCCATGTCCTTTCCCACTTCCTTTCCGTCCACTAGAACCCTGCCGGTGGTGGGGCGCAGGAATCCGCAAATACACTTCATCAGTACCGTTTTTCCGCTTCCGTTATTGCCAACGATTCCGTGGATTTTCCCCGGTTCAAATTCCCTGGTGATTCCGTGAAGCACTTCTTCAGCCCCGAACGACTTTTTTACGTCCATGATCTGTATCACGTATTTCCCTCCGTTCCTGTGAAAATAAAGCTGTAGCTTCGCACCAGCTTCAGAGAAATCCCAAAGCACAGTGCAATCAGTAAGGCAAAGATCACAAGGGTATCCCCCATTCTCGGCAAATTGTCATAGCCGAAATTGTGCATGTGAAAGGTAGCGTGATTCAGGGGAGATACCCAGCCCACGATAATGTTTGCAACGTAGCCTTCCTGCTCGGACAGCTTCAGCATGGTTTTGATGGTATCCGGCGAGAGAAGGAAGCCAAAGAGGCTGAATCCAAAAACACTTACCATGCCTGCCAGCTGCCCTTTCCAAAGGTGGAACAGGAGCATGATGAAGGCCATCAGCAAGCTGTAAAGGAGCATTAGTAGGAGAATGTTCGCGGCGCATTCATAAGGTGTTACCATTTCCATTGCCTTCTGTGCTGCCGGAACGGCAATCGCTTTTCCTGCGTCGGAAAAACCCAGCATAACCGCCGTTGGGCTCCATAGATTGCCGATAAAAGAGTTTTCCATGCAGACAAAAGCCGTGGAGAGCATCACAAACAACAGGTACAGCGATGTTGCGCCCACAATATAAATTGCTTGGCCGATCAGCCAGACCGACCTGCTTGTCCGTATTAGGTAAAATGGTGTCCCGCTGGAAAGAAAGGGCATATCCGAAAAGAGGAACACCAGAAGTAAGGATGCAAGCAAAATGGAGTCACTGTCCCCAAATGTCCAGATAAACGGCTCCAGTAATTGTGTTGTGGTTCCATACCGCCGGGCGAATAGCACCACCTTGTTAGACAGTAAAAAGCATAGGATAAAGGCCAGCACAAATGTAATCACAACGCGGGGATTTCTGTGCCACTGGCGGAAATTGTATCCAGCCACAGAAATTGCCTGTTTCAGCTTCTTCATAGGTTTCTTAACCTCCTTCCGGCGGAATGAATAAAGGCCAGAGAAACCGACACAGACAATATCAGGAGAAGAGCGATGCCCCAGATTTCGGTTGCCGGGTCCATCCATACTTTGGGGTTTAGAAAAGGAATCCCCTTGAAATACCGTTCACTTAGAATGACAAGCACATAAAAGAAGATGAATGGGGTGGCATAGGCCATATGCTTACTGTTGGTCAATGCCGCTGCCGTCATGCCAATGAGTGACCAGAACGATCCAGTGAAAAACAGGAGCATACAGCTTTTCAGAATCCAGCGGATTTCAGAAGAGAAAGCAGTCAGAGATCCCAGGTATGAGATCTTCGGCAGAAACACCAGGACGGAAAGTGCGAAAAAACCTATGACGCCCACCACACAAGCCAAACCCCCGGACAGGGCGCAGGCCGTCAGTTTCCCGGCTATGTAATTCCGATATCCGCAGCGCGGCAGATAAGCCTTAATAAAGCCACTGTGAAGGTCATCAAAATAGGAAGCGGTAAAGGGCAGCGCCGCTACGATGGGCAGCACAAGCGCCACGGTATCCGAGGACAGAGCTTCCTGAAGAAACAGGAGCAGGAACCCCGCCTCCATAGGCCCGCCACCGGCCCGGAATACCAAAAGGAGCATTTCAAAGTTGGCAGACACCAGAGCCAGCACCGTACCCAGAGCTGCCAGGAGGAAGCCCCTTCCCCCAAGTGCCTGAGCGAGGTTTGTACGGAATACCTTCATATCAGTAACCCGCTTTCACATCGATGATACTGCCATCTACCGCATTCACGGCGAGAATGATCCAGGGAGACCGGGAAAGGATCTGCTCCCCAGTGAAACCCTCCCTGCCAAAATCCTGCGTTCCATAGAACACCCAAGTCGGGACATACAATCCGGTTAATCCGCCCCCATCCCGGGTTCGCATCAGGTTCAGCTCCACCCGATCCACCGTAAGCTGGGTTTTGCCCTTCCCTTCGGCGTATTGACCCTGATAAATGAGAGGCGCCATCTCTTCAAATACCCGCTTTGCCTCATCAAAGGGCAAAATATTCACGTCCTCATTTACCGCATCTCCGCATGTAACGGGGAAGTCCCACTCTATATTGGAGATGCCGCCGCTGTCAACGGTGACATAGATTCGCTCATAGAGCCAGCAAGGGTTGTTGTCCTCCACATACATGGCCTCGGAAGTGGTTGCTGCCACGGGAATTCCGTCAATGACCCGGGAATAGCAAAAGAGATAGGCATTGTGCACATCATCGTAAGCAAGAGACTGATTCTCGTACCATTTGGATTGATCCCATGCGCCTTGAAGAAGCTCCGTCTGTATCAGGCGCACATCCACCCCGGCGGCAAGAAATAGCCCGTCCGCCAGAGCCTTGGCCTCTTCATAGGAGTAGGCGCAGGAAAAGGGAACATCAGAATCGTAAGGGACTGGATTGTTATAATTTGCTATAGCAGAAGTCGTGGGTTCGCATGCGTATTTGTACCCAGTTTGACTTGTATAGCTAAGACTGCTATGTGCGTCGCGATCTGTGTAACTGTGAACCAGCAGGGATTTCCCGCTGTCCGTTCTGACAAACAATTTCTGGTATTCTCCCGGCCCATAGACGGAGTCGTAAGTCTTTATTTGGTAAGTGCTGTCTCTCGGGACCTTTGTCATTTCGTCCGGATAGCTGTTGTAAAAGGCTTCTTTGTCGTCAATCATCTCCTGCAAGGTGTCCATTAAATTCTTTTTTCGGTCCGGATCCATCTCCGTATCCACCCTCAGCCGTTCCAGTTCCCGGCGCATGTCTTCCAGATCCGCATCTGCCATGGCTTTCGTATAATACCCGTTGTCCGGGTCGTACCATGTGCTTTCCCCCTGGAAGAGGTAATCATAAATGGCAGTAACCTGCTCCTGGGGAAACCCCTGGCAACTTACCTGGTACATGGGAATCCGCTCCGTCTCCGGAAGCAGCACATCCGCCTCCGCTGAAATGGTGACCTTCCCATCTTCGGATTGGTAATGGAAGGAATAGTCGCTGGGAGTCTCCTCCTGGGCTTCCTGTAAGGGCTTCCGGTCTTCATCCTCAGAGGTAGCCTTCTCAACCAGCCGATCCTTATTTTTCTGAACCACAATAGGCGCTTCGGGTGTTTTTGCGCAAGCCGACAGGCACAGCATTGCCGCCAGGACAAGCGATACAATCCGGCTTTTTTTCATGGAAATCACTCCTTTCAAGATGGCCCTATCATACTTCCTGCGCTGTTTTGGAGTCATCATGAAGTTGTAAAAGAGTTGTAAAAGCGCACCCCTGTCCAGGAGCACTTTCTACAGTCAGATCTGACCCGTGCAGGAATGCAATCCGTCGGCAAAGTGATAACCCTAATCCAAACCCTTCCTGATTTCTGGAAGCGTCGCCCTGATAAAACGGCTGCATAATTTTATCCTGTATCTCTTTGGGAATACCGCATCCATCATCCTTCGCGGACAGAATCCCCTCTGCCATCATGATCGTAAACGTTTTTGCGCCAGCTTTTCTAGCATTGTCGTATAGATTTGTTATCAGCATTATCAGCAGGTCAATGTCTCCCAAGAAGGTTCTGTTCCCCAAATTTACATCAAGCTGGATTCCCTGTTTCTCAGCCATAGGCGATAGAATCGCGAGAATCTGGGTCTGCAGTTCCTCCGGTTTTATGGGACTTAACAGAACCTTCTGATCGGTTACCGTAATCAATTCTGTTAACTTGGTGTACAGTCGTTCCAGTCTGCGACTTTCGCTCTCAACGAAATCCAATGCCTCTTCCTGCTGCTCCGGATTCATCCGCATGTGCGTCAGCGCATAAGCGTATCCGGAAATCGCGGTTACTGGGGTTCGCATCTCGTGAGAAAGGGCGTGAAGGAGCATATTTCGCTCCTGGGAAGTTTTTTCCACCGTGTCAATGTGGTGTTGCACCGCTTCCGCCATTGTATTAAAGCTCTCCGCAACTGCGCCGACTTCATCCTTTCGCAGTACACAAATTCGTCCGGAGTAATCACCGGCAGCAATTGCTTCCGCACTGCGCTGCAAGACCCGAAGTGGGTATAGGTTCTTCGTCAAAAAGAATGCAATAAACAGTCCGGAAGCAAGTGTAACAGCGGCACCGATCAGGATACAATACAAGCGAAGCTGATTTACCTGATTCATTTGTTCCGTTACATCTTTGACTACGGAGATGGTGTATGTGTCCTCAAAAAACAGATATTCATGACCCACTACACAGTAGTATTTTCCGTCAACGGTACACATGCCGGACATGAATTCCTCATTATCAAGAAGGATGGGTTTTCCACTTATCTGAAGGAATGCCCGTGGAGAAATGCCGGAGTTATTATATATTTCCGTATCTTCCAGTTGCAGAACAAATTCACTGCCTGATTTTGTCTGCGACGAAAGAACATGAAAAACATATCGAAGTGCATTGGCATTCGTAACGGGACCCATTTTCTTGAGCTGATCCGAAACGCGGTCCAGCAATGTACTTTCCTCTCTCGCCGTCAGGGAAATGACGGAGGCTTCCATGACCTTTCTGCTTGCATTGACCATCAATGTGCAGCAAATCAAAAGTGCCAGAACAAGTACAATGAGCGTTCCTGCTGTCAGCCTTAGGCGTAAAGAATGTGGATGTTTCATTTAATCCACCTCCAAGCGGTATCCTATTTTCGGCACGCTTACAATATTAAGGCCAGTCTTTTTCCGCAGCTGGGCAATGTGAACATCAACCGTGCGGGTGCCGCCTTCATAGCGGATACCCCAGACTTCATTCAGCAGGCGATCTCTACTGAGTGCCACATTTTTCTTTTTCGCCAGTAATAGCAGCAAATCAAATTCCATCGGGGTCAAATTCAAATCCGTTCCATTCCTGATTACGGTGCGCTTTTCAGTATCAATGGTCACATCCCCCAGAACAATGCAAGACTCAACTTTCCCATGGCGTTCCAGGACTTTTTCCATTCTGACGACCAACTCCATCATCTCAAATGGTTTGACAATATAATCCTCTGCTCCACCGGTCAGACCCCGCAATTTGGCTTCAAGATCACCGCGTGCAGTAAGAAAAATGATAGGAATGCCGTGTGAACTCAGAGGCTCCAGCAGCTCAAATCCATCCACTTTGGGCATCATCACATCTACCAACGCCAAATCTGCGTTACCGCCTTCGTTCAGCCAGTCTATCACTTGCTGTCCATCATATTTTGCAACGGTCTCATACCCCATAAGTCCCAGGTTCATGCAAAGCATTTTGTTTATCGCCAGCTCATCCTCTGCAATTATGATTCTACGCATAATATCACCTCTTTCTATGATTATATCATGCAATGGTAATGTGCGATGTAAAAGAGTTGTAAAAGGTTCCGTTTGTTTTCCTTTGTTTTCCTTTTTTGTTTTCTATCTATGGTTTTTACACTGGTCATCCCCGGATTCTACTGTCATCCTCAGACGAACCACATTTACAGTCGATTTCTGATTGCACTTTGGGCAGTAGAACGGGAATTTCAGAAGTACGGTATCTTCATATACTTTGACATCTGATAGTTCCTTACAGGCGGGGCATGGAATCCAATATTCTTTCTGCTCCTTGCTTTTCATGGTAATAAGCTCCCCAAATTAGGATATGTGATAGGATACCCTGTACTGATCTTTTCGTCAAATGTGCGAATTTCGCCACGGGTAGTTTTCCATCCCATTATACACCGAAAGTCTCATTTCGTACAGTTACATGAACTATTTTTGAAAAAGAAGTCCATATAATAGCAGTACAGTTACATGGACATGGTGGTGATAATGTGCAGTTGAATCAAGCTGTCAGTATGCGGCTTCAGGAGTTGCTTACCGAAAAGAATATGACCCAGTACCAGCTTTCTACCAAAAGTGGACTTCCCCGATCAACGGTTTCCAACATTGTCAATTGCGCCTATCCGTCCATGAAGCTGCGCATTATTCACGAGCTCTGCCAGGGACTTGAAATTGGTGTGAATGCATTTTTCCAATCTCCATTGTTTGATGAAGATAATTTAGAGCCATAGTAAAACCTATGTACAGATGCCACCCATGCAGGGCGGCATCTTTTCAATTATACGCAGGGATTCCGTAGCCAAAAATCTGAGAATTACCTACTGTGTATTGCCGCCTGTGGCAGCTATCAGAAGTATTCCCTTCGATGGTATAGACATAGCTATTCTCGCTCTTTTCCACGATTCCGGTATGGTCGGGTACACCATCTCTGTCCCAGTCGAAGAAAATAATCATTCCCGGTTCCGGGGTGATAGTCCTTTCTGCCCATTGGTTTCTGGCTTTGAACCAATGCACACCGGTACTGCATCCGGCAAACTTTGGAATGATCGTATCCAGATAACCACATTTGTTGGCGCACCAGCTGACGAAGCAGGCGCACCATTCCACATGCTCCGTGAAGCCGTACCAGCTCCAATAGGGTTCTCCTCCCACATTACCAATCTGCGAAGCGGCAACCTCTACAATTAGCTGGGTAGTATCCGGGTCATAGAATATTTGTCCAAGTGGGTAATAGCGTAACACATGGGGCACATAGTCCATATCCCCATAGCTGCTCCAGCCGCAGGCTTCAGCAGTTTTCAGAGAAAACTCAATAGCATTTCCTTTAGAGTATTCCCCGTATTTGCGCATTGCCCAGGTGATGTACCCCTGACCGTAGTTATAGCCTTGCAGAGCCAACTTTATGGCATCCATATCCACTGGACTTTCGCACTCAGCAATTTGCAGGCAGTCCGCAAGATTCTGAATGCCCACATTGATGGAATACTCTGGATCTGTAATAGAGCCGGGTGCATGGGGATACCGGGTATTGAAACCGCACTCAGAGCATTGCATGGGATCGGTGCCACGACCACCGGATTCCTGCATCATCACCGCTTCAATCAGGAGCACATAATCCGGTATGCCATGTTCCTTGGCATACTTCTGTATGATCGGTTCATAGGCTTTGACCTCCTCGCTGACTGGCAGGATTTCCATATCATTCTCATCGCTGGCGAGCATCATACCGGCGAAGCACATAACAACCAGAACAATCACCAGAATCAGCACAGTTCCACCGCCACAGCGGCAACGACAGAAATCAATTCCTGCATGGCCTGTGCGATTGCTTTGGCGGCTCTGGCGGTATAGGCAGCTGCTTTCCTCGCAACCGTAGCCGCCGCTTTCGCTGCAACATGACTGCGATGTGCGGTTTTAGCGGCAATCACGGCGGTTTTCTGGGCTGTCTCGGCTGCGGCCTGTGTGGACTTGATAGCGGTGCCGCCCATGTGTTCCACGATTTTCACCGTGGAGTCTGCTGTTTTGATTGTTCGCTCGGAAGTCTTGATCGTAATATTCTCTACAGATTTCACAGTCCACCCGGTTGAAGTAGTCCTTGCTATTGGGACATGGCCGCTAGGGAATACCTTTCCTTTACTGGGAGCGTGTGGAATAGAAGATACCGTCTGCCGGGATGCCCGTTTCGCTCTTAGTTCCGCCTTGGCAGAAGCAATCTGCTGCTGGTGAACCGCTTCCTGCTTTGGAACCGGAGTGCCGGAGCAACCTTTAGAATGCCCGCCCATTCCAGCGGAAACAGCCCAATCAGGAGATACCCGGTGGTGCTGCTGTGCATGGTGGATGTCCTCTGTTCCGGGGCTATTCTGCACCTGCTGAGGAGAAATGGATGCAGGTGTATTAGGGGAAGATTGTGGACTGCCCGATGTCGATTGTGGCGGGGACTGCTGGGGCTGGGGATTCTCCTGCCGTTGGGTGAATTTCCTCTGTGCGCCCTGAATGATACGGTGCCCCTGCACATGCACCTGATGAACAGCTTCACGGGCAACGGTGGAAGCACCATCCGTAATCCGCTCAGACTCATACTCCTCGCTGGTGCTCTCCGAAGAATAAACGCTGTGTTCCGCCTTATCCTTTGCCTGCACATAGGCATCCTTCATCCGCTGCCCGGCCAGAGTGCTGCGGTCAACTGCCTTTATGGTCCCCGACACTACATCCCTGGTTTTGATATCAGGCATTGCAATTTACCCGCCCTTTGGCAAACAACCCCTCACCGGGTTTGGTGGTGATGAGCTTATACAGTTCTGTATTGGCTGGGAATCTGTTGACGAAAGGAACCAGCGCACTGCCATAGCGCATCAGGCCGCAGCCTGCTTCCGAACCATTCACATAGCTCATCTGTTCCGGGGAAATGTTCAGTAGCTTGGAAAGCCGTTCCTGGTCCGATTCCGCTTGATTCAGCATGACAACAAATTCGGAGTTGGATACCATGGTGCTGGCCTGCACAGAATCCAGCATATATTCCACATTTTGGGTGATAGCACAGGGAGCCGCATTCCGCTTACGGAACTGACGCCATGCGGAAGTGAAAAAGTTGCCGCTGTATTCATTCTCATAGGCGATGTGAAATTCATCCACGAAAATGTGGGTTTTCTTCCCGTGTGCCCAGTTGTAATTGACCCGGTTGATCATGGCATCGGTGATGGTGACAAATCCCGGCTGCTTCAGCTCCTCACCCAAATCGTGGATGTCATAGGACTGGATACGGTTTTTGGTATCCACATTGGTTTCATGGGCAAAGATATTCAGAGAGCCAGAGGTATACAGCTCCATAGTCAATGCCAGATCCCGTGCTTCCTGTTCCGGCTGCTCCAGCAGCTTTTCACGCAGGGTACAGAGGGTTGGGACTTTGCCGGTCTTTTTCTGATCCTGAAGCACCAGGGCTACACAACGGTCAATGATGGACTTATGGTGCGCCCGGATACCGTCAGGGTCGATCTGCTTCAAAAGGGACATGATAAACTGGGATTTGAACGCCACCGGGCTCCCCTCTCCATAACCTTCTTCCATAGCCATGGCATTGAGCCAGTCAGAGCCGCCCACCGCAAAGCACATGACAGCGCCGCCCAGAGCCTTGACCAGCGGCGTATACTCCCCTTCCGGGTCCAAAATAATAATGTCATCCTTTGTGGACAAGGCAATGGCCACAATCAGCAGCTTGGCAAAAAAGGATTTGCCGGAACCGGGGATGCCCAAAAGCATCATGGACTGATTTAACAGGTTTTTCATATTACACAGAATCAGGTTGTGGGAGATTGCATTCTCCCCAAAATAGATGCCACCCGGCTCCTGAATCTCCTGCACCTTGAAGGGCATGAATACCGCAAGGCTCTCCGTGGTCAAAGTTCGGAAGGTATCGATCTTCCGTGTGCCGATGGGCAGAGCGGTATTCAGACCGTCAAGCTGCTGATACCGCAGCACCGCCATCTGGCACATATGGTCTGCCGCGACCTTCAGCAGTGCATCGGTGTCCGCATCCAGTTCCGCCTTGGTATCCGCAAGATGAACAATAGTCAGCACCGACAGCATCATCCGCTGGTCACGGGAGGTCAGGTCGGTCATATACTCCTTGGTCTCCCGGCGCTGCTGCTCCATATCGTAGGGCACAATGGCGGAGAAATTGTTGTTGGCATTCTGCCTGCGCTGCCAGTTGGTGATGTTGGTTTCCACCCCCAGCATCTTCCGCTCCACCTCTCGCACCGCTTCATCGGTGGCAACGGGGATGATGTCAATGGACAGCATCATGCTCCGGCTCTGGTCGGTCAACTTTGTGACAAGCTGATCCGAAATAAAGGAAGCGTAGTCCTTGAGGTAGATTACACGGGCGTATTTGCCGCCCAGCATCAGATAGTCACTGTGCTTCTCTACAGAGTCCGGGCAGATATAATCCCGGAAGTCATGACCCTTGCGCATCATATCCTGAGCATCAAACCGGAAATATACTTCCTCGCCGCTGCGGTAGAAATCGTGGAGTACCCGGAGCTTTTCTGTGGCATCCATTTCCGTGACCTTGGCTCCCAGAGCTGCAAAGCGGGCGGTCAACTCTGCGCCCACACGGGCAAAGTAGGCTCTGGCATCCTCGATATTCCTTTTACAGACAGATACCGTAACATACTTCTCTTGAATGATGCCGTTGCCGCCCGTGGCCTTGCTCATGATGACATCGTTGTACTCCATGCGGTAGTAATCCAGATAGTCATTTTTCAGCTTCATCAGAACCGTATCCGCAAAGTTTTTACGGTTGAGATGCCGGTTGTTCAAGGTGATTTTGGTGGTAGCACCGCAGTCCAGACTGTTAATCAGCGCTGCATACGCCAGAAACAGCTTCTTCTGCGCTTCCTGAGATGCCACCATATAGTTGATGTCCGTGAACTTAAATGTCTTGGAATACCGGGTTCCAACGAGGAAAATGCCATCGCTCCACATACATTTGATCGGTATGACGTCCTGCACCCGTTTCGGAACACGGTACGGTTCCTGATCTTTTTTCATAACCTGCTTAATCGCTTTCATGCTGTTTTCTGGCCTCCTTTTCGTGTTTCGCAATGGTGTCTTTCATCAGTTCATAGTAAAGATTGGTGGGCTGAAAGCGAATAACCTTCGGTTCCAGAATCTCCGAACGGAACCAAACCCACAGGAATTTCTCTGCGGGCATCCCATGGTAGGATATAAAGCCTAGTGCGGCAAAAGGAGCGGCCCCCAGCATACAGACCCAGGACACCGCTTCCGTACCCAGAATGGGGTTCAGCCAGAAGTACAGACCCACCGCCGTACCGACTGCCAATAACGAACAAAGGGTCTGCCGCAGGGACAGACCCATGAACATGGATTCGTGGTAGTTACGAATCTCCCGATTGATTTTGATTTCCATGAATTCCTCCTTATAATCCCATCATTTCCCGGACCACGCGGTCAGCCATTTTCACCGTGCCAACCAGAATCAGCATATTGAACACCAGTTCTCCTACATAGCTCCAAACCATGCTCACGGCAGCGGCATTGGGGTCAACCACCGGGGGCGTTGCCGCAAATAGAGAGAAAATGATGCAGCCCAGTACGATGATGGCACCCTCCAGACAGACCGCCGCATAGGATTTGATAAAAGAGATACCAATGTTCTGGGTCGGCTCCCCGGCAAAGGCAGACAGCGGCACGGGAGCGATAGCGGTGTAAAGGTATAGCTTGAAGAACCGTCCGTACACGGTCATAATCATCACAAAGGACAGCACCGTAATCAGCAGTCCACCAATTAGCGTCACCGCCCACAGGGGGATGGATTCAAAGAATCCGCAATCCTCCACGGCGGTAATAATCTCCGTTGGCAGGACGGCGGTTTGCACGGAACCAAACCCGGCTGCGGACATGATGGTGGATACCAGCCCCTGGGCTATGGAGAACAGAGCGTTCATCAGTTCCAGTCCGTAGGTGACTGCCGCTTTTGCAATGGCGAAGCGGACGAATACTTTAATGGCAACCTCCGGACGCTTCAGATCTGCGAAGCTGCCGCAGGTTTTCATCACGCCCATAAAAAAGAACAGCACGATCAATGCAAGGCCCACCGCCTGCACAGCGCCGTTGATGCCAACCATGACATTCCAGATGCTGCCGCCCTTGAAGGATTGGGGCGATTGTGTTACCAGCGTCCAGATTTCCGCCAGCTTTTCATTCCATGTTTCCAGTGCATTTTGTAGGTTCTGGACAACCCAATTATCTGACAATTCGGATTCCTCCTTTCCCTCTCCGAGCCATATGGCCCGGAGAAGATCTGATTTTGGGTTAGCCGGTAATCAGGGTCAGAATCTCCTTTGCGAAGGTTATGATGACACCGCCTGCCAGCGTCAGGAAACCATTGGAGCGCTGGGAGGGGTCATGGGACTGAAAAGACAGGCCCACCTGCACAATGCCCCAGCCCAGCAGGATCATTCCCACCGCCCGGATCATGCCGAAAATGAAGTCGGACAGATTGTTGACAACGGTAAGGGGGTCGCCGCCAGTGGCAGAAGCGGGCAGAGCCAAACTGGAGCAAAGAGCCAGCGCCACCACCACGGCGCAGTAGCGGCGGAAGCCATTCTTCACATTGGAAGGCATGGGCAGCTTTTCGGTTTTCTTCTCAGATTTCTTAAAGAACTTCATTGTTATTTCCTCCAGATAATAATTCCGCTTCAATTTCCTCGTCGGAAAGAAGCTCAAATTCCATTTCAGACAGGTTGATAAATCTTGTTTCCATACCGGAAACGGTAGACAGGGACAGACTTCCCACGGACAGCTCTGTGCCGCCGTGGACATAGGGCGCACCTCCTTTCTCCGGGGTGAACTTGACATTGGGGTGGTTCAGCAGGTCATACTTTTCATCCATGATGGGCATTTCACCGCGAATGAACAGCAGCGCATAGCGGTTATCCAGCATCCGCACCTCCGCCGCATCCAGCAGCTCTCGTCCTGTGATCTGCCAGTTGGTGGAGTAGTTGCCGCTGCGCCCGGAGCTTTTTCCGTAGGTGTTCAGGTCGATGGTCTGCTTGCCCAGGTAGGATTCCGCAATCATTTTGTGAGTGCCGGTTTCGTTGCCGCCGAGGTACAGAAACTCGTCGCAGTTGCCCAGAATGGATTCCCATTGCTTTTCAAACAGGTTCTTAAGCTGGGCAATATTCTGAATGATGATGGACACAAACACATTCCGGGAACGCATGGTTGCCAGCAGCTTGTCAAAATCATCCGGCAGGCTCACATTGGCGAACTCGTCCATCAGGAAATGGACAGGAACCGGCAGGGCTCCCTTGTACTTATCGTCCGCCAGCCGGAATAGCTGCTCGAAGGTGCAGCTATAAACCATGCTGACCAGAAAATTGAAGCTCACATCATGGTCGGGAATCAGAGCAAACAGGGCGACCTTCTTCTCTCCCAGTGATGCAAGCTCCAGTTCATCGGTGGCAGTCAGCGCCGCAACGCTGGCAAGGTTGAACTTTTCCAGTCTCGCCGCCAAAGTGACCTGAATGGATTTCAGAGTTTTGGCGCTGCCGGAATGGTAGTCCTTGTAATACTTGACCGCAATGTGGTCGGGATTGCGCATTTCCAGCCGCTCAAACAGCTCATCCAGCGGGGATTGATAGGTGTCGTCGTCCTCCCGAACCTCTCCCGCCCGGAGCATTTCCATGACCATGGGGAAATTCTGTTCCTCCTCTGGAGCTTCATAGAGAAGATAAAAGATGATGGCGGACAGCAGCATGGATGCCGCCGTATCCCAGAAAGGGTCGTTGGACTGGCTGCCCTTGGGGGTGGTGGCTTTGAACAGGCTGGTCACCAGCTTTTGCACATCGTTGTCCGTTTCCAGATACGCAAAGGGATTGAAGCAGTGGCTTTTCTCCATACTGAGCAAATCCAGCACCTTAATCTCATAACCCCGCATTTTCAGGAAAGTGCCGGTCATCCGCAGCAGCTCCCCCTTGCAGTCCAGTACAAAATAGGAAGAACAGGCTTGCAGCAGATTGATGAGGGCGTAGAATCGGCTCTTACCGGAACCACTGCCGCCAACCACCACAGTATTCAGATTGCGGCGGTGCTTTCTGCCATCCAATCCCATGCGGACATGCTTGGTGAACACCTTGTTTGCCTCCGGGTCTTTCGCCTGATACTTCTTGTTCACGGCGGTGGCACTGCCCCATTTGGCGGAGCCGTGTTCCTCTCCACGGCGGTAGTTGCGCCGGGAGGACAGGGCAACACCGATTCCCAATCCATAAATGAGCAGAAAAATAAGGACAGTTTTCTGACTGTCCTCACATAGCGCAATATGAAATGGGGTCTCCATTGCTTTGGGAAAGTGCTGCAAAATCTCAGGTAATCCTCCGGAAACGGCAGGCGCAATCAGCAGCGCCAGCCACACTACCGGGATAATTCCCAAAACACAGAGGATTCTTATGGTGCGCTGTTCATCGTTCTTCACGGGATTTACCCCTTACCTTTCGGGTGGGTGCGTCGATGGCTTTCAGAAGCACCTCGTCCACAATGTCGGTGGGACGCTCCTCCCCAATCAGGTCATTGCGCATTTCATTGAGAGCGTTGATAACCACCCCGTGCTCGTACCTGTCCAGCTCCAAAACACGCTTTTCTTCCTTTGCCATACATCACCGCTCCTGTTCCTTGGATTTAGGAGCGCGGTTCTGCTCCAGGGCGCGGTACATTCTGGTGGAGATCTGATTAGCGGTGTCCCGGATTTCTGTCAGGGTTTCCCGCACCTGCTGGGGATTACTCTCCCGGAAGGATGAAGGCAGGCGGCTGAAATTGTAATCCGACACATCCACCCCATACCGCTTGCACAGAAGGTAGGAAGCGCTGTAGGCGGCAAAGGCGGCATCGCTGCGGTTATAGTCCTGACGCACACCGGCAAGTTCTGCGTGAGCCAGCTCTTTGGACACGCTACGAAAAATGTCCTCCGCGCCCATGCCCCGGCACACAAAAATCACCTGCTGATTATGGTCATACAGTGCGCCCATATTGTTGGGAAGGGAGTCCACCGTCTGGATGGGAACGGGGATGCGGTGAATCAGGGCTTTCAGCAGCACCCGGTCATCCAGCTTTACAGCAGGGGCAGAGCGCACCCGTCCTCTGGTCTGGGAAACATCGAATACCCGCTTGACCTCAAAAGAGGTGCCACGGGTGCCGTCCTCCCGGTCATATTCCTTGCCCGGTTCCAGAATCTTCACGCTTTTGGGTTTGCGCTGGACGGATACCCCGGCTTCCTTCCAGCCGTCAAAATCCTTAAGCTGGGTAGCCTCCGGCATCTGCGCCAGAATCAGCAGCGCATTGGTGGGGGTGTATCGGTTAAACCGGGACTGCACATCCAGATACTGCCGGAACTTGTCCCCATCTTTGCTTACCTCTGTTGCGGTGGAATCGGCAAGGGCATAAAGTTCCTTGCGCTCCTCCTGCTTTTTTGCCGCCCAGGCTTCCTTGTCAAAGGGCTGATCGTTCCATCTGGGCTTATCCCCCTGACCGCTGAAAATGTCATCGAAATTGCTCATGGATTACCTCGCTTTCACTTTGGGCTTTTTCTTGCCCGGATTCTGGTGCATATTCACCGTAGGCAATGGCTGCTTGTTGGGGTGGGCAGCTTCCTGCTGTTTGGGAATCTCCGCCTTTTCCTGCCGTGATGCCTTAATCTCCCGCAGTTCCTCCCGGACGGAGGGGCGGGATTCCTTAGCAGTACCCTCGGCGGTTTTCCTTTGCGTCCCGGAGGTAGGCTCGGACGGAGGGCTTTTTTCCGTCTTTGCCGCCGTAGGGTTTTCCGGGGACTGCGGTTCCTTCTGAATGGGCGCACCCAGCAGCTCATCCAAAATCATATCATCCGCATCCTTTTGGGGTGCGGACTTTTCGGGAGCGGCAGGGGCGGATTCCTTTTCCTGACGGGTCTTTTCAATATCATGCTTGATGGAAGCGGTGTCCACGGTAGCCAGCTTGAAGCGTTCCACAATGCGGTTGATTTTGGACGCATCCTCTGCCCGGACCATAACATCCACCATGCCATCCGAAGATTTCTCTTTACCCCGGAGGGCGCAGTAAACAACACCGTACCGTTTTGCCTCCTGAGCAAAGCGTTTCAGATGCTCCTCGCTGATTGTGAACACCTTCAGCTCCTTGCCGCTTTTCAGCATGGCGCTGAGCCGCTGGTGTCCTTTGGTTTTGTTCCTGTCGGCGTTTTTCGCAATGGTGTACAGCGCCGCCGCGATATTCTTTGCCGCAGAGCCAGAGAGCTTCAGGGCAACCTCCGTACCCTCCAAACTCATTCTAACGATTTGCTCTGCCGCATCGCCTGAATTGGTCATGTTCGTTCTGTTCCTTTCTTTGAGATTTCTGGATTTCCTGTAAGCGTTCCGGCAGATTACCGGAACGGACGGCAATATCGTTACATAATTTCACCTCCCGGCATAACTGGCTCAGTTCCCTGGAAAGCGTGGCGATGGCGGTACTGACCTCTGCAGAAGCGGCTTCGTCCGACTTCACAGCCACGGTACGCTGCTTTCGATAAAGCTGCTTGCGTTCATCGGTTACAGCCGCAATTCTGCTTTCCAGCTCGCCCTGATATGAAGAAAGCTGCTCGGCAGTATCAATCCGATGCTCCGCCAGCAGCCTTGCTTCCTGTGTGATGGCATCCAGCTTGATAAGATCCTCCCGGAGAAGAAAGTGGAGCCGTTTTTGATTCTGCTGTTTTCCTTTGGGGAACACCCCCAGCAGATAGCAGTAGTGAAAATACAATGCCCGGAAACCAGTCACCTTTTTGCGGGACTGCCAGTTTCCGGACAGACGATAGTGTTTGGTTTTTGGGGCAGGTTCCTGCAGTGGTCTTGTGGCTCTGGTCTGCTCCAGAATCCGTCTGCGGATACCCTCCAGCGTGTACTCCTCACCGAGGTTCCGGGCAAGGCGGACAAACCGCTCTTTTCCCGGTGGTCGGACGGAGATATCCTCGCCCACCTTGACCTCATAACCTTTTCGGTGGAGGTTCTCAAAAAACTGCCGTTCCGTCATGGATTGCTGAATGACTGCATCCACATCCGAACGGACAATGCCCCGCCATGTGGGGCGCTGCTCCTGTTCCGCCCGCCATTCTCCGTAGTGCTTGGATTTCCCCGGCTGGGGGTTCTCGATAACGGACAGACCATATTCCCGGCACAGGGCATCCGATGATGCCTGCAGATCATGGTAGTCTTTGGCAGAACGGAAATACTTTTTCCCATCCACGAAAGAGACTGTATTCAGCACAAAATGATTATGCAGATGGTTCGCCTTATCCAGATGGGTGGCGACTACCACCTGATATCGTTCGCCCCACAAGCGTCTTGCCAACTCAACCCCAATTTGATGCGCGATTTCGGGGGTAGCCTCACCGGGGGCGAAAGACTGGTAGCCGTGGTAGGCTACGGTTCCATCCTCCTTACCGAAGCGTTTTTTCACAGCCATCATTTCTTCCCGCGCTGTGCTGGGGTGGCAGTTGATCCCGGACACAAAGCGCTCAAGGGCATCCTGTTCATCGTTAACTTGCTGTGTCTTGTGGCTGCTGACGGCATAAGCGATAACATCGTCCAACCCCTGGCACTCCCGCTCCGTCATATCCCCGTTTTCATAAAATTCCGGGTTGGTTGTCTTGTCGGGATTCTCCACATAAACCACCACCTTGCCCAGCCATCCATTGACCCGCCAGATGGATGTGACCGCCATACACTACTACTTCATCGGTCTAGGCTGCAACACCGCTGCCGTGATTTCCTTAACCGCAGCTTTAAACTGGGATACGGCAGCATCGTACCGCTGGACATCAATGACATTCAAAGTGTGGGCTTTCTGAGCTATCTGGTTCAGATTGTTTCCGATGCGGTAGAGTTGCTGCATCATGGCATAGTAGTCCGGGGGCGGTGCATCCTGCGGAACAACGCCGTTGATGAGATGGCGCACATAGGCTGCGGAAGATAGGCCGGCATGCTTTGCTCTTTTCCGTAAGGTCTCAGCTTCCTTCTTATCCAGCCAAAACTGGATGTGAACATTTCTTTTTCTCATATTGTTTCCTCCATTCAATAAGGGTTTCAGGGGTTATCCCCTGACAAGCTGTGTTTGTGGTATCACAAACACGATGCTTGCTGGTATATTGCAGATTCGTTCTCCCTCTGGGGCGAACGGTGGTGCTGTCTGAAAACAAACGGTTAACGCTCCTGCGCTTTTCCCTTCCGGTGGGTAATGGGAAGCCCCAACCGCATACAGAGATAGTCGTTATAGTCCTTGCCGTAGGGCGGTGGTTGGACAGATACCTCGTACCGATCCGACAGCATAGAAACCAGCGCCTTTGCCGCCCGTCCTCCGGTGGCATCGTTATCCAGGCGAAGGGTAATGAAGCGGATGTTGGGATGTTCGGACAGATAGCGTTTCAGCGCCAGCGGCATAGAGCTTTCCTGCAACTCCTCCTTGGGCTTGTAGACGCCCGCCAGCGAGACCAGATGCTCCCGGTTCCAGTTGCCGCTATTCGTTTTCACAATAGTAGCGTAAGACAGAAGATCGATGGCGCTCTCAAAGAGGTGAACGGTATCGCTGCTCGGTGCCGGGATACTGAAGGAAAACCGCTTGTCGCTCCCATTTGCATCGCCAATAAAATCTGTCCCGAGACCTCTCAGGTTGGCGTTCCGGGGCTTGTTGTACTTGTCCAGCCCGACAAATACCGCATTGTGGTGAGGGCTGCTTTCGTACAGCCGTCCCGTCTGAATGCAGAAATCAATGAGTTCGGAATCAATTCCACGGCTGCGCAGATAGTCATGAACACGGCATGTACTGCGGCTGGCCTGGGGCAGCAACAGCACCTTGGGTTTCTCAGTTTTAGGTGAACGGGATTGCTGCGGCTGGTATGCCACCTGCCCGGTAATCCGCTCCACGGCTTCCATGAAGGGGACTTCCTTAACCTTAATGAGATAGTCCAGCGCATTGTAGCCGCCAAAGCCACGGGAGAACCAGTACCATTTCCCGTTGGAGATTTTCAGGGAATCATGCTCACGGGTACAGTAGTGGTTGCCGCTGATATGCACCAGTTCATTGGGTTCACAGGTTTGCAGATAGGTCAGCAAGTCCACCTGCCTTGCTTTTTCGATGGTTTCCGGGGGGATAAACGCCACAGTAAATCACCTCGCATCTTTTTGGGCAATAAAATCAGCCCGTACCACTTCATTGGCACGGGCTTCCACAGCATTCCAGATATTTTCCATGTGGTGGTTATCTTCCCAGCTATCCCACTTTTTGAATACATCCGCCAGCGGTGTGGGAGATTTCAGAAGGGCTTTTGCTTGCCGGGGAGAAAGGTCGTTGTATTCCAGCGACAGTAGAATATCCTCCCGGCAGACATATTCGTATGCTTTCTGCAAAATCTCTCCCGGCTGCAGCTGCATGAGTTCTTCTTTGAACTGCTCCTGCTCAGCAAACATCTTCTGGTAAAGCTGGGTGTTCAGCACTGCTTGGGTCATGGTATCAACTCCTTGAAATGAAATTAGCCGACTGGTTCTCAGAACGAAAACCAATCGGCTATGTATTAAGTGTATATCAGCTTTTCAAATTTAGCTACTGTAGACTTTGTCTGCTTCTATCGGATGGAAACAATCGCAACAGCTTTTTCATTACCACTTTTACTGTCTGTGATTATATTATACAGAACCTCCTGTCCAGTCAACCCATCAAAGGAAAGACCAGCATTATCTTTTTCATGGAAAAAAATGTCATGGGGCTGTCTGGTAATAAATCCGTAATAGTTTCCATTTCTATCAACGCCTGTTTTAATGACAGTCCCACGAAAACGCAAAGTATCAGAGTCGTTTTCTTTGGCTTTTGGGATTGTAGGAGTCTGCGTGTAAAGAAAACTTTTTAGATAGTTGAAAAATTCAGTAGAATCTTTAATGCCATATTTATAGCTGTTTCCCTTTTGAGAAATCCACTCAGCTTGCTTTTCAGAGAAAACGCTACAAGCTTTAGCTAATGTTTTATTCCATTCGTTTTCATCCAGAATCTTTTTCATTAGTTGATCACAATACCGATCAATTTCTTTTTCATTATTGATAGTTGGTGCATTCGGAACAGATAATTCTTTAATAAGCCAACACAAATGCATTTTGTACGGTACCAAATCCTTGGGAATTATATCTGCACGATGCGCATGATCAAATTTTGAATATATCAGAGCCGCAACATAGTATGGGTATTTAGACTGCGTGTCAATAAATATCTTGTTGCGGTATTCTTGAAGGAGTTTAGATTCGTGGCGATGGCCTTTGAACGGCTCGTTTAGGAATATGCTAACAAACCCTTGTAGAATTCCTCTGAGATTAATTTTTTCAAAGGGTTTAATTGTTGGATTATCAGAATACTGTTTTGAACGGCGTTCATAGAACAACCGAACACCATTTTCCGCAGTGAGAGCATTGAACAAATCTTCCAAGTCTTTATGAAACTGTCTAGTGATTTCAAACGCTTCATCATAAACAATATTCTGTCTATTTGTTCCCTTTACTATTCTGTTAGTAATATCAAGGCTGCTTGTTGCGATTACCTTTGCAATAATGGTCACCCTGGATAGATCCAATTTCTTTTTTCCTGCTTCATATATTACATTACAGGTTTGACATCCGTTAACAATTTGGGGGTTTTTAATTGATACCTTGCGATTTCCACTTGTAATCTCATCACAAACGATGGTAATTCCGTTATTGAGCAATACAAAGCTAAGAGGATCAGTTTCAATCGTATCTAAAATATCCTGATTAATATTTGTATCACCTTGATAGTCTCGAACATTGTCATCGAATAGGCTTTTTCTAATCAAACCTTCTTCTGAGATTAAAAGCTTCGATAGTTCTTCTGCAGTACAAAGAATAATGCTAGAATTATCAACCTTTTCAACAGCGGTCAAAGAAAAAGTATCAATTACATTTAAAACTACAGAAAAGGAATTTTCACTCTCATCGAGTATTCTTTTAAATGCAGCAGAGTCGATATACTGGACGGAAAAGTCACCGTAAGTTTCTAAACTTTCAACCTCTTTTTCACATTTTTGCGAAAGCGCAATAATGTGAGGAGACTCATCCCATGTACCCATAACCACATAGTACAGACGGATTTCAGGGTTGCGGGACCACCTCATCATGACAGTGTCACTTAATAAGAATTCCTTAATATCTAGCCATTCCTGGATTTTTGAGTTATGTGGCTGAAAATGGTCATTACTTAAGAAATCGACAACGCCAGTTGTGAATTTTGAATATTCACCAGAGTCGAATTTTTCCTTATATTTTGATTGGATGAAAATAAACTCAATGTCAGCACGATTGTATTTTTCAAAAATGTCTTTTGCATCTTGTAATGTATGTATAAGCAATCCATTTAGTTTTATGCAGATTCCATCTAGGCCCATGTCGTTTTGGCCACCTATACAAACCCCATCTAGAAGCGAATCATCAACGCTGAAAACACCAGGCTGATGGGAAGATAAAATAGTTTGATTGGCAAATCTTTCAAATGCAACACCTTCAGATTCGTTTTTGAGTTCATAATCTTCCCGGAACTTTGCTAATTTTACACGAATAATTGGCTGAAGTTTCATCCTGATTCCTCTTTTCTATTTATCAAATAAAAACTACCAAAATCAGTATAGCATATATCAAATAATTTGTCTATAATCTTCAAAAAAGTTGTACTCATATATTTGAATAATTGCGGCACAATACGTGCCGCAATCAACTTAACGTTCAATTTCCCTCCGTTTTTCCTGCTTTGCTACTTCCTCATGATCATCATTCAGTATTGAGCAGTCCCTCTGATCCATATTCAGCAGGATATTCAGTTCCTTCAGCCGTGCAGACTTCTCCGCCAGTTCCGCTTCCTTGGCAAAGGGTGTTTCCATTTCCGCCTTGGCGTTGGCAAGCTGGGTGCGAGTATCCTGCAATGTTGCCTGATATTCTGCCAGTTCCTTTGCCAGACCGTCCACCAGATTGTCCATGCGGGTGATGTTGCCGAAAATGTCCGCACCCAGGCTGATGGTGTGGGACATTTTCCCCTTCATGGTCAGTCTATAGTCTGTATGGGCAGCATCGTACTGGAGGGACATGGAAAAGCCCCGGTACTGTCCCAGCGGAACAGGCTCGGAGCCTTGTAGTTCGGTGCAGGCGTTGATAACCGCCCTGCCAGCGGCTTCTTTTTCGGAATAGCGGGTTCCCTTTATCTCCATGCCGATGAACCCCTCTGCCGATTTGGGGTGGGCTTGCGCTGTTGCCACATCCTTTTCGTAGCCTGCAATGGCTTCAGTGAGTTTGGCGATGTCAGCCGGGTACTTCCGCAGCACCAGATTTTCCAGAGCGAACCGCTGATTCAGGTGGTTGGCTTTCAGCATATTGAGCTTGGAAACCTCCACATCCAGATTGCATTTCTCGATGATCAGCGGGTTGCCGGTAGCCAGCGCCTTGATCTCAGAATAGCTCAGAGCGGTTTCGTCCACATCATCCGCAATACGGGCAGGGGCTTTGCTGGTCATGATCTGGGCAATGAATTTCTGCTTATTCTCCACAAGCTGGTAGAGGTAGGCATCAAAGGTATTTTCCGTGACATAACGGAAGATTTCAACCTCCGGATTCTGATTGCCCTGCCGGACGATTCTACCCAGCCGCTGAGCAAGGTCAGAAGGGCGCCACGGACAATCCAAATCATGGAGTGCGATGAGTTTGTCCTGACAGTTTGTGCCTGCGCCCATTTTAGCGGTGCTGCCAATCAGAACTCTGACTTGCCCGGAGCGTACTTTGGAAAACAGTTCCTTTTTCCGCACCTCCGTATTGGCTTCATGGATAAAGGCGATTTCTTCCGATGGGATACCCTTGACAACCAGTTTCTTTTTCAGATCGTCATAGATATTGAAGGAACCGTCACCCTTTGGCGTAGACAGGTCGCAAAAAACAAGCTGTGCGCTGCGCTGTTCCTGTGTCCGCTCCCAGATGGAGTAGACATTTCGGGCGCAGACAGAGGTTTTGCTGGTATCACTGTCCGGCGCTAACGGATTGACCAGCCGCATATCCAGAGCCAATTTTCTGCCATCGTTTGTGATTTTCAACATATTATCAACGCTGGGATCGACATGACCGGCCCGGATTTCCTCCGCCCGATCCGCCAGGGATTTAATCATATCCTCCTGCATGGACGAGGGCTTGATGACCTCTGTGTGGAAGTTGGCTTTCGGAACTGGGAGCATGAGCATATCCGCCGTCTGAATATCCGCAACCATCTTGAAGGTGGACATCAGCTCGGGCAGGTTGTAGAACTTGGCAAACCGGGTCTTGCTGCGGTAGCCGCTGCCTTCCGGGGACAGCTCAATGGCGGTGACGGTCTCTCCGTAGTTAGCCGCCCAGTCATCGAAGTTCAGCAGCCCCATTTCTGCCAAAGTGCTATACTGCAAATACCGCTGGATGGTATACAACTCTACCATACTATTCGAGATGGGGGTGCCGGTAGCGAAAATCACGCCACGATTGCCGGTGATTTCGTCCAGATACTGGCACTTCATAAACAAATCCGAGGACTTTTGTGCTTCTGTCTGGGCAATACCACCCACATTGCGCATTTTTGTTGCGAGGAATAAATTCTTAAAATAATGACTCTCATCCACAAAGATGCGGTCAACGCCCAACTGCTCAAAGGTCACCACATCGTCCTTGCGACTCTGGTCGTTGAGCTTCGCCAACCTATTTTCCAGCGATTTCCGGGTGCGCTCCATCTGTTTAATGGAATAGTTCTCCGCATGGTTCCGCTTGGCTTCCCGGATGCCGTCCAGGATGCTGTCAATCTGCCGCCGCAGAATGATTTCCTGCCGCTCACGGGACATGGGAATCTTCTCAAACTGGCTGTGACCGATAATAATGGCATCATAATCGCCGGTGGCAATCCGGGCACAGAACTTCTTGCGGTTTTTGGTTTCAAAGTCCTTTTTGGTAGCAACCAGGATATTGGCGGAGGGGTAAAGCTGGAGCCACTCTGCCGCCCACTGCTCTGTTATGTGGTTGGGCACCACAATCAAAGACTTGGTACACAGACCCAGCCGCTTGCTTTCCATTGCCGCCGCAACAATCTCGAAGGTCTTGCCTGCCCCTACTTCGTGGGCAAGCAATGTATTTCCGCCGTACATAATGTGGGCGATGGCGTTGATCTGGTGCTTTCGTAGGGTGATTTCCGGGTTCATTCCGGAGAATCGAATGTGCTGACCATCGTATTCTCGGGGGCGGATGGCATTGAAAATTTCATTGTAAATGCCGCACAGACGCTCCCGGCGGTCAATGTCTCTCCAAACCCATTCCGCGAATTTCGCCTTGATCAGCTCCTGACGATCCTGGGCAATGGCGGTTTCCTTCTTGTTCAGCACCCGGACTTCGTTGCCGTTGGCATCTATTTTGGTGTCATAAATGCGGACATCTTTCTGATTCAGGGTCTGCTCAAAGATGTGGTAAGCATTGATGCGCTTGGTGCCGTAGGTGGTGACCGCCTTGATGTTGCTGCCGTCAAAGGATTTGTTGGTTACATTCCACTCGCCGGAATGGGGCGAATACAGCACATGGATTTTGTCCCGTGCGTAGGCGCTGGTGCCAATCACCTCATACAAAAACTGCTCGTAGACCTCCCTGGGTACCCAGTTGACGCCAATGCGGACACCGATTTCACCGGCAGTCAAATCCACCGGCTGCACAGCTTCCAGAGCGGCAACATTTCGCTGAAGCAAAGCTGCTTTTTCTTCGGGCAGTACCTCGCACAGAGCCTTTACCATTCGCAGCTTCCGGCGCACATTGCCGGACAGGTACTCGTCTGCGGTGACAAAGGCATACCGCTCCAAATCCACGAAGGCAACCGGGATTTCCTCTTTGCGCTCGGCACAGTTTACATCCCGGAAGATAACGCCTGCCAGCTCCGTTTCCAGTTCCTGCTCGGTTTTCCCGGACAGCTCTGCCATGAAGGGCATATCCACCCGCGCTTTTTCGGCAATGGACACGGCGAGGGCTTCGCTGGCGGTATCCACAGAGGTGACAGCCACATGGGGACGGATGGTGCGCTTGGTGAACATATCCGCCTTGCGCTTGAAGTTGCCCTCCTCATCCAGCACCTCCAGAGAACACAGCAGGAAATAGCTGGAATCCTCCCCAAAGGCCAGACTGTTGCCCCGGCTGGACAGCAGACCGTACTTTTTCGTATAGTCATCGTAGAGGGTATTGAGCTGCGCCTGCTCCCTCTGAATATCCTCGTCGGGATACCCTTCCGTCTGATAGTCAATGAGCCTGCGCACACAATCCCGCAGGGCAATCATGCCCCGGATGCGGTTTTCTGCCGTTACGGAAAACTCCACAGGATTCATGCGGCTGTTTTCCCGGAAGTACACTTTTCCGTCCACGATAGTGTAGCTGAAATTCCGCACATTGGGGTCAGCAGGGATGGAATTATCTTCCTCCTCCAATTCCTCATGCTGGTACTCGGTGATTTCTGCATGAAGATTTTGAATGGCACCTTGCAGCAGCTCAGACAGATCGGCATTTTCATCCCCACGGCAGACGCTGTCCATGCCGAACCGGGTGGACTCCATGACCATCTCGCCCAGAATCATGTCTGGATTCTGGACAAAATAGCTGTTCATGCGGATGCCGTTGGCATCGGTGTCCAGATGCACCCAGTCCGGCTCGATGTCCGTCATGCGGTCCCGCTTTTGCAGGAAGAGAATATCGCTGGTGACTTCCGTTCCGGCATTGCGCTTGAAGGCGGTGTTGGGCAGACGGATGGCACCGATAAGGTCAGCCCGCTGGGCAAGATATTTCCGCACGGCAGAGTTTTCTTTGTCCATCGTACCCTTGCTGGTAATGAACGCCACAATGCCGCCGGGTCTGACCTTATCCAGGGCCTTTCCGAAAAAGTAATCGTGGATCAGCCAATGGTGCTTATCGTACCGCTTGTCCAGCACCTTGAAATCGCCAAAGGGAACATTGCCGATGGCCACATCAAAGAAGCTGTCCGGCATCTGCACCTTTTCAAAGCCGGTGACAGCGATGGAACTGTTCTGATATAGCTGCTGGGCGATGCGCCCGGAGATGGAATCCAACTCCACGCCATAGGCGTGACTGCCTGCCATGCTTTCGGGAATCATGCCAATGAAATTGCCCACACCACAGGATGGCTCCAAAATATTGCCCTCCCGGAATCCCATCCGCTCCAAAGCCTGATACATGGCCCCGATAATAACTGGGGAGGTGTAGAACGCAGTCAGAGAGCTGGCTCTGGCGGCGGCGTATTCTTCTTCGGAGAGTAATGCTTTTAGCTCCTGATATTTGCTGTGCTTTTCGTCAAAGCAGTCCGCCAAACCGCCCCAGCCCACATACCGGGAGAGGATTTCCTGCTCCACGGGCGTTGCCAGCCTGCCCTCGTCCTCAATGCGTTTCAGCGTACGGATAGCGGCAACATTGGCAGCATACTTCTCGCTGGCGGTTCCATAGCCCAGCTCCGGGTCGGTGATGCGGAAATTGGTGCGCTGATCCCTGGGAATCTCCGGATACAACTGCTCAAAGGTGATGCGCTCCTTCTTAGGTTTCGGCTGGGGCGGAATTGGGGCGGCAGGCTCCTGAGCTGCTGCGGCATCTGCTGCCACTTGCTGGATAAAGGGATCCTTGTCCAAAGCCTCCGGGGCAACCAACTTGCCGTTGACGATACCTCGCTGTGCCAGATTTTCCCGAATCTGTTTCGGGTCAATATCGTCAAAGGTATCCTCCTGCTCTTGCGGCTCAACCTGCTTTGGCACCCCATTCAGCGGACGGAGAGTATGATCTCTGCCGAAAACAGAGAAGGTGCCCGCCTGATATGCCTGCATTGCCTCCATACCACGCTCCCGCTCCTGATAAAAGCGGTCACCCGGCAGGGTTGCGTTCCACAGGGGCAGCATCATGGTTTCATGGATTTCCCTTACACGCTCCAGGTCTGTTAGCTGTCCCTGAATATCCGCTACCCCATCCCAGTAGTCAAAGATACTCTTTTCGGTAGGTCTGGCAGATTCATCAGGGGCGTCCCGGAAGAAGTTCATAACCAGCTTTGCAAGCTGCTTGACTTCGTAGTCCGCCATCCTCTCGGCATCGCTGGGATACAAGAATCTGCCCATGGAAATCATGTCAGAAATCCGCTTTGTGACAGCAGGCCATTTCAGTTCCACCTGCGCATAGGGGGCACCCAGATCGCCGTGGCTGAAGGCCAGACCGGCAGAGGTATAGGTCTGGTTGTCGTTCCCACCATGATAGCCGCTGTACTCACCATGCTGCTGTTTCAGAAACCGTTCACGCTCTTTGGTATCGGTGTTCCGGCTGAAAAAAGAGAAGGTATCCAGTCGGGATTCAAAGCTCCTCTCGGAGCCACGCAGAATACGGTCTATTTCATCGTCGGAAATGAAAAACCGCCGCTGTGGGTCATACCCATCGGCGGCGGTGAAAATATGCGGTTCCCGTTGCAAATCTTCCAGACGGCCCAGAAGTGCTGCGGGGTCATACCAGCGGCTGCGCAGGAGACTGCGGTCTTTTTCACAGACGGCGGCAAATAATGCCCATTCGTCTACAAGTTGACCGAGCGTGTCACGATCTTCCAGCAGATGCTGCATCTGGGTTTCGATTTCCGGGAAGCCACCCTTTCCAGAATAGGTCAGCGTGGTCAGAGGAAGATACCCGGCATCCCTGGCCTCGTCGCTGAATTCCCGTCTGGCATACATCAGGGACTTTGCAAGCTCCAAACGCTCGAAGTCCTGTACCCGGTCAAGCTCGCTCTGGGGCATGTACCGCCCCAAGTCCAGCAGCTCCCGGATGCGTTTTGCAGCCTGCTCCCATGTGACCAGGGTGGTATACCGCTTCTGGACGGTGCGCCCGGTGGCAATGCGGATACCATCCGCATCATACCAGATGGCATACTCCCGATCCTGAATGAAAAGCCCCGCGCCGTTGGTGCCGTAGCGCTTTTGCAGAAAAGCGGCATTGTCTTCCAGCGGCTTGTCTTTCATGAAATAGGCGCAGATAATCAGGCGGCTGTTTTGGTCATTGAAACCGATACACAGGGCTTCATCAATGACCTGCTGGGGAAGCTGCGGCTGGGATAAGAAGGTTTGCTGTTCGCCCTCCTGCTCCGGCGCAAGATAACCGCCGCCCAAAAAGGAGATTTGTTCCTCAAAACTGGGCGGCGGTATAATTCCATCTATGCGTAAATCAGTTCCTGCAGAATCTGCTCCTCCGCTGCTGAGCGGAAGTTGTTCATCAGCCTCACCCATTTCATCTGGTCGGTGGCTTTCAGTTTCTCCGTCACGCCCTCGGTCTGCGCCATCTGCGCTACCATCAGCGAGATTCTCTGCTTGGCTGTCTCCTCGATCTCCATCAGGTGACTGTGGAGCTGCCCCGTGGTCAGAAGATTCGTGTAGGTCACTTTCCGGTGCTGCTGCAGGAATCTGCGGCGCATCGATGCGTACTTCCCAAGGGGAATCTGGGGTTCCTGGGGTGGAAGAAGATTGGGAAGCAGATAATCCCCCTGCTTCGTGTATGTGATCTGTGTCATGGTTCATGCTCCTTTCCGGTTGGTTTTCAACTACAGCATACTCCTTTGGGGCTGCATCTTCAAATGTGCGATTTTGTTGCCTCTGCAAGGACAGCACCGTGCGGGCGATTTCGGACAGGCACATCTGAGAAATGTCGCTGGTGGCCGTACCCAATGCGTTGATGGTCTGCAAGGTATTGAAACCGCTGATGTAGCTGAAATCCTCCGGGGTAAAATGCTTAGAAGGATCAATGCCGCAGCGCACCAGCAGCATATAGCCGATGCTGTTTTGAAGCAGGGGCTTAAAAATGGCTTCCAGCGATTCCTCATCCAGCGGCTCCAGGAAGCTGCCTTCCTTATAATAAATGAGCTGCGCCAGATAGTCCTGAAAGTTATCCTCCATGGCATTGGAAGCTGCTGAAAGTAGGGCATCCCTCAATGAATCTTTGTTTTTCAGTGCGCCAAAGCTGTTTTCCAGCGTTTCCATGATTGCCTGCTCCTGCTCCGGGCGCACCGCCCAGATAGGCACAGAACGAGGGTGCCGTCCCTCATGGGTATCTGCAATGTCAAAATGGTATTTGATTCGCGCCTGCCCATTGCTGTCGCTGTCCAGAATGGCAATACCCTTGGAGCCGCGATTGACCCACCGCCCGAACCGCTGGTTCCAGCCTTGCCGCCCTTCAATGGGCAGGACTGCGGTGGCATCCGGGCGCTGGGCATACAAAAGAACTTGCTTATCAAAGGAAAGCCGGAAGTTATAACAGGCGGTGGTCAGAAACCGGGGCCAGCCTTCCTGCGTTGCCACTTCGCCTGCGGTCTGCAAGTATAAATCCGTGATCCGTTCATATTTTGATGCCATCGGTTTCCCTCCCGGCAATTATCGTTCGCTGCGGTCTTTGGCTTTGGGGCGGATGGGAATACCCTCCACATCGTAATTCTTGGGATCTGCGGCAGGGGTATCCCAACCGAACATGGAACCGGCTACCATAGCGGCTTCCTGTGCTTTGGTCACGCCATTGGCTGCATTGGCAGCAGTGGCGCCCTCTCTTGGGGAAGTATCCTGTGGGAAAATTCCCGTGGGGGTATAGCCTTTTTCACCCTTGGTAATGACGATCATTTCACCTGTGGATTCCAGAACGCTGAAGCATTTATCGGGCAGTGACGAACGCAGCGGAATGGTCTTAACACCATTGTGCTGCATCCGCTCGGCAAACTCACAAATATGGTAGAGATTGTTTCCAACCTCCAAATGGGTATCATCAATATAGCGGCAGGTCTGTTCCAATGTTTCGCCGGAGGGGAGCGTCATGCGAATCCTGTCACCGTCAGGAATCCGAAACACTTCCTTATAGTCCGGGGTAATGAAGCGGATGCCCTTTTCGGCTTGCCGCATGTGCCGATCCAGCCATTGCCGGATATAACAATAGCAATAGATGTTGTACTCGCCCTTGTTGGGATTCAGCCGCAGCAGATAGGAATAATGGGGGGTATCCGCCCGGAAGCCATATTCGTTCCGATCATTGCCGAAGCTGCTGTCCCGGTGCATCCAGCAGTAAGAAGAAAGGCTGTTCCGATTCTTCAGAATGCCCCCGTACTGTGCATCCTCCCGCAATGCGTTGAT